>MNXU01000078.1 GCA_001872285.1 Betaproteobacteria bacterium CG2_30_68_42
ACAACGCCTGCCACCAGCGCCTGCGGGAGCCGGTCAGGGGCCTTCCGTTGCCGATGCGGGTCGGGACGACGCGGGAGAGCACCCAGCGCGGCAGGATCGTCGTGCCGCTCGCGCCGCAGGAAGAGCCCAGATCGTGAGGGTCGTAGATCTTGATGAAGCCGGGCCGCATCGGGTCGTCGGCATAGACGATGCCGCAGTAGTCGTAGGCGTGTTCCCTGCGCAGGAGCGCATCCAGCTCCGCGACGAAGCCGCGCAGCGCCTCCGCGGTGAGGGGTGTCGCGGGCGCATCCGCGCCGGCGAGACTGGCGTACCAGCCTTCGGGCTGCGCCAGCACCCGCGACCACAGATCGTCGAGTTGCCGCCAGCTCACGATGCCGGCGAACCCGCCGTTCATGCGTGCGGCGAACTCCTCCGGCATTTGCGGCGCTTCACTCTCTGCCATCGCCGCCACGCGTCGATGCTTCGGCGGAGAGCCAGCCGGCGATCTCGTCCCGGCCGGGCACGCCGCCGGCATGCACCACCTTGCCGTCGATCACTACGCCGGGCGTGGACAGCACGCCATAGCTCATGATCGCCTGGATGTCTTCCACCTTGGCGAGCCGCACCGCGATGCCCTTTTCCGCCGCGACCTGCTCGATCCGCTTCAAGGTCGCCTTGCAGTTGGCGCATCCGGTGCCCAGTACCTTGATCTCCATGAACACTCCCCTTACAAGACGAGATTGAAGACAGTGCCCACCAGCAGGATGCCGGCGGCCACCACTCCGGCGAAGGTGGCGATCAGCCGGGGCTTCAGCACCTTGCGCAGGATGATCATTTCGGGGGCCGAGAGCGCGATCACGCTCATCATGAACGCGAGCACCGTGCCCAGCGCCGCGCCCTTGCCCATCAACGCCTCGACGATCGGGATGATGCCCGCCGCGTTGGTGTACATCGGCACGCCAATGGCCACCGCCGCGGGCACCGACCACCAGGGTGCGTCCTTGCCCATGATCGAGGCCATGAAGTCCTCCGGCACATAGCCGTGGATGCCGGCGCCCAGCGCGATGCCGGCAAGGATGTAGGGCCAGACCTTGCCGACGATCTCGCGCACGTGACGGAAGCCGCTGTCGATGCGCTCGCCCCAGCGCATGTCGGCGCCGGTCACGGCGGCGGGCGCCTGCGTGTTCTGCATCGCGCGCACCCAGTCTTCGAGATGCGCCTCCATTCCCAGTCTGCCGATGACCAGTCCGGCGAGGACCGCCACCGCCAGGCCGAGCACCAGGTAGAGTGCCGCGACCTTCCAGCCGAACATCCCGAACAGCAGCGCCAGCGCGACTTCGTTCACCATGGGCGCGGAGATCAGGAACGAGAAGGTCACGCCCAGCGGCACGCCCGCCTGCAGGAAGCCGATGAAAAGCGGCACCGCCGAGCACGAGCAGAACGGCGTGACGATGCCCAGGCTCGCCGCCAGCACGTTGCCCGCGCCCAGCCGCCGCCCGGAGAGCAGCGCGCGGGTGCGGTCCGGGGACACGAAGGTATGCACGATGCCCATCGCGAAGACGATGCCGGTCAAGAGCAGCAGCACCTTGGGCGTGTCGTAGAAGAAGAACTGGAGCGCACCGCCCAGATGGCTCTCGCGCGCAACCGGCAGGGCACCGACCAGGGCTTCGGAAGCCGGGATCAGCGTCTGGTAGAGGGCGAACCAGACCGCCGCCGCCAGCGGAAGGAAGATCAGCGGCTGTTCGATGCTCCAGCGCTTCAGTCTCAAGGCGATCGCTTGCATTCGGGCTCTCCATGGCGTTCGTGCGAGGCGCGATGCGCCTTGCTTGACGAGAAGACGAACGAACCGGGGAAAGGATGCAGGGCCGCCTACTTCTCCCGCGGCACGAAGCAGCAAATCTTTCCCGCCTCGTCGAAGCGCACCTGGCAGGCGCTCGTGAGATGGTCGCGCAGCCGCTTGCGGGCGCGCTGGACCCGCGACTTGGCGCCGGGCAGCGTGAGACCCTCGAGGCGGGCGAAGTCCTTCTGGCTCAGACCTTCCAGGTCGCACAGGGTGATGGCCGCGCGGTCTTCGTCGGACAGCTCCGAGAGGGCGCGCGGAAGACACGCGGCCAGGCTGTCCACACCGGCGGGCTCGCTGGCATCCGCCGCCAGGTCCTCCGGAAGTTCCACCTGCTCCTTCTTCAGGCGCAGATGGTCGGCCAACGCGTTTCTCGCCACCTCGAACAGCCAGGCGCGTGCGTTGCCCACTTCGCAGAATCTCCGGCCCTGGCGCAGTGCCTTGAGGAACAGCCCCTGCAACAGGTCCTCGGCCTCATGAGTGTTGCCCAGGCGTTTCCGGAGCCACGCGCGCAGCTCCGCTTCATGGCCGTGCCATGCACTCATCAGGCAGTTCATCGCTCCGTCTTCCTGCATGCTCGCGTCCATGGGCAGACTCACGCATCGCGGAGGATGCCACGGAAAGGCTCGCCAGCGCGTTTCTCGCTCGGGCACCGCGGAAGAGGCGGGCCGTCAGTTCGAGGGGACGTCGGCGCTCGATGCGGCGAGCACGCCCGCGCCGCCGACCAGCACGAGGTCCGATCCGCCGGCCCCGATTACCGCGGTGTAGTTGCCGCGGTCGGGCCGGATCGAGGACCGGAAGTGGCGACCGCCATCGCCGCTCACCGCCAGCGCGCCGCCCAGGCCGGCGAGCACGATCGTGCCGTCCGCGAGCCGGGTACCCCCCGAGAACGATTGGTCGGTTCCGGTCGGGACATCGTTCCAGGTGCGTCCGAGATCCACACTCGAGAGCACGTGCCCGCGCATGCCCCACACGAGGATCGTGCCGTCCCGGGTGGCCATGCCGCCCCACATCGATCCGTTGTACGGCAGCCTGGACGTCGCCCACGATTTCCCGCGATCGCCGGAAACGAAGACGGTTCCCGTCTCGGCGGCGATGAACAGGGACTCGCCGGGTCCGGGGAACACTCGATTGAGATGCCGGTCGGCGTCGTCGCCCGCACCGATGGTGATCCGCGTCCAGGTCCTGCCTGCGTCGGCGGTTCCCATGGCGTATCCAAAGGCTCCGACGGCGATACCGCGGTTCGCGTCCGCGAACCACACCGAGAGCAGGCTGACTTCCGCCCCGGCGGAATGCACGAGGGACCAGTTCTCTCCGCCATCGGCGGTCGCGATCACGATGCCCCCATGCCCGACCGCCCAGCCGCGCTGCTCGTTGGCGAAAGTCACGGCCGTGAGCATGGAGCGCACCGGCACCGCACGTGCCTGCCTCCAGGATCGTCCGGCGTCATCCGACAGCAATACGATCCCGAAATCGCCTACGCCGACCAGACGGTTTCCCGCCCGCGTCACGTCCGTGAGCGGCGCCTTGGCCGCGAGTCGCGCGAGGTAGGCCGGCCTGCCCGGGTCGGGCATCTGCGTCTCGGCGCCGGTGAGCGATGACCCGGCCGCGAGCGTCAGGCCGACAAGCCAACAACCGGTCCGCAGGGCGCTTCTTCTCATGAATCGTCGCCGCTGTCCTCGCCGGGCGAGCGCTCGAGGGCGACCCTGGCGAAGACCTGACTGCGGATCTCGTCGGCGACGGCCTCGGGAATGTCCAGAGCAACGGCCAGCCGTTCCATGAGTTGTTCCTCCAGACCGGCCAGGCGCGCGTCCGCATAGACGACTTCCCAGAGCATCGCGACGACCTGCTCCCTTTGGGCGCGGTCGAAGCCAGTGCGCACGGCCTCGGTGAAGACCCAGTCCTCGAGCGCGGCTGCGAACTCACCCTCGGCCGCCTTCAGGAGCGTTTCGGCGATCTCGCCGCAGAGGGAATAGTTCGCGCAGATGACCCGCCGGATCGCCTGTTTCTCTTCGTGGGTCACCGCCCGGTCGGCGCGCGAGGCTTCCACCAGCAGCGCCGCCACGGCGATCTTCGTGCGATCGAAAGGGCTGGCCACGGTGTCCGGCCCCGGAGCAGGCGGTGTGCCCAGCGCGGTCATCAGCTTCCCGAACATGGCGACTTCTCCTTCAATGGCTGAGGAAGGGCGCGCGCACGGGCCGCCGGCGCGGGATCAGGACGTCGATCATGACCGCCAGCGCGGGCAGCAGCGTGATGGCCATCAGCATGTTGACCATGAACATGAAGGTGAGCAGCAGTCCCATGTCGGCCTGGAATTTCAGCTCCGAGAACGACCAGGTCGCGACCCCGATCGAGAGCGTGATCGCGGTGAAGACCGTCGCGATGCCCGTTTCCTGAAGCGCCTGCTTGAAGGAGGTCACGATGTCGACGCCCTCGGCGAGGTAGATCTGCAGGCGGTTGTAGATGTAGAACGCGTAATCGACGCCGATTCCGACCGCCAGCACCATGACCGGAAGGGTGGCCACCGTCAGCCCGATATCGAGTTCCTTCATGAACCAGTAGCCGAGAAAGGTGGCGAGGGTCAGCGGTGCGCAGCAGGCGAGCATGGCGCGCCAATCACGATAGGTCACGAAGACCAGGGCAATGATGGTCGCGTAGACATACAGCATCATCGGCAGCTCGGTGGCTTCGAGGACTTCGTTGATGGCTGCCTGCACCCCCGCGTTTCCGCTCGCGAGCCGCAGCTTCACGCCGTCGATTTTCTCGGAGTCGCGGAAGCGCTTGACCGACCGGATCACCCCCCGGATCGTGCCGGCCTTGTGATCGGCGAGGTAGAGCTGAACCGGCATCACGGTGCAGCCGGAGTTGTAGAGCGTCTGAGATTCGCCGGCCAGCCCGACCGCGTTGGCGAGCGACTTGACGTTGCCCGGCAGGATCGCCCACTTCGGATTGCCCTCATTGGTTCCGGCGTAGGCGAGCTTGGCGAGACTCGCCGCGGAAGCGACCGACAGGACGCCCGGTGTGTTCGCCATCTGCCAGCCGAACTGGTTGATGTGCTCCATGATGCGGTGATCGTAGCAGCCGTCCTTGGGCGTCTCGAAGACCACGGTGAGGAGGTCGAGGCCGAGGTCGAACCGCGACACGATCGCCTCGGCGTCGCGGTTGTAGCGCGACTCCGCCCGCAGCTCCGGTGCGCCGGCCGTGAGCTGTCCGACATGGCGTCCCTGGCTCTGGAAATAGGCGGTCACGAAGAGCGCCAGGCACGCAAGCGTTCCGATCGCGGCGAAGCGGGTCTCGGCGATCCGCCCGAGTACCCGCATGAATCCGGAACGGGCTGCCCGCAGGCGGTTCACCCGTGCGACGTAGCCGTCGTCGAACCGGAAAAACGAGGCCGAGACCGGAAGCATGACCAGGTTGGTGACGATCTTGTAGGCGACGCCGATCGAAGCCGTGATGGCGAGTTCCTCGATCATGGGAATGGGGATGAGGATCAGGGTCGCGAAGCCGACGAAGGCGGTGGTGAGCGCCATGGAGCCCGGGATCAACAGACCCGTGAAGCTGGCGCGCGCGGCACTCAGGGTGTCCGAGCCCTTGCACAGCTCCTTCGAGATGTAGTTGATCTGCTGCACGCCATGCGACACGCCGATCGCGAACACGAGGAACGGCACCAGGATCGCGAGCGGGTCGAGCCCGTAGCCGAGCAGCCGCAGACTTCCGAACTGCCACACGACCGAAGTGAGCGAGCACAGCAGCGGAAGGACGGTCAGCACCCAGGAGCGCGAGTACCAATACACGGCCGCACCGGTGAGCAGAAACGCGAGCAGGAAGAACTGTGCGACGCTCTTCGCACCGTCGGCGATGTCGCTGATCTGTTTGGCGAAGCCGATGATCTGGATGTCGAACTCGCTCGTTTCGTATTTCTTGCGGACCTCCTGCTCGAGCCTTCTGCCGAGTTCGAGAGTATCGAGCCTTCGCCGGGTCTTCGGGTCTTCCTCCAGCAGATCGGCGGTGACCATCGCCCCCGAGCCGTCGTTGGCCACCAGGTTTCCGACGTATCCGCCGACGAGCACCTTGCCCCGGATGCGCTCGATCTTTTCGGGCGTGAGCCCGTCCGGCGTGATGTCTCCGCCGATCACATCCTCGGCGTGGAAGCCCTCCTCGGTGATCTCCAGCACGCGCGTGTTCGGGGTCCACAGGGAGGTGACGGTGCGCCGGTCGATGCCGGGCATGAACATGACGGCTTGGGTGACTTCCGAGAGCTTGCGCAGGGACCCGGTGTTCCAGATGTCGCCCTTCCGGTTGTGAACCACGACGACGACGCGGTTCGCGCCGAAGAGCTGGTCGCGGTACTGGGAGAACGTCTGGACGTACTCGTGTCCCTTCGGCAACTGCTTCTCGAAGCCGGCGGACATGCGCAACTGCGAGGCGAAATAGCCCATCGCCACGGTGAACGCGGCAAGCACCGCGAGCGTCGCGATGCGATGCCCGAAGAACAGGCGCTCCAGCCGCTTGACGAGCGCGACGATCATTCGACGTCAGACTGGAAGAAGTGGCGAATCGGATGCACGGTGTCCCCCGGCGAGGGGCACCGCGGTGCCCCTCGCGTGTCCGGGTACCGTCACGAAGGTCAGAACGAGTACGAAACGCTCATCGAGAGGAAATCTCGATCGCGCAGCAGGTTGTTTTGCCCACCGCCCCAGAAGCCGGTGTAGGCGATCTGCCCCTTCCACTTGCTCTGGTAGTCGAAGTTCAGCGACAGCATCGCCGACTTGGCGCCCTCGACGAATGGAATGGCATTCGGGCTGGTCCCGCTGAACCAGTGCGAGACGTCGATCTGCGGGGTCACGTTGATTCCCAGGAACGCGTGCGGGTAGGTGATCCCCAGCTCGAACACGTAGCCCCATGAAGTCTTGTCGGGCAGCGTGTAGTCGGAGAGCAGATAGGGGATCGCTCCGGAACGGTCGAGCTTCGGATAGTGGGTCACCGCCAGCTCGCCGAGGAAGATGCCCTCGGCGGCGCCGAGCGTCCTGACCAGGCCGCCCCAGTCCTGCGGGCCGAGCAGATAGATGCCGGTCAGATGGCCCTGCCACTTGCGCTCCTCGACGAAGCCGCGGCAGTTGTCCAGCGTCGCGCCGGGGGCGAAGCACGCATGAGGGCCAGTGAACGGCACCGTCGGATCGATGAACACGCTGTCGCGCGGCCGGTAGGAAAGCTCGGCGCCCACGGCCCATTTGCCGAGCGTGGTATTCATCGACACGCCCCACAGGTCGCGGTCCTGACCGTACTCGAGGAAGTAGTTGGTGGCCCCCGGCGTGAAGCTGAGCGACGGGATCTTGTCGTGATAGCGCAGGTAGTAGAAGCCGAACTCGCCGAAGCCGTCCTCGGGACTCCAGCGCAACGCCACGCCGCCCTGGCCATTCTGTTTCGGCGTCTTGTCCGGGAGGTTTCCGATCACCAGACCGGCGCCGGCCAGATCCGCGAGCGTCAATACCTGCCCGGGAGTGAATCCCGCAGCAGCGTTCTGCACAACGGTTCCGACGTCCCCGGTGGCTCCTGCCGGAAGACCCAACACCGAGCTCGGGATGAATGCCGGCGACTGGCCCT
>MNXU01000029.1 GCA_001872285.1 Betaproteobacteria bacterium CG2_30_68_42
GCCCATCTCCAAGGTGATGCGGCACTGGCCGCAGCTCGTGACGAAGCGCTTGGCGCCGGTCGCTTCGACCTGCCGCTTCTTCATCTCGAAGACCTTGTGGCGCAAGGGCGCCGCACGCTGGTTCGACACCACCCCGCCCCCGCCGCCGCAGCAGTAACCCGTCAGCCCGTGGTCCTCCAGCTCGAGCAGATCGAGGCCGAGTGCCGCCAGCACGCGGCGCGCCGCTGCTTCCAGCCCGCCGCGGCGCACGATCTGGCAGGGATCGTGGAAGGTCGCGGTCTCACCGATCTTGTTCACCCGGATCTGCTGGGTGGTGATCAACTCGTCCAGGAACTCGGTCATGTGGATGACGCGTACCGGCAGCGCCTGGCCGTACCACTTGGCCGCCTCCCAGCGCGCCGCGCCGTAGGCATGGCCGCACTCGGGCAGAAGCACCGTCCTGGCGCCGATCTTCACCGCGGTATCGACCAGCGCGCGCGTGAGCCGCTCCTGCAATTCCAGGTCGCCGTTGTTGAAGCCGACGTTGGAGGCGTCGAAGCCGTCCTGATGCATGGTCCACCTGGCGCCGATGCGATTGAGGATTTTGGCCGCGTCGGCCAGCGCCTTGGTGTGTTCGCCCAGCTCGGCCGGCGCGGCGGTGACCAGGATGTCGGCGCTGGCCAGATCGCAGGGAATAGCGACGCCATGCTCCCTGGCCGCCTCGGCCAGAATGTCGGGCAGGTCTTCGCCCGGCGTCGCGGTACTGCCCCACTGCCGGGCTGTGCGGTCCATCAGCGCCAGCCGATCCGGGACCAGTCCGGCCTTGAACATGCCGTGGCGGGCTTCCTTGACCAGTTCGGCGATGTCGATGCCCATCGGGCAGGCCAGGGTGCAGCGGCCGCATAGGGTGCAGGAGTCGTAGAGCAGTTCCTGCCACTGCTCAAGGTCGGCGATGTCCGGTTTCCTGACCAGACCGAGCGCGCGCACCAAAGGCGCAAGCGGACTGGCCTCGCGCAGGTAGGTGCGGCGGAACGGCTCCAGCTTGTGAATCGGCGTGTACCTGGCGTCGCCGGTGGTGACATAAAAGTGGCAAGCCGGGGCGCACAGGCCGCAGCGCACGCAGGACTCCATGTGCAGCGCGGCAGTGACGCCGAACTCGGACACGAAGCTGCGCATCGCCGCATCGACGCGAGCCTCGTCGCTCTGCTTGCCCTGCTTGTCGAAGGCGGGGGTTACGCTGGCTGAGACGCTCATATCTTGACTCCGCGATGACTGAAGCGCATGCCGGTGGCGCCGCGCGAGAAGGCGAACAGGAAGGCGTGCATCAGCTTGCCGAACGGAAACCAGATCAGCAGCAGTTCCAGCGTCAACAGGTGAGCGGCCAACGGGCCAGGGTAGATCACGCGCTCTCGCGCCAGGACGGCCGCGGAGGGCTCGGCGACCACCGCCATGCCGGTGATGACCGGCAGGAAGGTTACGGTCCAGGTGAACAGGTCGTCGGCGTTCGAGATCGTCCTGAGCACGGGGTCGGTCAAGCGCGCTCCCAGTGCCGCCAGCAACGCGATGATGGTCGCGCCAGCGGCAAGGTACATCACGGTGTCAGGCAACGCTGGCCACGACAGGCCGGTAAGGCGGCGCATGAAAGCGATGTGCGGTGCGTAGCCGAAAAACACCAGCGCCAGCCCGATGTGGAACACGTAGCCGTTGGCGGTCGTCACCAGCGCGGCCCGAACGAATTCCCTGCGCGGCCACATGCCGCGCGCGACGGCGTACAGCGCGCCCACCAGCTTCGCCGGCGCGCCCACACGCGCCGGCGAGAGATCACGCATGCGCGGCCGCCGCAGCACGCCGCCGAGGCGCCACAGCGTTCCGAGCACGAACACGACGAGGGCGGCGGTCAGCGCCGGGCCACGGGCGAAACTCAGCAGGTCCATGTTTCAGTCTTCCTTCGTGTTCATCGCATTCGCCGGACTCCCGCATCCTACGCTGCTTCCCCCGCACCGCTGTGGCACGGCGGCGCCACTGATGCCACGGGCCCGTGCACTCCCGCGATCGAGGCAGCCGGCCGCTCCGCCTCGGCAACGACTCCTCGCCGACGATCTTCCGCGACACTTCGTCTCGTGATCTTCAAGCATCCGCTTCCTTTCCAAGCGGACCCTCGTAGCCGTCCGCCTGCGGCCTCTCGTCGATGCCTACCCCATCCTCAACACGGTATCGACCGGACGTTTACTCCCCGATGGCACCGAGGACTGCGTACCTGCGCTTCTCAGCGGGAAGTGGTGTGGACCTGCGCTCGTTGCGTTCCGGCTGACGGCGTGGTGCTTCAAGGATTCCCTCGTTTGCATTGGGAATCGGGCCATCCCCCTTCGGCCACATGAAAATCCTATCCGACTGTTCTTATGGACCTTTCTATTTGGCACGCAATTCGCTTTCTCCGAATTGCGGAGCTGGAGCCAAAGGCCGGCATCGGCGTCGAACACTGCCGCACGCCCATGTGCCGAAGAACCGCGGCCCAGGGATCCGCTACTTTCACGAGGAGATGGGATATGGAAACGCTTAAGGATCAACTGAGCGCACGTGTCACCGCTTACGACCAATGGGCGATGCGCCGCCGCTACGGGCCGGACGGGCACAACAACCGCCGCTTGTGGGTGCTGGCCTGCATGGACGAACGCCTGCCCGTCGACGCAGCCCTCGGCATCCGCGTGGACACGCCCGCCGGCGGCGGGGATGCGCACTGCTTCCGCAACGCCGGGGGCATCGTCACGGATGACGCCATCCGCTCCGCCATGCTGACCTGCAACTTCTTCGGCAGCACGGAAATCGTCATCGTGCAGCACACCCAGTGCGGCATGCTGTCCGCCAATGCGGCCGACCTGGAGCGTATGCTGCGGGAAAAGGGCATCGACACGGACGCGCTCGCCCTGGACCCGACCTTGCCGGAACTGAAGCTGGACAAAGGCGGCTTCGCCAAGTGGATCGGCATGATGGACGACGTGGATCAGACTTGCATGCGGACGGTGGACGCGTTCCGCAAGCATCCCCTCATTCCCAAGGATGTGGTGATCAGCGGATGGATCTGGGAAGTGGAAACGCAACGCTTGCGGGCGCCTACGCGGGACACGGAGAAACGGGCGCGCACCGACGTGACCTGCGCCCAGTTCGGCGTCAAGGCGAAACAACCCAACCGCTGGAGCTAGCTGCGCCCAGGCCCGCATGTGCCCCTCGTCCCGGACGGGGGGGCACCGTGCACAGCGCACCAGGAGGCTTGCGATGCCGACCTACGATTACCGGTGCCGGGACTGCCATCTGCAGTTCGAGGCGCGACACCCCCTCAACGCAACCAGCCCGGCCTGCCCGACCTGTGGCGGCTGGGCGGAGAAGGTGATTCTCTGCGCGCCGGCCATGCATGGCCACATGGCGAGGGGACGGGAACTGGCCATGCGTTCCCTCGATCCCAGGCCGGGCACCCACCCGAACACCCACGGCCCGGGCTGCCAGTGCGGGGCGCACCATCCCGCCTGAGTTGACCGCCCGGGAGGCGCGTCGTAACTTGCCGGTATCCCCGTGCCCAGAGCGAGCCCTGGCTACGGGTCCACGGCATCACCAAAATGCGGCCGACGAAGCGTGATGCGGTGCCTTTGCCGTGGCGACCACCCGGAGGCCTCCGATGCCCAAAACCTTGCTATCAGATCTGAGTCCCATCTCGTTTCTGCAGATGTTCGTCGCCCAAAGCATCAAGCTGGCCGGACAAACGGCCAGCGAGAGCAGCGCCGACCATTACAGCCACATCCAGTACCTGGGGCTGACCGCCAGTAGCTGCCTCGAGGCCCATGCGCGGCGGCTGTTGGATCTGCCCCAGGAGATCAGCCGCAACCAATACGCCAAGCTCATCATCCACATCAAGAACCAGATCGGTGGAGGATTCAGCCAGGCGCCGAGCGAGGGGGATGCGGTGCGCGTGGAGAACCAACGCTGCCCGTTCGGAGACATGGTCAAGGAGGCACCGGAACTGTGCCGCATGACCTCATCGGTGTTCGGCGGCATCGCTGCGCGCAACTTCGGCTATGCCAAGGTCGAACTGAGAAAGCGGATCGCCATCAACGACGGCAGGTGCGAGGTGTTGATCTACACCGACCGCGCAGCGGCACGCGACAAGTTCGGCGACGAGTATTTCAGCGAAGACGGGGCGATCGTCTCGCGCTCAGCCCTGGCCGAGGTCACGATACGAGTCGCGGAGAAGATGGCTCAGGCTTGGTGCACCCAAGGGGCGCGCGGCAAGGACGGCCGCTGCAAGGTACCCGAGATCGTCGCCGAATCCAAGGCCATGCGCGAAGCCCTGGCCGCCGCCGAGCTGGTGGCGCCCACTGCGGCCAGCGTGCTCATCAGCGGCGAGACGGGGGTCGGCAAGGAGATCGTCGCGCGCGCGATCCACGCCCTGAGCAAACGGAGCCAGCAGAATTTCGTCGCCGTCAATTGCGGGGCAATCCCCGACAATCTGATCGAAAGCGCCCTGTTCGGCCACGAAAAAGGGGCCTTCACCGGCGCCCACGAGCTTCACCACGGCTTCTTCGAAAGGGCGCAGGGCGGTACCCTGTTCCTCGACGAAATCGACAGCCTTCCCCTGCTGGCCCAGGCCAACCTGCTGCGCGTGCTCCAGGAAGGCGAGTTCGAACGGGTAGGCGGCAAACAGGTGTTGCGCGCCGATGCACGCATCATCGCCGCAGCGAACCGCCCGGTGGAGAAGCTGCTGGCTGCCGGCGAGTTTCGCAAGGACCTGTACTACCGGCTCAACGTGGTGCCCATCCACATCCCCTCGTTACGGGAGCGCCGCGAGGACATCACCGCGCTGGCCAACCACCTGCTGCCGCGACTTGCGGAGCGCTACCAAAGACCCTTGAAAGTGCTGAGCAACCGGGCTTGGGGCCAAGTCATGACCTACGACTGGCCCGGCAACGTCAGGGAACTGGAAAACGTTCTGGAACGGGCCTTTCTCTTCGCCTGCGGGACGGTAATCGACGGCATCGGCGGCATCGACATCCAGGCAGCCGAACGGACACCTTCCGGAAACCCGGCCGAGGCCACCAACCTGCGCAACCAAAAGCTGTACGCGGCCCGGGAGATCGAGACCAAGGTCCTGCAGGACGCGCTTCTGCGACTGGACGGCAACGTCAGCGCCGTGGCCAAGGAGATCGGCATCACGCGCCGCGCAGTGCATCAGAAGCTGAAAAGCAACGGCATCAATCCCGCTGCCTATAGGAAGTGAACCCGAAACAGCGGTTGAGCCTCGTGATCAACGGAAATATCGGGAATCCCTCCTTCATCAGGGCATCGGCTCAGGCAGCCCTTCAGATCGCACGCACGCATGGGCTCCGGCCTGTTACGGGCGGCATCGGAATGTGCTGCGCACGGACCCGATGATGTGCGACCGGCCGTGGTGCAGTTCTGTACTCCACATGAGGTCCTGTCCCGTCTGCCTCGCGCACCGGCCGCCAGCGCATGCGCGCTGCCGGCGTGGCGGATAATGCTGCGATTCTGGCCCGAACTTTGGTGCCTCCGTAGGCGTCAGCCTGCGTCCCGCTTGGACTGTTTGTTTGCGGGGTCTGCGGCTACTGGGTACAAGCCGGATTCAGCGCGAGCAGTTCGAAGGCCTTGGCTTGAAGGGGCGTGAGTCGCGTGGTGAGGAGGTTCTGACCTCGGGGTTGGACTGGGTGTGGGTGATGTTGTAGGCCAGCGTGCCCAGATCCTTGAGCAGGGTCCTGAAGCTGTGCAGTGGCAGGGCGTCGTCGGCCCTCTTGGCTGCGTCCTTGGCCTTGGCGTGGTCTGAACGAGGCGCCTTGGCGAGTGCGGAGGCTCGCGTCGTGCTGGCCGCATCGAGTTACTCCTCGTCGAACAGCACCGGCTTCAGGCGAGCGCACATGTGCCACTCCACGTAGTAGGCCAGCATGCACAGGAAGACGTGAGCGCGAACGCGAGTCTCGTTGTAGTGGAACACCGGACGCACGTTCAGATCGAGCGTCTTGATCGAGCGGAAGGCGCGTTCGACATGGGCCAGGCTCTTGTAGACGGCCACCGCTGAGTTGGCATCGAGCTGCGCAGCACTGAGGCTGGTGCGGATCACGGCGAGGCACCCGCCCCGCGCGCACTGCCCAGCACCGCAGCCACGTGGCCGTGCGGCAGGCTGCGCTCGATGCTGAAGAGCTCCGCGCCACCGGCCACGGCCACGCCCCCCGCGTAACAACACCTTCAGACCCTCGATCACCTCGCTCGACAGGCACGACAGGTTGGCGAGGGTGCGCTTGCGCACCTTGCCGCCCTCTCGGTACGACTCGCGCAGCAGGACCGCAGGCGGAGAGTCTCGGTTGGGGATGGACTCGATGTACATGGCCATGCATGCCAAACCACTTCTGACATGACGTCAACCATAATATGTCTTATTACATGGGTACAACTCAATCCGAGACAAAGGCGCTATTGCTCCCTGCGTAACTAATGTCCTATACTGTGTTCCGGAGGTGCGCCATGAGACCCACCGGAAGTCCAGAAGAACTCGAACATCGTCGTATGCGCGCGCTGGCGCTGCTCAAAGAGGGATTGCAGCCGGTCGAGGTTGCCCGACGCGTGGGCGTGGATCGGCGCAGTGTCCGGCGCTGGAAGGCAGCCGTGCGCACCCAAGGTGAGGCAGGAGTGCGCGCGAAGCCCGCCCCGGGGCGGCCATTGAAGCTTCAGGCCAAGCACCGGACCAAGCTCGAAGCGTTGCTGCTCAAGGGTGCCCAGGCGGCAGGCTTTCACACCGACCTGTGGACCTGTCCACGGGTGGCCGAGGTGATCGAACGGCGCTTTGGCGTGTGCTACCACGTCGATCATATCGGGCGCTTACTCCATGATCTGGGCTGGAGCCCGCAGAAACCGGCGCGCCGTGCCCTGGAGCGCGACGAGCAGGCCATCTGGCGTTGGGCGCATGAGGACTGGACGCGGGTAAAAAAAACGCCCCCCGCCGGGGCGCGGCGATCGTCTTCGTCGACGAAGCGGGGTTCCTGATGGCGCCGCTGGTGCGGCGCACTTGGGCGCCACGCGGTCACACCCCCGTTCTGATACAGCGCGGCCGTTCGCGGCGCAAGGTCTCGGTGATCGGCGCCTTGGTGATCTCGCCCCGGCGTCGCCGGGTGCGTGCCTACTTCGGGCTCTTGCCCGATGCTAATTTCGACGGCGCATCCATCTTGGCATTCCTCAAGGAACTGTGCCGGTCCTTGCGCGTACCGATTACCCTGATTTGGGATCGACTCAGCGCGCATATCGGCGAGCCCATTGCCCCATGGCTGGTGCGTAACCGCCACCGCCTGCGTGCGTATCTGCTGCCGCCCTACGCCCCGGAACTCAATCCCGTGGAGTTGATCTGGGGTCACACCAAGTCCAATCCCTTGGCCAACTTCGCACCCAACGAGCTTGACGAGCTGCTGGCCCAGACCCAAATGGCGACCCTCACGATCAGCGATGACGAGCCGTTGTTGCGCTCTTTCCTCAAACATTGCCTTCTTTCTTTACGCCTTAGATAGGACATTAGGTCTACAGCGGTCAATAGCTTGAAGAACAGAGGTGGCTCGACTCGATTGGACAGAAAAAGTGCTGTCGTTAGATGGTGAACCGCGGTGCAGGGTTTTCCACGGCGGCGTGCGTGCGGCGCTTTTCACGCACGCAAAGCACGACGCGGTGGGAAACCCGTGTTTCATTCTACGCTGCCTCGTTCAGGGTTTGCGTGCCGAAGTACATTTCATCCGGTGTCCGATAGTCGAGGCTCTGATGCGGCCGGCGCACATTGTAGAAGTCG
>MNXU01000076.1 GCA_001872285.1 Betaproteobacteria bacterium CG2_30_68_42
CGGGGTCGGCGACTGGACGGCGTTCGCGGGCGGTCGCATCCCCGCTGCGCGGGGCCCCTGCTCCCTGCTCACGCCGTCGCCCGCTCGCGCAGCACCTGCTTGGCCACGCGGAAGCTCTGTACCAGCGGAATGCCCGACGGGCACGCGTAGCTGCAGCAGCCGCACTCGAAGCAGTCGCCGAGGTGGAACTCGGACGCCATGCGCTTGTACTCGCGCCGCGCCGCAAGCATCCCCAGTGCGGAAGGGTTGAGTCCCATCGGACAGGACTCGACGCACTCCCCGCACTTGATGCACGGATACACGCGCCGCCGCCCGGACGCCAGATCTTCGGCGCGCAGCACCAGCACGCCCGAGACACCCTTGGTCACCGGCGCATCCAGCGAGGCCACCGCCTGCCCCATCATCGGCCCGCCCAGCACGAGCTCGCACACGCAGCCGCGCGCGCCGGCGCACTCGAGCACGAAGGCGAGCGGCGTGCCGAGCGGCACGAGGTAGTTGCCCGGCCGCTCGACGCCAGCCCCGGCGACGGTCACCACGCGCTCGATCAGCCCTTCGCCGGCCGGAAGCAGCCGCCCCAGCGCGACGAGCGTACCGACGTTGTTCACGACCAGGCCGAGCGAGATCGGCAGCGCGCCGGAGGGTACCTCGACCCCGAACAAAGCGATGATGAGCATCTTCTCGGAGCCCTGCGGATACTTGGTCGGCACCTGCTCAACCGCAATGCTCCCGTCATCCGGCAGGACGGCGCGGATCGCCTCGGCGGCATCCGGCTTGTTGTCCTCGACACCGATCACCGCGAGCGGCGCCCCGCAGGCGCGCATCGCGGTGCGGGTGCCGGCGATGAGATCCGCGGCCCGCTCGACCATCAGGCGATGGTCGCAGGTGAGATAGGGCTCGCACTCGCAGCCGTTCACCACCAGCGCCTGGACCGTCGCGCCCTTCGGCACGGCGAGCTTGGCGTGGCTGGGGAAGGCGGCGCCCCCCAGGCCGACCATGCCGGTGTCGCGGATGGCGGCCACGAGCTCGGCCGGCGCCAGGGCGTCGGGGTCGCGCGGATTTCGCCACAGCACCTCCTGGCCCGAACCCTCGTGCACACGGAGGACGATGGATTGCATCCACGGGCCGCGCGCGGAGGGGCGCAGCTCGATCGCCTCGACCACGCCGGTGGCAGGCGCATGCTGCGGCACCGAGAGCCAGCCGTCGGCCTCGGCGATCGGCTGGCCGCGCACCACCTCCTCGCCGGCGCGCACCAGCGGCTTCGAGGGCTTGCCGATGTGCTGCGAGAGCGGCACCACCAGGCGCGGCGCGAAGGACAGCCTGCGGATCGGCCGGCTCGCCATCTCCTTGTGCGCGGCGGGATGGATGCCGCGCGCGAAGGTCTCGCCGCGAAAATACGACAGCAGCTTCATCCGCGCGGGCCGGGACAGGCGGACACGGTCTTCGCCCCCATTCAGTGATACTTCGCCGCGCGGACGACGAGCTTGTCCAGTCCCGGCTCGGATGGATTCCAGGGTGTGCCCGGATGGATGCAGCCCGCGGTGCACTTCTCCGCCGCCTTGACGATGTCGGCATAGCGCCCGCCCTTCGGGTCGATCACCCGCGCGTGCTTGCTTTCGTCATAGGCGAAGACCTTCGGAGCCAGCGCGGTGCACTCGTCGCAGGCGGTGCACTCGGGCGAGTCCACCCAGGCCGGCTCGAAATCGGCGGCCGCAGCACCCGCAGCCGCGGCCGGCGCCACAGGCGCAGCCACAGGCAAGCCGGCGCCCCCGATCCGGGCCAGGGTGGAGGCGAGTTCCTCGACCACCTGTGCGCGCGCGCGGCTCGCGATTCCCTCCTCGTCCAGGCCGGTGCGGTCCAGCCCGGCGAGCCCCTTGAGCTGCCGCCACAGCCGCAGCCGCTCCTCGGTCGCGCGCACCATCTCCGGGCTCACCAGCAGCCGGACGAGCCGGTTTCTGGCATCAACCGCCCAGAGGAAGGGAACCCGGCCCTCGCGCGCATCCTCGGACAGCTCGAGGAAATCGGCCAGCGCGATCATGTCGTCGTTCCAGGTCTCGGGAGGCGCGGGCCGGAACTGCTTGGCGAAGCGCGCCTCGCCCGCGGCGAAATCGGCGAAGGTCATCGCCACTTCGAGCGCACCCTCGGAGCCGTCCTCGTTCCGATACGCGAGGCGCAGCCGCGGCCAGTCCGAATCCGGCGACGGATTGCCCTCCAGGCTCACGCACTCCTGGAAGCGAACGCCGGCATCGGGGTCGTAGCGGAACAGCGGATAGGCGCGCGATTCGACCGCGATGCGCGAGCGCTCCACCGCCTGATCATCCGCCACGCCGTGCTCGGGCGGACACACGGCATAGAGGTTGAACAGCGCCGGCCGGCGGCTGTTCAGCCCGTCGATGAAGCCCTCGATGAGATGGGTGGGGTGCGCGACCGACCCCTGGAGCACGAATGCGGTGCGGTGCGCCGCGGCCACCAGGCTGATCTCCTTGCGCGTCTCCTGCTTGCCGTGCTTCGCCGCGCCCCAGGGCGCCATGTCGGAGACCTGGCCGATGAACCCCGAGGTGCATGCCTGGCCGCCGGTGTTCGAATACACCTGGGTGTCGAGCACCACCACCTTGATCGGCATCCCGGAGATGAGCGCCCGCGACAGGTTCTGGAATCCGATGTCATACATCGCGCCGTCGCCCCCCAGCGACACCACCGGCGGGCACAGCCGCCATTCCTCCTCGCTGAATGCGTGCCAGTCGTAGGCGCGGAAGAAGGTGTCGTGAATCGCCGGGTCGTACTCTCCGGAGAGCTCCAGCTCGGCGCGTCGCACCACCTTGAACGCCTCCGCCATCTTGGCCATGTGACCCTCGAACACGCCCATCGCCACAGAGGGCGAATCCTGGAACAGATGGCTGGTCCACGGGAAGGGGTAGGGATTGTACGGGTAGGTCGAACCCCACACCGAGGTGCAGCCGGTCGAGTTGACCATCCCCATCTCGGCGCGCGCACTCCCGCCCTTGCCTTCGCGATAGCGGGCGCGCAGCTCGCGCAGCGCATCGAGCAGGCTCCCGGCAGAGCGCACCCATTGCGGATCCAGCATGGCCTCCGCCTTGCCTTCGGCGAGCCGGGCGGAGAGGCTGGCAAGGGTGAGATCGCCGCCGCGCGCTGCCGCCTCCGCCAGCGCGGAAGGCTGCGAGAGGTCGAGCGACTCGGTGAGCTTCATGCGAATGTGCTTCTCCAGCCGCTCGATGAGCTCGTCCAGCCGGGCGACGAAGGCCCTCACGCGCGGCTGCATCAGCGCGCGCACGGTGGCCGTGAACAGATGGATCGCGGTCTTTTCCCCGCAGCCCAGGCAGGCGCCGTCTCCGCATACCATTGCGGTGTAGTTGCGCTTGTCGAGCAGCAGCGTCTCCAGCGCACCGATCTTCTCGTCCAGGCTGTCGATGCGGATGTACTCGGGCGGCGTCGTCGGCAGGTCGAGCCAGAAGCGCCAGTCGCGGCGCAGCCGCTCCACGCTCGCGCTCGTCTGCGGCACCATCTCGAGCGCGTCGTCCTCGCACACCTCGACGCACAGGGCGCAGCCCTTGCACGTGTAGGGATTGATGCCGATGTTGAACAGCGCGCCGCTGCCCGGCGCCTTCTTCTCGCGCGTCGTGTAGTACGGCTTGGTGACCGCGAACCCGAACTCGCCCAACTGCGCGCGCAGCAACTCGAACTCGGCGGAGAGCTTGTCGCGTTCCTCTCCGGCGCGCCCGATCACGCCCTCGATTGCCGCATCCAGCAGTGCGCGCACATCCGGCGCCGGCCCGGCCATGATCGCGGCGCGCAGGTCCTTCTCGACCGCGCGCAGCGCGCGGCGCAGGTGACGGGTGGGGCGCCCGCCGGTCTCGACCCGTCTCAACGCAGTGTCCAGCACATCGCCCACCGTGCTCACCAGCCCCGGCATGGCGGAGTCGGGGCAGGCAACGTAGCAGTTGCCGCAGGCGGTGCACTTCTCCGGCTTCCATGCCGGATGCTCGAAGCGGATCTGCGTGAGGTCGCGCAGCGCACCGGTGGCCGCCGGGATCACGGAAACGCCCACGAACGGGTCGGCGAGGATGTCGCCGCCCTTGCCTCCGGCATAGAAGCTGCCGGTCTCGGCCCAGAAGCGCTGCACGTCCGCCACTCCGCCGTCGCCCTCGGGCAGCCGCGCGAGCATCAGCGGCAGCCCGGCGCCGGCTTGCAGCGGCTGTTTCGCCGCAGCCGCTTCCTCCGGCTTCGCGCCGAGCTCGCGCAGCTCGCGGAAGCCGCGCTCCACCACCCGCAGGTTGTCCTCGACCACACGCGCGCCCTTGCCCCCGAACTTGGCCTCCATCTGCGCCCGGATCGCGGTGAACAGCCGCTCCTCGGTCAGGCCGGCCTGCGCCATCACCGGCGAGGCGGCGAAGAACGCGCCCTGGAAGGCGTTGCCCTGCATGCGCAACTGCAGTTCCGGGTTGCTCGCCTCCTCGCGCGCGATGCGGAAGGCGTCCAGCCAGAACACCCGGATGTCATGCTCTCGGATGTAGGCGCGGGCACGCTGCGGGAAGCTCGCCCAGACCTCGGACGCGCTCTCGTGCACGCTCTGGACGATGAACACGCCCCCGCGTTTCAGCCCGGCGAGCGGATCGGAATGCTCGAACACGTTCGGGTCGGGCGAGATGGCCACATCGACGAAGCGGTACTCGCAGTTGATGCGGATGCGCTCCGGCGCCGCCGACAGGTAATAGGTCGTGGGCTGACCCTTCTTCTCGGAGCCGTACTTTGGGTTGGCCCGGACCTCGTAGCCGAGCAGGTCGAACAGGGTCACCGCGAGGTTCTTGCCGGTGGTGATCGCGCCCCAGCCGCCGACCGAATGGATGCGCACCGTGATCGCGCCCTTCGGCATCAGGTCCGGATTCTCGCTCCCATGCACGGAGAGCGCGGCGATGTGCGGGTAGGCATCGATGAGCCTCTGCTGGCGGATCTCTTCCTTCGGATTGGCCGGATGCGCGCGCACGAAATCGACCGACAGGTAGAAGAATCTGCGCTTCGCACCGCCGGGCAGCATGTTCTCGACCGCCCCGATCAGCGCCTCGGGCTGGAGATCGCGCGAACCGAGTCCGTAGCAGCCCGAATACAGCGCCGGCAGGTCGGCGATGCGGGCGAGGACCGGGTAGTCTGGATAGGGCGGTTCGGCGCCGCCGGCGGCACCGTTCTCCATACACTTGCCGAGCGCCGCGCGCAGCTCGCGCATGAGCGGCAGATCCTCGGCGAGCGGCTGGTCGGTGCGCTCCAGCACCGTCACCGCCTTGCGCCCGCACAGCAGGTGCGCGAGCCGGTCGCCGGGGAAGGGCCGGTACATGGTGAGATTCACCACGCCCACCCGGATCCCGCGCCGCTCGCGCAGCCAGTCGGCAACCGCCTGGGCCTGCACGATCATGCTGCCCATGCCGACCAGCAGATATTCGGCGTCCTCCGTCCGGTAGCCGCTCACACGCGCGTAGCGCCGGCCGGTGAGCTCGAAGTACTCGTCCATGCACCGTTCGGCCAGCGCTGCGACATGATCGAAGAAGTACGGCCGCTGCGCCGCGACCGCCTGCATGTAGGCATCCTGGTTCTGCACCACGCCGGACTGCATGACGTTGTCGACGTCCCAGAGCGCCGGCACGCGCCGGCGCCGCTCGCCGTAGAGCAGCCGCTGGGCCTCCGTGGGCGGTTCGATCGAATCCTCCGGCCGCCCGAGATATTCGGCGATCAGCTCGCGCTCGGGCAGGCGCACCGATTCGATCAGGTGGGTGGTGAGGAACCCGTCCTGGGCGACGATCGCGGGCGTGAGCGAGAGTTCCGCGGTCTTGCGCGCGATGAGGTTGAGGTCGGCCGCCTCCTGGGCATCGGCGGCCATCACCTGGATGAAGCCGGTGTCATCGACGCAGTGATAGTCGTCGTGCGCGCAATGCACGTTGAGGCTCGCCTTGGTGATTGCCCGGCAGCCCATGTTGAGCACGTACGGCAGCCGCTTGCCCGCGGCCGCGTAGAGCGACTCGTGCATGAAGGCCACCCCCTGCGCGGAGGAGAAATTGGTCGCGCGCAGCCCGGTCATCGCCATGCCCGCCGTCACCCCGGCGGCGGCATGCTCGCTCTCGGGCTCGACGAACATCAGCTTGCGCCCGGACACGTTGATGTGGCCGCGCGCCGCCGCCTCGGCCCAGTATTCCCCCATCTGGGTCGAAGGCGTGATCGGATAGGCGCCTGCCGCATCGGAGGCCTCGCGTTCGCAGGCGATGACCGCGGCGTTGCCATCGACGGCCTCGCGCACCCCGGGGTAGCGGAAGGTTCTGGCCCCGGCGCGGCCGCCGGCCGAGCGCTCGAGCAGCTTGAACTCGCGCAGCTTCCTCAGCATCGCTATCTCCCTCATGGTCGTCCCGCGAGCGGCAGGTCGCTCACCCGCAGGATCTTCTTCGCCGCGGCACCGCGTGCAACGCGATCGCCGTCCTCGATCCAGACGATGGCTCCGGTCGGACAGCGCTCGATGGCCTTGCGTTGCGCCAGATCGTTGCGCGCGTAATCGATGACGGCCAGATTATTGGCCAGCGCCACCAAACCCGGTGCCGAATCGCTCACGCACTTGCCGCAGGCGGTGCAGGCCACTTCGCACTGCGCCTCGGCGGTATCGCCGTCGGCGAGATTCCGGCACGCGACCCACAGCTCGCGGCTCACCGGCTCCAGCGAGAACAGGCCCTTGGGGCAGACCTCGACGCAGTCGTTGCAGGCGGTGCAGCGGTCGGGATCGACCACCGGCAGGTCGTGTCGATCCATCCGGATGGCATCGAAGGTGCAAACCTCCGCGCAGTCGCCCAGGCCCAGGCATCCCCACGGGCATGCCTTGCCTCCGCCGGCAACCGCCGCCGCGGCCCGGCAGCTCGCCAGCCCGTCATAGCGGGCATTGCGCCAGGCGACGTTGCGCCCCCCGGCGCAGGAAAGGCGCGCCAGCCGTTGTTCCTGCTCGCCCACCGCCACGCCCAACCGGTCCGCGATGAGCGCCCGCTGCTCGGGCGCGGCTACCGTACATTGCACGGGCTGGGCGGCGCCGCCCACCAGCTTCTCGGCGAACACGCGACAGCCGGGAGCGCCACACGCGCCGCAGTTCGACTTCGGCAGCATGGCCTCGACCTCGTCGATGCGCGGATCCTCGACCACCCGCAGCCGCCGGTTCGCCACCGCGAGAGCCACCGCCAGACCGAGGCCGAGCACCGCCATGAAGCTGCCGGCCAGCGCGACACCCTGCAACATGGAACCCCCCTGACGCATTCACGACGCCTACCCCGGTGTGCACCATTACGGACACGTCGGGCATTTCCTTGCGTACGGGGAACAGCCGCCCCGACACGAGCTGGCATCGGAGCCGAAGGTGCGCTGGGTGGGCACCACTCGGCTCCGAGCCAATGGGGGACAGGGGCTTTCCCCATCCCCTTCGCGGGGCGGCCAGAGATCGGATCTGGCAGACCTTCCGGGCCTTCGTCACGGACTCCGGCCGGCCCACCATCGCCGGCCAGAGGGTTGAAACGGCCGGAGACAGCGGACGATCGAACTATACCTTGCGGATGGCCATGCTCCACTGAGGTTGTTTATGGGAACACAAATTCTTCTTATCGTGGCCGGCGCCGTGCAGTCAACGGGCCGGCTCCGGGTAATGGTGGGGAAACAGCCGTCGCATCTCGCCTTCGATCCAGTCCTGGGCGCGCCGGTTGATCTCGGCCGCGGTCAGCCCGGAAGGATCGATCGCCGGGCCGATGCTGACGGTCACGGTGCCGGGACGGATCCGGAAGCTGCCCTTGCGCCAGAACTCCCCGGCATTGTGGGCGACCGGCACCACCGGCGCGCCGCTTGCCGCGGCCAGCGCCGCCCCGCCGCCCTTGTAGCGGCGGGTGGTTCCGGGCGCGCTGCGCGTGCCTTCGGGAAAGACGACGACCCAGAGGCCCTCGCGCAGCAGTGCGCCACCCTGCTCCAGCACCTGGGTCAGTGCGTCCTTCCCGGCGCCGCGATCGATCGAGATGTTGGGGAAACGAGCCAGTCCCCAGCCGAAGAAGGGCACGCGCAACAACTCCCGCTTGAGTACATAGGCCTGCGGCGGAAAGATCTGCTGGAAAGCCATCGTCTCCCAAGCCGACTGATGTTTGGCCAGGATCACGGCCGAACGCTGCGGCAGGTTCCCGCTGCCCAGCACCCGGTAGTCCAGCCGGCACACGTGCCGCAGCACCCAGAGCACGATGTCGGCCCATCGTGCGATGACCCGGTAGCGCACGATGCGAGGCAGGGGCGCCGTGGCGATGGCGATGAGCGAAAAGGGCGGCGTGATCAGCGCGACCACCGCCATCAGCACGATCGCGCGAAGGACGATCATCCGGTCCTGATTCCGGAGCCTTCCACCGCGTCGGTGAGTGCATCTGCAGCCGCCGCCAGATCGCGGAAAATCCGGGTCTGCGCGGGCAGCCGCGGATCGAGTCGGGTCTGCTCGCCCTTCCCGGTCAGCACCAGCAGCGGCTGCGCGCCCGCCGCGACGGCCGCCTCGATGTCGCGCAGGCCATCTCCGATCGCCGGCACGCCGTTGAGCGCGACACCGTAGCGCGCCGCGATTTCGCGCAACATCCCGTCGCGCGGCTTGCGACACCGACATTCATCCTCATCCACGTGCGGACAGAAGAAGATCGCGTCGATGCGCCCTCCCGCCTGGTTCACCTCGCGCACCATCCTGTCATGGATCGCGCACAGGGTATCCATGTCGAACAGCCCCCGCGCGACACCGGACTGGTTGGTCGCCACCACCACCCGGTAACCCCACTGGGTGAGCCGCGCGATCGCCTCCAGGCTGCCCGGAATGGGCTTCCACTCCTGCGGCGACTTGATGAATTCCGGCGAATCCTCGTTGATCACGCCGTCGCGGTCGAGGATGACGAGTTTCATCGTCTGGACCCTCAGAGTCTGGAGATGTCGGCGATCTGCCCCATCAGGCCCGCGAGCTCCCGCAGCATCGCCAGGCGGTTCGCCCGCGTGAGCGGCTCCTCGGCCATGACCAGGACATCGTCGAAAAAGGCATCGACCGCCGCGCGCAGGCCCGCCAGGTGCTTGAGCGCGCCGGCATAGTCCTCCGCAGCCACCAGCGAACGCACCAGCGGCGAGATCTCGTTCATCTCGCGGAACAGCCGGCGCTCCGCCGCCTCCTGGAACAGCGCCACGTCGATCCCGGCGGCGACCGCGTCCGCCTTCTTCAGGATATTGACGATGCGCTTGTTGGCGGCGGCGAGCGCGTCGGCTTCGGGGGCCGCGCGGAAGGCCGTCACCGCGGCGAGCCTGGCCGGCACCAGATCGACGCGCCCGGGCCGCAACGCCAGCACGGCCTCGATCACTTCCGATGCATGGCCAGCTTCGCGCAGCAGGTGACGCAGGCGCTCCAGCATGAAGTCGAACACTCGCACGCGGACCGCATCGCCGGTGTCGATGGCGGCCGGATAGCCGCTCGCGGCCGCAGCCACCAGCTCGCCGAGGTCGAGCGGCAGCGGCGTCTCGATGAGGATGCGCAACACGCCGAGCGCGGCGCGGCGCAGCCCGAAGGGATCGCGCTCTCCGGTGGGCACCTCGCCGATCGCGAACATCCCGATCAGCGCGTCGAGCTTGTCGGCGAGCGCCACCGCGCAGGCGATGTTGCCCTCCGGCAGGCGGTCGCCTGCGAAGCGCGGCCGATAGTGCTGTTCGATCGCGTCCGCGACTGGATCCGGCTCGCCGCCTGCGAGCGCGTAGTAGCGGCCCATGATGCCCTGCAGCTCGGGGAATTCCCCGACCATGCCGGTGACCAGATCAGCCTTGGCGAGCCGCGCGGCGCGCTCGATGCGCGCGAGGTCGGCGCCAACGCGCCGCCCGATGACGGCGGCGAGCCTCGCCAGCCGCTCGACGCGGCTGCCCTGGCTGCCGAGGCGGTTGTGATAGACGACACCGGCCAGCCGGCGGGCGTGCTCGGCGAGCGGCGTCTTCTTGTCGATCTCGAAGAAGAACCTGGCATCGGCGAGCCGCGGCCTTACGACGCGGGCGTTGCCGGCCACGATGTTGACCGGATCGGCGACCTCCATGTTGGAGACGACCAGGAAACGGTTGGTGAGCCTTCCGGCCTTCATCAGCGGGAAGTATTTCTGGTTCGCCTTCATGGTCAGGATCAGGCATTCCTGCGGCACCGCGAGAAATGCTTCGTCGAAGCCCGCCTCGTAGACCGCCGGCCATTCCACCAGCGCGGTGACCTCGTCGAGCAGCGCCTCGTCCTGCAGCCATTCGGCCTCGCCCGCGGCCGCATCGAGCAGCGCTCGGATCCTCGCGCGACGCTCGTCGAACGAGGCGATGACCTTCCCCTGCGCGGCGAGCACGATGGCGTAGTCCTTCGCATGCGGCAGGACGATGTCGCCCGTGCTCATGAAGCGGTGGCCGCGCGTGAGGTTGCCGCTCGCATGCCCGAACACCGCGCCCGGCACCACACGGGGGCCGTGCATCATGACCAGGCCATGCACGGGCCGCACGAACTGCGCCTCGCCCGCGCCCCAGCGCATGAGCTTCGCCACCGGCAGCTTCTTCAGCGCAGCCTCGACCATGGCGCCCAGGTACGCGTCGATGCGCTCGCCACGCTTCTCGATGCGCGCGACGAAATACTCGGCCTTGCCGTCGCGAATGCGCCCGAGCGCTCCGAAGGTGACGCCGGCCGAGCGCATGAAACCCTCCAGCGCCCTGGTCGGCCTGCCTGCCGTGTCGACCCCGGCAGCCACCGCCGGCCCCTTGCGCTCGATGACGCGGTCGGGCTGGGTGTCGAGGACATCGTCGAAGCGAACCGCCAGCCGCCTCGGAGTCGCAAAGAAGATCGGGTCGCGGCCGGCGGCTTCGGGGCTCAGAAATCCCGCCTCCAGAAGCGAATGCCGCATCTGGTTCGAGAACTCGGCCGCCAGTCGAACCAGCGACTTCGGCGGCAGTTCCTCGGTGAGCAGCTCGACCAGCAGGGTATCGCGCATGTCAGGCCTTCGCCTTGCACATGGGGAAACCGAGCCGGCTGCGCGAGTCGTAGTAGGCCTGCGCGACCTCGCGCGAGAGCGCCCGCACGCGGCCGATGTAGGCGGCGCGCTCGGTGACCGAGATCGCGCCGCGCGCATCGAGCAGGTTGAAGGTGTGAGAGCACTTCATCAGCATCTCGTAGGCGGGAAGCGGCAGCGCCAGCCCCATCAGGCGCCCGGCTTCGGACTCGAAGCCGGAGAACTGTGCGAACAGCCAGTCGATGCCGGCGTGCTCGAAGTTGTACTTCGACTGCTCGACCTCGTTCTGATGGAACACGTCGCCGTAGGTCACGCCCGGCGCCCACACCAGGTCGAAGACGTTCTCCACGCCCTGCAGGTACATCGCCAGGCGCTCGAGCCCGTAGGTGATCTCGCCCAGCACCGGACGGCAGGCGAGCGAGCCGACCTCCTGGAAGTAGGTGAACTGCGTCACCTCCATGCCGTCCAGCCACACCTCCCAGCCCAGCCCCCACGCGCCCAGGCTCGGAGACTCCCAGTCGTCCTCGACGAAGCGGATGTCGTGCGCGGAGGTGTCGATGCCGAGCGCGCGCAGGCTGTCGAGATACAGCTCCTGGATGTCGTCGGGCGAGGGCTTGAGCACCACCTGGTACTGGTAATAGTGCTGGAGGCGGTTGGGATTCTCGCCGTAGCGCCCGTCCTTGGGCCGCCGCGAGGGCTGGACATAGGCGGCCCGCCACGGCTCGGGCCCGATCGCGCGCAGGAAGGTCGCGGTGTGGAAGGTGCCCGCGCCGACCTCGATGTCATAGGGCTGGAGCAGCACGCAGCCGTGCCCGTTCCAGAACTCCTGCAGGCGGAGGATGATTTCCTGAAAGCTGGCCATGCGCACCGTGCGGGTCGAGGGGAGTGCGATTTTACTTGGTTTCGCGATTACGGCCCGGGGGGCGGGCCGGCGCTCTCGCGGCAATCACAAAATCCCTCTCCGACGCCTCGCGGACCTCGTCCGACCGGGCGGGGACGAGGTCGATTTCGAACGAGCGCGAGCGACACTCCTGGAGCCGTCGCAAGGACCCGTTGCCGAGCGGCCACGGTGCCGGGAGAGCCGGCCCGCCGGGACCGGCTGTCAGAAGCGGCGGTAGAGCCAGTACTTCTCGTACAGGAGCTTGCCCAGGTGCCAGAGCCGCCTCGGCTCCCGTATCACCACCCGGGGCAGCGGCTCGGCGTAGAAATCGCCCTTGCCGATGCCGGCGCGGCCCAGGCCAGTCTCGATGAAGCACATGCCCTCGCCGGTGAACGTCCTCGCCTCGCCCCGGCCGGTCCAGGCGCGGGCGATGTTGTGCGCCACCGTCTCGGCCTGGGCATGGGCGAAGACACCGGCCTTGGGCAGCGGCTTTCCCATCGCGAGCGGAATTGCGACGATGTCCCCGATGGCGAAGACCCACTCGAACTTCGTCTGCATCGTGTGACGGTCAACAGGGATCCAGCCGGCTTCATTGGTCAGGCCGGCTTCGCGCACGACCGCCGGCGCCCGGTGCGGCGGCACATAGAGCAGCAGGTCGTAGTCCGCCGTCACGCCGTTCGCGAAGGAAATGCGCCGGCTTGCGGGATCGATCTCCCTGACCTGATGTTGCGGGTGATAGGCGATGCCCCGCGCCTCGATCATGCCGCGCACCGCGGCGCCGCCCGCCGGGCCGATCACCGGCATCGGCTGGGGCTCGGCCGCGAAGAACTCGATCGTGGTCTTGTCGCGCAGGCCGCGCTTGTGCAGGAAGGCCTCCACCAGCAGCGCCGCCTCGTAGGGCGCCGCCGGACACTTGTAGGCGGGTGTGGCGGTGAGCAACACGATGCGCCCGCCTGCGAATCGGGACAGGGCGTCGCGCACCTTCGTCGCACCTTCCATGGTGTAGAAGTCGAAACCCGCATCGGCCAGTCCGGGGACGGCCTCGGGCGCGTAGTCTGCACCGAGCGCGATCACCAGCGCATCGGCGGCGAGCGTCTGGCCGTGGAGCGTCACCTGGCGGCGTTGCGGCTCGATCCGGGTGATGTCGCCCTGGCGCAGTTCGACGCCGCGGGCCGCCAGGCGGCTCAGCGGGCGCGTGAAGTCTTCCGGTCGCCGCTCGCCGACCATCAGCCAGAGCAGCGACGGCGGGAAGAAATGGCGGTCATTGCGATCCACCGCGATCACGCGGTCCTGCGCGGGCAGGAGCTTGCGCAGCGTCCCGGCGGCGGCGAGCCCCCCGAGACCGGTGCCGAGTACGAGGACGCTATGCGCCATCAGAACACCAGCACCTTGTCGGCCCAGGCGCTCCAGGCGCCGAGGATCTCCATCGTGCCACGGGAAGCGCATTCCACGAGCTCGCCCTCGGCGATGCCGCGCGCATCG
The DNA here is from genome assembly GCA_001872285.1 of Betaproteobacteria bacterium CG2_30_68_42. Lineage (GTDB taxonomy): Bacteria > Pseudomonadota > Gammaproteobacteria > Burkholderiales > Rhodocyclaceae > CG2-30-68-42. The sequence continues at coordinate 13,405 of MNXU01000076.1, forward strand.
ATGCAGGTGCCGCACACGCCGATTTCGGCGCCTGCCCGAGCGACCCCGCCCAGCATGTCGCCTGCGTTGTAGTAGCCCTGCGGAACCTTCTGCCCGGCTTTGGTCGCGGACACGGCATCGCCCATGAGGAAGATCCTGAGCTCATGGCCGCCGGCCTTCAGCATCTGGCGCGCAAGGCGCAGCGCGTTGTAGGTGCGCTCGCCGCCGTAGGGTGCTTCGTTGAGGATGAAAAGGAACTTGCTCATGAGGTCGCCTCCCTGTGGATCGATAGAGTGTTCAACAGACTAGTTGACTAGTCCGGGCGAGTCAAGCGCCCCGTTTCTGGATCGTGACCGGCGTGCAGGCGCACGTCTGACTCAGGCGGCCCGCCTGTGGTGGCCGAGGATCGCCGCCAGTACCGCGAGCCCGGCGAGCCCGTGCGCGGGCGTATCGCCCCAGCGCACACACGGGCCGCGCGCGCCGCCGACGACAAGGACTGTGAAGAGGAAGCGGGACGCCGCGACCGACACGCCGCGCCGGTGATGTCCGGCGCGCCCTGCCGTCGCGTCGACTCCGCCGCCGGAATGGATGAGAATTGCCCGGAACGCCAGCCGGCGAGCCACGCGCACGGGTCACGCGCCGAAGTCATGCGGAGGCGAATTTGCGAAAGATCGAGCCGACCGCCGGCAGTCGCCAAGACCGTGGAAATGGAGCCGATCACCCCGTGACCGCCCGTGCATCCGACGCAGCGGTGAGCGCCGCACCCAGGCCCAGCAGCACCATTGTGCTGCTGGCGGGACTCACCCTCCTGCTCTTCGCCCTGCGCGTATCCGGTCCGTCCGACCTGACGGACAACGACCAGGAACGGCCGGCCGCCTACGTGATGGACGTGGTGCTGCACGGCCACTGGTGGTGTCAGACGGACTGGACCGGAGAGGTCATGTCCAAGCCCCCGCTGTTTACCTGGATCGCAGCCCTGGCGACGCTTGCGGCCGGACACGCCAACCTCTGGTCACTCTATTTTCCCGGCCTCGTGGCCATCGCCCTGACGGTCGTGCTGCTGTTCTTGTTCGGGCGAAACCGTTTCGGATGGGCAGCCGGATTCCTCGCCGGTCTCCTGTATCTGGTCTCTCCGGCGGGCGCGAAGCACATCGCACTGGCGCGCACCGACGGGCTGTTCGCGGCCACCGTTGCGCTGACAGGACTGCTCGGCTTCCTCGCGTGGCAGCGCGGGCGTGGGTGGACGGGATTCTGGCTGGCCGCCGCACTCGCCACACTGACGAAAGGCCCGCTGGGTGTTCTGCTCGGGTCGATGGGAATGCTCGCGGTGATCTGGGAAAGGTTCGATCGCCGCAGCACCGGCCGCCGCCACGACACACGCACCGCGGACGTCGAGCGTGCGTCGCGTCTGGGGCCGGCGCACCTCATCGGGATCGCGCTGTTCCTGACCATCACCCTGGGTTGGTTCTGGCTGGCCTATCAGCAATGCGGGCAGGGATTCATCGCAAAGGTGGTGGGGCGCGAACTCGTCGCTCACGTGGTGAGTCCGGAGCACGGCAGCTTCGGCATCGGCTTCGTGAAAGCGCCCTTCTACTGGCTCACGCGGTTTCTTCCCTGGAGCATCGTGGCCCTCGTGGGCCTGTTGCGAGTGTGGATGCATCCCGCGGCAGACGAGATGGAGCGGCGCTTCGAGCGGTTCCTGTTCTGCTGGCTGCTTGGAGGACTCCTGATCTTCTCGCTGGCGACCCATCAGCGCGGCGATCTTCCGCTGCCCCTCGATCCCCCCGCCGCGCTGCTCGCCGGCCGGGAAATCGCCCGCTGGCTGAGGCACTGGACGTCGAAACAGCTCCTGCTGCGCGCTCTGGCGACGGCAGTTCTGGTGTTTGGCGCGTACGCGCCGTATCTGCATGTCGTCTTTGCTCGAACCTCCGAGGCAAGACGATCCGAAGGCATCCAGTCATTGGCCCGACGGCTGGCAGGCGATTCCAGCCTGCCACCGTTGCTGCACGTGGATGACCCGTACGCCTTGCAGTTTCATCTCAACGCCATGAATCGGGCCGTCAGCTTCGAAGCCGCGGCGAGGGCCCTGGCCGCTGAACAGCCCCGCTCCGTTGCGCTCACCGATGTGGCGGCCCTGCGCAGCGCCGTGGGCGGGACGACGACGCTCTACCGGCTGAGCACCTGTTCCGCCAGTGAGAAAGATGCGTCGGTCACGATCTTGTCCAATCGGCCCGCCGATGCGCTCCGGTGCCGCCGGTGACCGCCACCGGCAACGTCCGGTCGGCGCCGGGACCGGCCGCCGAAAAAATCCCTGGTCCGAACCGGCAGGCCGTTCGCGCCGCTCAGAGCTTGCGCTGAAATCGTAGCGCGCGGCCCAGGATCGCCGCCAGCACCGCGAGCCCGGCGAGAGCGTGCGCGGGCGCATCACCCCAGCGCACATACGGGGTCGCACCCGCGTAGGCGCGCACCCGCGAGCGCAGCGCTCCGGCGGTGAATGGGGGAAGTGCGGCAGCGACCTCGCCGCGCGGGGTGACCACCGCGGTCATCCCGGTGTTGGTCGCGCGCAGCATGAAGCGCCCGGCCTCGAGGGCGCGCATGCGCGCGATCTGCAGGTGCTGGGCCTGCGCAAGGGAATCGCCGAACCAGGCGGTGTTGGACAGATTGACGAGCAGCCCCGCCTCGGGCAGCGCGCGCCGGATCCCGGTGCCGAAGATGTCCTCGTAGCAGATGTCGGGCGCGATCCTCTGCCCGGCCAGCGCCAGCGGGGCCTGGCGCGGCGCACCGGCGGAGAAGTCCGACATCGGGATGCGCAACAGGCCGAGCGTCCACGCGAAGAAGGGGGGGGTGAATTCTCCGAATGGCACCAGGTGCGACTTGTCGTAGCGCTGGAGCGCGGCGGCGGAAAGCCCCACCGCGCTGTTGAACGTGCGCCCGCGCTCGCGCACCACCGTGCCGAGCAGCACGTCGCCGCCGGCGGCCTGCGCGAGCCGCGCAAGATAACCTTCCGGGAGCTGGTCGAGTACGGCCGGGATCGCGGTCTCGGGCAGCACCACGAGTCGGGCCGGGTTGGCGCGAGCGAGTTCGAGGTAGCGGTCGAGGGAATCGCGGAAGCGTTCCGGCTGCCATTTCAGGCTCTGTTCGATGTTGCCCTGCAGGAGGCTGACGGTGAACTCCGCACCCTCCGGCCGCGTCCAGCCGACGGCCCCCAGCCCGGCGCCGAGCGCACCGAGGCTCAGGATCGCAACGGCCGCGGGCATGCGGGCCGTGCGCTCGCGCCACGCCACGCCCAGGCAGCCGGCGACGAGCAGCATCGCGAAGCTCACCCCATGCACGCCACTGACGGGCGCATAGCCGGCAAGCGGGCTGGGCGGGCTCTGGGAATAGCCCATCTCCAGCCAGGGGAAGCCGGTGAGCAGCAAGCCGCGCAGCGATTCGGCGAAGCTCCACAGCGCCGCCGCGAGCGGCACGTCGAGGAGCGCGCGGCCGCCGCGCAGGCGCGCGAACAGCCAACCGGCGAGCGCCGGGAACAGCGCGAGCCAGGCGCAGAAGAGCACGGTCGCCAGGGCCGCAGCCGCGGCCGGCATCCCGCCGTAGCGGTGCATGCTGACCCACACCCACGATACCCCGGCGAGGAAGAAGCCGAGGCCGAACGCATAGCCGAGCGCCGCCGCGCGCGCCGGCCGATCGGCCTCCTGCCACCAGACGAACAGGATGGCCAGCGTCACGAACGGCAGCGGGAACAGCCCGAAGGGCGCGAAACCGCCCACGCTGAGCACTCCGAGCACGCAGGCGGCGATCAGGCGCAACGGCCGCGCGCGATGCCTGCGCGGGGAACTCACGCCCGGCGTCTGCCCGGTCCGGCCGCCCGTTCGCCCGCGCTCACGCCTGGGGTTCCTGAGCGCCGCCGCGCGCCTCGCCCAGCAGCAGCGTATGAACGCGCCTCGAGTCGGCCCGCAGGACCTGCATGCGCAGGCCGTCGAGCACCATCGTCTCGCCGCGCTTGGGCAGCCGGCCCAAGTGATGGATGATCAGCCCGCCGATGGTATCGAAGTCCTCGTCGGGGAAACGGGTGCCGAAGGCCCGGTTGATGTCCGCGATCTCGGTGGTGGCCTTCACCCGGTAGCGGCCGCTACCGTCGAGCCGGATGTTGTCGCCTGCCTCGTCGAAATCGTATTCGTCCTCGATGTCGCCGACGATCTGCTCGAGCACGTCCTCGATGGTGACGAGGCCCGCGATGCCGCCGTACTCGTCGACCACGATCGCCATGTGGTTGTGCGAGACGCGGAATTCGCGCAGCAGCACGTTCAGGCGCTTGGACTCGGGGATGAACACCGCCGGGCGGAGCATCTCGCGCACGTTGAAATCCGGCCGTGCGAACCAGCGCAGCAGGTCCTTCGCGAGCAGAATGCCGATGACATCATCGCGGTTCTCGCCGATCACCGGGAAGCGCGAGTGGGCGGTTTCGATCACCTTGCCGACGAACTTGTCTGGCGCCTCGTGGATGTCGATCACGTCCATCTGCGCGCGCGGCACCATCACGTCGCGCACCTGCATGTCGGCCACCGTCAGGGCGCCCTCGATGATCGACAGGGCGTCGGCATCCAGCAGGTTGCGTTCGTAGGCGGCATGAAGCAGGCGCAAGAGCTGCTCGCGGTCTTCCGGCTCGCGCATCAGGAGCGTCGAGAGCCGCTCGATCCATCGGGGTCGACTCGGTGAAGGGTCCATGGTTCGAACGGTATCCGGACGGTGGGATGCGCGCGGATCAGCGAAGCGGGAAACCCAGCCGCGCGAGCAGCTCGCGCTCGTGCGCTTCCATGCGCCCGGCATCCTCGTCGTTTTCGTGGTCGTAGCCGGCGAGATGCAGCATACCATGCACGATCAGGTGGGCGAGATGGGCCTCCAGCGTCTTGCCCCGCCGCGCGGCCTCGCGGCGCGCGAGGGGCACGCACACCGCCAGATCGCCGGCGAGCACGGGCTGCGTCTCGTAGCCGAAGGAAAGCACGTTGGTCGGGCGCGAGATGCCGCGGAAATGCGCGTTGAGCGCGCGGCTCTCGTCGGCATCGACGAAGCGCACCGTCACCCGCGCGGGCGCCGCCGCGGCGGCGCGCACCCAGCGCCGGATCCGCCGGCGATCGGGCAGCCCGGTGCGCCCGACCGCGTACTGCACGGCAAGCTCAAGCGCGGGCGCCGGCTGCGTGCTTCTCATAGGCGGCGACGATGCGTGCGACCAGCGGATGGCGCACCACGTCGGCGGTCCCGAACTCCGTGAAGGCGATGCCGCGAACCTCCTGCAGGATGCGGCTCGCCTCGATCAGCCCGCTCTTCTGGCCCTTCTGCAGGTCGATCTGGGTGATGTCGCCGGTGACCACCGCGCGGGCGCCGATGCCGATGCGGGTGAGGAACATCTTCATCTGTTCGGGCGTGGTGTTCTGCGCCTCGTCGAGGATGATGAAGGCATGATTGAGCGTGCGCCCGCGCATGTAGGCGAGCGGTGCGATCTCGATCGCCGCGCGCTCGAAGAGCTTCGCGACCTTGTCGAAGCCCATCAGGTCGTAGAGCGCATCGTAGAGCGGGCGCAGGTAGGGGTCGACCTTCTGCGCGAGATCGCCCGGCAGGAAGCCGAGCCGCTCGCCAGCCTCCACCGCCGGGCGGGTCAGCACGATGCGGCTGACCAGATCGCGCTCGAACGCATCCACCGCGGAGGCGACCGCGAGATAGGTCTTGCCGGTGCCGGCCGGCCCGATCGCGAAGGTGATGTCGTGCTCCTGGATCTGGCGCAGGTACTCGACCTGGCGCGGTGTGCGCCCGTGCAGATCGGCCTTGCGCGTGAGCAGCGCGGGTGCCGGCTGCTCGTCCTCGGCACGCGCCATGAGTTCGACCAGTCCGAGCTGGATGTCGTCGATGCTCAGGTGGGCGCCGGCGCGCGAATAGAAATGCTCCAGCGCTCGCGCGGCCCGGCTCGCCTGCGGAGCGTGCCCGCGCAGGCTGAAACGCTCGCCGCGCCGCGCGATCTCCACGTCGAACGCGGCTTCGATCTGGCGCAGGTTCTCGTCGAGCGCGCCGCACAGGTTCGCCAGCCGGACGTTGTCGGCCGGCGCGAGTTCGAGCTCCGCGACCCGCGTTCTCAAGATCCCGCCGCGAGTTCGCCGCGCAGGCTGTGGGGCGCGGCGCCGGTCACCCGCACATCGACGAAGCGGCCGGCGAGCGACGCGTCCCCGGCGAAGTTCACCACGCGGTTGTTTTCGGCACGCCCCGCCAGTTCTCCGGCGTGCCTGCGCGAGGGGCCCTCGACCAGCACGCGCTCGATTCCACCGACCATGCCGTGCGCGATCGCGGCGGCCTGCGTATCGAGCGCGTGCTGCAGGCGTGCGAGCCGCTCGCGCTTCGCTTGCTGCGGCGTGTCGTCGCGAAGCTGCGCAGCGGGAGTGCCGGGCCGCGGGCTGTACAGGAAGCTGAACGAGGCGTCGAATCCGAGCTCCTCGACCAGCCGCAGGGTCCTCGCGAAATCCTCCTCGGTCTCGCCGGGGAAGCCGACGATGAAATCCGAGCTCACGGCGATGCCGGGGCGCGCCTCGCGCAGCCGGCGTACGATCGCCTTGTATTCGAGCACCGTGTAGCCGCGCTTCATTGCCGCCAGGATGCGATCGGAGCCGCACTGCACCGGCAGGTGCACGTGGCCGGCGAGCCTGGGCACGCGCGCGAACGCATCGACGAGCCGCGGGCCGAACTCGCGCGGATGCGAGGTGGTGAAGCGGATGCGTTCGATCTCCGGGAACACGGTGATCGCCTCGATCAGAGCCGCGAGATCGGCGCTCGCCCCGCCGTCCGCCTCGCCGCGCCAGGCGTTGACGTTCTGCCCGATCAGGGTCACTTCGCGTACCCCCCGGCCGGCGAGCCCTCGCACCTCGTCGAGAACATCCCCGAGCGGCCGCGAGACCTCCTCGCCGCGGGTGTAGGGCACGATGCAGAAGCTGCAATACTTGCTGCATCCCTCCATGATCGAGACCAAGGCCGAGGCACCGGCGGTGCGCGGCGCCGGCAGCCGGTCGAACTTCTCGATCTCGGGGAAGGAGACATCCACCTGCGGGCACGCACCCGCCCGGCGCCGCTCGATCATCGAGGGCAGCCGGTGCAGGGTCTGCGGGCCGAACACGACATCGACATAGGGCGCACGCGCGACGATGGCCTCGCCCTCCTGACTGGCGACGCAACCGCCGACCCCGATCACGAGACCGGGCCGCTCGCGCTTGAGCCGGCGCACCCGGCCGAGGTCGTGGAAGACCCGTTCCTGGGCCTTCTCGCGCACCGAGCAGGTGTTGAAGACGATGACGTCGGCCTCTTCGGGACGCTCGGTGCGCTCCATGCCGTGCGCCTCCCGGAGCAGATCGGCGATGCGCGCCGAATCGTAGTCGTTCATCTGGCAGCCGAAGCTGCGGATGTAGAACTTGCCCGCCATCGTCACTCGTCGTCGAGCGCGGCCTCTTCCTCGCTGAGGATCCAGATGCGGAACACGCGCCCGGCGGAATCGCGCTGAACGCGCACCGGCGCCGGTTCGCTCAGCATGGCGGGCATGACGATCCGGTTGCTGCGATCGCGGATCTGAGCGCCCGGCGCGAGCAGCAGCGTCTCGGAACCGATGCGCACCCTGCGCACCTCCTCCCCGCCGGGATGGAGAACGCCCTTCTTCGCGCCGGGCGGAAAGTTGCGCGGCTCGCCGAAGGCGGTGCCCGCCACGGCGGCGAAGAGAAGCAGGAAGGACCGGCGGACACGTTTCATCGTTCGGGAGCGGAGCCGGGGCGATGCGCCATTCTACCGAAACGACCGAAGTGCGCGAGCCGCCGGCCTCATCGCCCGCCGCGCTCTCCGGACACGGCAGCAGCCATCCCCAAGCCGATCAGCACCGCTGCGGCCGCCACGCGGCCAGCGCGGCGCGCCGCGCCCCAAGCTGCCAGGCACGAACCGGCGCATCCTGCGGCGATCACGTATGCGCTGTCGGTCGCCGCGGCGATCAGCACGAACACCGCGCCCAGTCCGAGACCGTGGTCGAGCACCGGTGCTCCCGGGTCGATGAACTGCGGCAGGAACGCCGCGAAGAACAGCGCCGTCTTGGGGTTGAGCGCTGCGACGAGGAATCCGTCGCGGAGCTCACCCGCGGTGCGGTCTCCGGCTGCCGACCTGTCCGGCCGCCCGATCCCGCGCAGCGCCCGGATGCCGAGCCAGATCAGGTAGCCCGCGCCCGCGAGCCTGATCGCGGTGAAGGCCGCCGCCGAGACCGCGAGCAGCGCCGCCAGCCCCAGCGAAGCGCCGGCGGCGAGGCACAGGTTGCCGAGGACGACCCCGGCGACCGAACGCAGCCCGGCGCGACGGCCCCGGTCGAGCGTGCGCGCAATCAGGTACAGGACCACCGGACCGGGCGTGAGGGCGAGCACCAAGCTCGCGGCGAGGAAGGCCGGAAACGACGGCGCGCGAAGGACGGCCTCGATCATCGTCGCCTCCTCGACGCCCGGGCCTATGCCTCGAGTTCCGCGCGTGCGGCCTCGACGTCGAGCCGCTCCATCGCGTCCGCGGGCGTGCAGCGCGCGGCTTCCGCGTAAAGCGTTTCCGCCTCCTTCATGCGCGCCTTGCCGAACAGCCGCACCAGGCTGTCGGCATACTCGATGCGGGCGATGGCCGACTCGGGGTTGAGCTCGATCGCCCTGCGGTGATGTTCGAGCGCGGCATCCTTCTTCGCCCCATAGGTGAGCCCTGCGACCATCGCCCCGACCTTTTCCACGACCTCCGCGTGCCAGGTGCCCAGCGCGATGTGGGCGTCGGCGTGCTCCGGTTCGAGCTCCAGCGTCCGGGTCAGGGCATCGCGGATCTTTCCCCCCAGCCCTTGCGCGAGCGCCTTCGCCACCGAGATGCGCTGCGAATAACGCCCGAGCGCGTAGGCGTACAGGTAGTGCGCGTTCGCCCAGCGCGGAGCTGCCGCGCGCTGTTCCTCGCAGCGCTGCGCCACCTGCTGGAACAGGTCGAGGCGGCGCGCCTCGTCGGTCTCCAGGGAATTCGCGTAGATCACCATGGCCTTGTTCGCCACCGTGTAGCCGGGCACCCCGAGCGCGAGCCCGGCCTGGGCCGCTTTTCCGAACTCGCCGCAGTGATACAGCCGCCAGGCCTCCTGGAGCGCGGAGGCCGCTTTCGCGCCATCGAAGCCCTTCTGCGCCAGCCCGGGATTGGCGGCGATGAGTGCCTCCAGCCCTTCCCGGTCCGGAAGCGGCTCGCGATCGCCGCGGTGCAGCCTCTCCCAGTTCTTCGCAAGCCGCGCGCCCGCATGGAGGTACGCCTTGTCGGGATAGGGAAACCCGACCCACACCGCCTTGCTCATCCGCCTTCTCCCGATCGAAGCTCCACGCCGCGATCCGAAATGTACTGCACCGCGAGCCGATCGAACAGCGCCCGGCCGCGCCCGATGAGCATGGGTGCGATGAGCGACATCACCTGGTAGATTCCGCGCGAAGCCGAGCGCGCCTCGTCGGGATGGCGCGGATCGCGCACGTACTCGAACGACAGCCAGTAGGTCGCCACCACCACCATGTTGGTCGCGGCCGCCTCGATCTCGCGCGGGCCGGCTCGCATCTGGCCCTTGGCTTCCAGGGCTTCGCAGATCGCCCGCAGCGTGCGCAGCTCGTGTTCGAGGATCGCCTTCAAGCGCAGCTCCAACGTACGGTTGCGCGAAATGAGGTCGTTCAGATCGCGGAACAGGAAGCGGTACTTCCAGGTCAGTTCGAACAGCAGGTGCAGGAACAGCCACAGATCCTCGACATCGGCCGCGGCACGCGCCGGCGCGGCCAGGGTCTCGTCGATCTGCCTCGCGAAACCGGCGAACAGGTCGTTGACGATCTCTTCCTTGTTGCGGAAATGGTAGTAGAGGTTCCCTGGACTGATGCCCAGCTCGTCGGCGATGCGCGCGGTGGTGACGTTGGGCTCGCCGAATTCGTTGAACAGCCGCAGTCCCGCTTCGAGGATGCGGGCGCGCGTGCGGCGGCGGGGCTTGCGCTCCATGGGCCGGCGGTCGGGATTCGGAGCGATGGATTATCGCGCAACGCGCCGCGCTTCGTCCCGGCGAGCGCCGTGCCCGGCGATCCAACGATCGAGAGCATCGAGCACCCGGCCGAGATCGCGCGCGAGCGGCACGGCGCGGCCGCGTCCCCCCGCAGGCGGTGCGCACAGAGCGCGCGTCGCATCGCGCAGCACGTCGAGCCGGATGCGGATGCCGTGCCTGGCGAGGATCGGCCCGAGCTCGTGCCGGCGGCGGAACAGATCGATGCGCGTCCTGCGCCAGGCGTGCTCGGCGAGCCGCTTGCGGCTGGCAGTGCTGAAGACATTGGTGAAGAACAGGACGGCGTCATCGCGCCCCGGTTCGAACAGCATGACATCGGCGTTGCGGTATTCGGAGCCGTACTTGGCCATGCCGACCTGCATGCGCGAATGGATGATCGCGCGGAAGGTCTGCGAGAGCACCATCGGCAGGCCGCCCTCGCTCAGGCTCGGCCGCAGCCGCTCGCCGCGCAGCCGCGCGAGCGCCGCGTCGTAGGGGACGAGCGGGTTTACGCACAGCACGAGCCGCGCGCCGTGCCTGAGCGCGATCGAGGCGTGCAGCGTCTTCCGGAGCGCCCCGTCGACGTAGTGGCGCCCGCCGATCTCGACCGGCGGGAACAACCCCGGCAGCGCGGCGCTCGCCCGGACCGCGGTCGAGATCGGAACGTCGTCGTGGCCGGCTTCGCCGAAGGCCACTGAGGCGCCGCTGTCCAGTTCGGTCGCCACCAGGAACAGCCGCGCGCGCAGGTCGCGGAAATCATTGCTGCGCCCGCGCCGGGAGAACAGGCCCCTGAGGTAATCGTCGATGCCCGCGCTGTCGAAGATTCCGGCGGGAATCGCCCGCCCGAGTCGCTGAAAGGAATCGAACAGGTTGCCGTGCAGCGGGTCGCGCAGGTAGTGGCGCAGGGCGCCCGCCAGCAGGCCGGGCACCGATCCGGCGCGCCTGCCGTATTCGGCGAATGCCGGGCGCAGCAGCGATTCCGGTTTCAGCGCGATGAGGCCATCTTCGCCCCGGTTCTCGATGAATTTGCTCACCATCTGCCCCGGCGTGATGCCGTTGGCAAGGCCGGCGGCGACGAAGCCGCCCGCGCTCACGCCGACGTAGATGTCGAGCGCGTTGAAGTCGATCCCCTCCAGCGTCTCGGACAGGGCGGCGATCGCCCCGATCTCGTAGATGCCTCCCAGCGTGCCCCCGCCGGCGAGCGCGAGCGCGATCCCGCCTTGCTCGTGGACAGCGCCGGTCCTCGCCGGTCCGGTACGCGAGGAGGTCGCACCGGGCCGGCGGCCCCGCGGGCGCGGGCGGTCGTCCATGAGGCCGGCGCGGACTACTGCGGCTTGCGTGCGGCGCGCGAGCGCGGCTTCGCGCCGGAGGGGGCTTCGCCTGCGGAGAGACGCTCGACCGCTTCGGTGAGCGCGGTGACGCGCTCGGTGAGGCTCGCGATGTCCTGCCGGGTCGGTACGCCCATGCTGTGCAGCGCGCGGGCCACGCGGTCCTCGAACACCGTCTCCAGCTTGTCCCAGGTTCCACTCGCCTTGGCCGAGAGATCCACCACCTTGTCCTCGGCCACCTTGCGCGTCTTCGCCTGCACCGATTCGCCCTCCTTCACCAGCGCTTCGAACACCTTGCCGCCTTCGGCCTGCGCCTTGGCGAACGCGCCCAGTCCCGCCAGCCAGATCTGCTGGGTCGATGCGCGGACCATCGCCGCGAGCTGGTTCTCCGTAGCACCTTCCGCCATCTGCCTGAGTTTCCTGACCATCATCGTCTCCCGAAAGTGAAATCCCGTCAAAGCCGCCCGCGGCCGAATTCTCGCGGCAGCGGACGGCATTCGCAGCCGTGACGCCTGCGGCAGCGAAATGTACGCGAACGAATTAGAGGGCACACACTAAAGACCACGCGCAGCTCATGCGCCGGCGCTCGCCCGCGCTTCGAGCGCCTCCCAGCGTTCGAGCAATTCCGTCAGCCCGGTTTCGATCTCCCCCAGTCGAAGCGCGGCGGCCCTCGCCTCCTGCGCACCGCCTGCATGCAGCTCGGGAGAACCGAGCGCCGCGAGCAGCGCCTTCTGTTCCTCCTCCAGCGCCGCGATTCGCGCGGGAAGCGCATCGAGCTCGCGGGCTTCCTTGAAGCTGAGCCGCTGCGCACGGCGCACCGCGCGCCGCACGGCGCTCGCGCCGGGCTCGCGTGCCACCACGCGCTGCGCGCCGGAGGCATCGCGCTGCGCGGCAGAGGCATCGCGCTCGGCGCGATAGGCCATCCAGTCCGCGTAGCCGCCGGCGTTCTCGGTCCAGCGGCCGTCACCCTCGGCGGCGATCGTCTGGGTGACGACGTTGTCCAGGAAGGCGCGATCGTGGCTCACCAGGAACAGCGTGCCGCGATACTCCTGCAACAGCGCTTCGAGCAGCTCCAGCGTCTCGATGTCGAGATCGTTGGTCGGCTCGTCGAGCACCAGCACGTTGGCCGGCCGCGCGAACAGGCGTGCAAGCAGCAGCCGGTTGCGCTCGCCGCCCGACAGGCTCGCGACCGGCGAGCGCGCGCGCTGCGGAGGAAAGAGGAAGTCGCCGAGGTAGCCGATGACATGCTTGCGCACCCCGCCGACCACCACGGTTTCGGAGCCCGGCGAGATCACCTCGGCGAGGCTCGCCTGCGGATCGAGCGCTTCGCGGAACTGGTCGAAATAGGCGACCGATAGCCGCGTTCCCCTCCGCACCCGACCGGCATCGGGCTCCAGCTCGCCGAGGATGAGCCGCAGCAGCGTGGTCTTGCCGGCACCGTTCGGCCCGATCACGCCGACCCGGTCCCCGCGCAGGATGCGGCAGGAGAATGCGCGCACCACGCACCTGCCGCCGAACGACTTGCTCACCCGGTCGAGTTCCGCCACCAGTTCGCCGCTCTTCCCGCCGGCATCGAGCACGAGGCGCGCCTGCCCCAGCCGCTCGCGCCGTTGCTTGCGCGCCTCCCGCAGCCGATCGAGCCGCTGCACGCGATACAGCGCGCGGGTGCGGCGTGCCTCCACGCCCTGGCGGATCCACGCTTCCTCTTGCCTGAGCAGCTTGTCGGACTTGCGGGTCTGCACCGCTTCCTCGGCCAGCATGCGTTGGCTGCGGCGCTGGTACTCGGCGAATCCGCAGGCGAAGCTCGCCAGATGCCCGCGGTCCAGCTCGACGATGCGGGTCGCCACCTTGTCGAGGAACCGCCGGTCATGCGTGACCAGCAGCAGCGCACGCCCGCGATCGACGAGGAACTCCTCGAGCCAGGCGATCGCGTCGATGTCCAGGTGATTGGTCGGCTCGTCCAGCAGGAGCAGCTCGGGCGATACTGCCAGCGCGCGCGCAAGCGCGACCCGCTTCTTCTGCCCGCCCGAGAGCTCACCGAGGCGCGCCTGCGCATCCAGCCCGAAGCGCTGGATCGAGCGCTCGGCCTGCGAGGCGAAGGACCACGCGTCGCACGCTTCGAGCGCTTCCTGCAGCTCGTGCAGGCGGTCGAGCAGGGGGGCCGCCGGCGCAGCGGGATCGGCCAGCCGGCGCGAGACCTCGTGATATTGCGCGAGCAGCGCGGAAGCCTCGCCCATGCCGGCGACGATCGCGTCGAACACGCTCGCACCCGCATCGAACGCGGGCTCCTGCGGCACGTAGCCGAGCGTGAGTCCGGCCGAACGCCAGATCGCGCCGTCGTCGAGCGTCGCGGCGCCGGCGAGCGCCGCCAGCAGCGAGGACTTGCCGCTGCCGTTTCGCCCGATGAGCGCCACCCGCTCGCCGGCATCGAGCTGGAAATCGGCATGGTCGAGCAGCGGCACGTGGCCGTAGGCGAGGCAGCCGGCAGTGAGGGTGACGAGCGGCATGCCCGGCATTATCCCCGAGCTATCCGCCGGGGCGCCGGAACCGTTAAGATGCGGCGCTTATCGGGGGCGAGGCGTGCGTTTCAAGTTCGAAGTTCCAGGTTTCAGGTTCGCACTTGCGATGCGTGTCGCCACGCGGCACCTGAAATCTGAAACTTGGAAGCTGAAACTTGAAATCTGGAACCTGAAGCTCCCGCATCACGGGGTTGGCGGGTCGCGTGCCGGGTCGGGCGCGCGGGGCGACGCGTGAACGGCGCCGGGGCGCCGCGGCGAGCCGCGTTGCCGGCGCCCGCGGTCCTGCTCGGGTTGATCGCAGCCTGCATGATGCTGCAGCCGCTGTCGACCGACATGTATCTCGCCTCGCTCCCGCATCTCGCCTCCTATTTTCAAGCCTCCCCGGCGATGGTCCAGCTCACGCTCTCCGGCTTCGTGATCGCCTTCGGCACGGCCCAGCTCATCGTCGGGCCGCTTTCGGACCGTTACGGGCGCCGGCCGGTGCTGCTCGGCGGCTTCGGCGTCTATATCGCCGCCAGCATCAGTTGTGCGGCTGCGCCCACGATGGCGATGCTGATCGCGGGCCGCTTCGTCCAGGCGCTGGGCGCCTGCTCGGCGGTGCTGATCGCGCGCGCCCTGGTGCGTGATGTCTACGCCCCCGCCGAGGGCGGACGGGTGCTGGCGCAGGTGAGTTCGCTGCTCGCCGCCGCGCCCATCCTCGGCCCCATCCTCGGCGGCTATCTGCAGGTCGCCTTCGGCTGGCGCGCCGCCTTCGTGGCGCTCACGCTCTTCGCCGTGCTGCTGGCCTTCGCCGTGTGGCGGCTGCTCGGCGAGACCAACGCCCACAAGGACCCGAATGCGCTGCGCCCCGCCGGGCTCGTGGCCAACTATGCCTTCATCCTGCGTTCGCCCACCTTCTGGGCCTACGCGGCGCCGGGCGCGCTGTCCTACGGCTCGATCTTCGTGTTCATCTCGGGCTCCTCGGTGGTGCTGATCCGGGTGCTGGGCGTCGCCACCCAGTATTACGGCTACTGCTTCGCTTTCGGCGTGGTCGGTTACCTGCTGGGCACCATTGTCTGCCGCCGGCTGATCCGGCGCTTCGGAGTGGAACGCACGCTGGGCTGGGGCGCGCCGGGTTCGGCCGCTGCGGGCGTGCTGTTCGCGCTCCTGATCGTGGCCGGGCTCAGCCACTGGACGACCGTGGTCGGCGCGCAGTTCCTCGTCATGTTCGCCCACGGCATCAACTTTCCCTGCGTGCAGACCGGAGCGATCGCACCCTTCCCGCGTCAGGCCGGCGCGGCGGCCGGACTGCTGGGTTTCCTGATGATGACGTTGGCTTTCGCGCTCGGCACCTGGGTCGGCGCGAGCCACGACGGCACCGTCCATCCGCTCGCCTTCACCTCGGCCGCCGTGGGTATCGCGCTCGCAGCTTCCGCGCGCGCACTCGCCCGCTTCCGCAGCCTGGCGCTATAGCCGGCGGGATAGAATCCCGCGCGCGGATACTCATTACACGAGGACCAGAACATGAAGAACACCTCCCATCGGCACGGCGTGCTGCGCCTGAGCGCCTGCGCGCCGCTGTGCGCCGTCATCGCTGCGGGCGCTGCGGCCCAGGGCACGAAACAGGCGGTCTCGCCGCCGATCGCCCAGGCCTGGATCGACATCGCCACCTTCTCCGGCATGGGCATGCCGGGGATGGCCGCGGGCGGTGCGATACCGGGGCTGGGTGCGCTGTTCGGCGGCGGCAGCGGCGGCAAGAACCACTTCGGCGCGACGCGCGAGGGCGCCCCCGGCCGCTGGATGGACGTGACCCTCGCCAGCCGCCGCAACCGGAATCTCGCGCAAGGCTTTCAGGCGGTTCCGGAAGGCAGCCGGCTCGCGCCCGAGCTCGACCTGCGCGTGCCGCCGGCGGCGAGGAGCGCTCCGTCGCGCGACGACGTGGAGGAACCGCAAGAGTTCGAACGGCCCAAGGGCAAGATCTACCTCTACTGGGGCTGCGGCGAGAGCGTGCGCCCGGGGCAACCGCGCATCCTCGACATGGCGAGCGCAGCGGCGGCCGATTTCGGCCGCTTCTTCGTCGCGCGGCGCGCCACCGGACGCGGCGCCCACAGCGCCGCGGGCCGCCCGGTGTGGCCGAACGAGCAGGACGCACGCATGGTGCCCGAGGATGCTTCCCTGGTGGGCAGCCATGCGTTTCGCGGCGAGGGTGTCCCCGGGGAGTTCCGCTTCCGCATTCCGCCCGAACAGAACCTGATGCCGCCCGTGGAAATCGCTCAGCGCAGGGCGGGTGGTGCGACGGCTCTCGAATGGAAACCGATCGCGCAGGCGCGCGCCTGGTTCATCGCCGCGATGGGTGCGAAGTCCGGCGGCGCAGGCGAGGAGATGGTGCTGTGGAGCTCGAGCGAAGTGCCCGAGACCGGCATGGGACTGATCGACTACCAGACCAACCCCGCCGTCGACCGCTGGCTGAAGGAGAAGGTGCTCCTGCCGCCCGATCGAACCCGGTGCGAAGTGCCCGCGGGCATCTTCGGCGAGGAAGGCGGCGCGATGCTCCGGATGATCGCTTACGGGAGCGAGCTCGATCTCGCCCATCCGCCGCGGCCCGCCGATCCCCGCAAGCCCTGGAATCCGGTATGGGCGGTGAAGCTGCGGGTCAAGTCGGTCGCCAGTGCCATGCTGGGCATGGACATGGGCGCGACCTCAGGCGAGCGCTCCCGCAGGCCGGCCGCGAACGAGGCGGCCGCGCCGGAACCCGCCCGCGAAGCCCCCGCCGGGGGCGCAATCGTGCCGGGGGCGATCGAAGTGCTGAAGGGAATCCTCGGGCGCTGAAGCCCGGCATTGCCGCTCAGATGTGGTAGGCGGTGCCGGTCATGATCCGCGAGGCGAGCTTCATGGCGAGCCGGATCGGAGCGGGCAGTTCGCGCGCCCCCAGTGCGCCGGCCATGCGGGCATGCCCGGCCTCCTCTGCGCGCATCTGCTCCAGGATCGCCCGCGACCTGAGATCGGAGGCGGGCAGCCGCTCGAGATGGCCGGCGAGGTGCGCTTCGACCTGACGCTCCGTTTCGACCAGAAAACCGAGGTTCCAGTCGCGGCCCGCCCGGCCGGCCAAGGCACCGAGGGCGAACGCGCCCGAATACCAGAGCGGGTTGAGCAGGCTGGGCGTGCCCCCGAGTTCCGCGATGCGCCGCTCGGTCCAGGCGAGGTGATCGCCTTCCTCATCGGCCGCGCGCCGCAGCTCCGCGGCGAGTTCAGTGTCTCCCGCGGTCAGCGATTGTCCCTGGTAGAGCGCCTGCGCGCATACCTCGCCGGCGTGATCCACGCGCATCAGCGCCGCGGCATGGCGGCGCTCGGCCTCGGGCATCGGGGTTTCGGGGATGTCCGGTGCGGGGCTGCGCTGCGTTCGGGCCGGCGCGAACAGCGTTCGCAGCACGCGATCGAACTGCCGGATCGCCTCGTCCATGTCCGATCAGCGAAAATTCGATTCCTTGCGCGTCAATGCGCGACGCGCCTCGGCCGCATCGCGCACGCGATCGCCATCGGGACAGAAATAGCTTCGCAAGAGCGCCGCGTAGGGGCTGTTCGGTCCCGCGCTGCGCACCGCGATCCAGCGCACCTCCTTCACCGGGTGCCAGCTTCGATCGTTGCGCCCGAGGGCGTAGATCCGGCGCTCCCGGGTCCCGCAGCGCATGCCCTCGAAGCTGACATTGGTCGCGCCCCCCGGCGTCTCGATCACGAGTGCGAAGCGAATGACGCCGTCCTCTCCGACCGAGAGCGAGGCGCCGTCGATCAGGAAGCGGGCGGTGGCAGTCGGCCCGACGTAGAACTCGAGCAGGTTCTCGCGCGCAGGATACGGCGGAGTGGCGACCGCCGCCTCCCGCCAGCCTTCGTCCGCAGGCTCCTGCGCGCCCGCCGCGGCGCTCAGGGCGAGAGCCGCCGCCGCGAGCGCTCGTCTCATGCCAGATCGCCCACCAGGGATTCGCGCAGCGCCGCGGGCACCGGATCGACGCTTGCCGAATACTCCGGATGGTCGACGCCGAGCGAGAGCGCAGCGCCCGCCTTGAGCGCGCGCTTCATCGCCTCCGACAGCTCGAAGCGGAGGAAATGCACGGCCGAGGTCTTCTCGGCGTTTTCGCGTTCGAGGTCCTCGTCCGCGATCGCCCGGACGGCCGGCGAACCCGCCACCCGCAGCCACACCCGGTCCTCGATGCCGATCAGGCGGGCGAGCCGTTCGCGGCGCAGTTCCGGATCGGGATATTCCAGCATCATCGTCGCCTTGAAGTTGGATCCGTCCGGCACCATCGGATCGTAGGCGGCGAGCTCGGCGAGGATGCCTTCCTCCTCGAAGATCCGCTCGATGCGCAGCATCTCCTGGATCTGGTAGCGCACCGTGATCTCGTCCTCGAACAGCAGGGTGAGGTCCTCGCCCAGACGAACGCTGCGCAGCTTCTTGTGCGCGATCGCCTCGGCGCGTAGCGCCTGCCGCTGCCTGGCATAGGCTTCCAGCGAAAGCAGGTCTTCCCGGCGCAGTGCGGGCATCCTTCCTCCTATTCGATTCCGTAGGCCATGCGCAGCAGCGTCAGCGGATGCGCGCGCTGCATCCGCGCGTGCGCCGCCTCGCCCATGCCCTGTTCGATATGGCGCGCCGCGATCGGGCAGTCGGAGCTGAGGAAGTCCGGTTCGCCGCCGGCCATCTGCTTGAATACCGGCCTGCCGATCTTCATCGACTGGTCGAAGAACTCCTCCTTGACGCCCCAGGTGCCGTCATGGCCCGCGCAGCGCTCGACGGTGGTGAGCACGGTTCCGGGAACGAGCTCGAGCAGCTCGCGCGTCTTCTGTCCGACGTTCTGCACCCGCGAATGACAGGGAATGTGATAGCTCACCCGCCCCAGCGGCCGCTTGAAGTCGGTGCGAAGCAGGCCGTCGCGATGGCGCAGCACGAAGTACTCGAACGGATCGAACATCGCCTCCGCGACGGCGATGACGTCATCATCGTCCGGAAAGAGCAGCGGCAGCTCCTTCTTGAACATCAGCGTGCACGAGGGGACGGGCGTCAGAATCGCGTGCCCCGCGCGGGCGAGCCGCGCGAGCCCCGGAACATTGATCTCCTTGAGCCGTTCCACCGCATCGAGATCGCCGAGTTCGAGCTTGGGCATCCCGCAGCAGGCCTCCCTGGACGCGAGCACCGCCGGGATGCCGTTGTGCTCGAGGAGGGCGAGCAGGTCGCGGCCGATCCCCGGCTCGTTGTAGTTGATGTAGCAGGTGGCGAACAGCGCGGCCTTGCCCGGCGTGCGCTCTCCGGTCTTTTCCGCGAAGTCCGCCCGGAGCTTCGCGTGCGGCCGGAACTTGCGTGCGGCATAGGGCGGCAGGCGGCGTTCGCGGTGAACACCGAGCACCTTCTGCATCAGCGCGCGCGCAGGGGCGTTCGCATTGACCGCATTGACGGTCTGCGCGATCACTGGAATCGCCGCGAGCCGCCCGATCGCGTCGGTGCTCGACAGCAGCCGGTCGCGCACCCGTGTCCCGCCCTGCCGGAACTTGATCGCCTTGGCCCGCAGCATCAGGTGCGGGAAGTCGACGTTCCACTCATGCGGGGGGACATATGGGCACTTCGTCATGAAGCAGAGGTCACAGAGATAACAGCGGTCGACGACCTCCCGATAGCTCGTGCGCGCGACGCCGTCCAGCTCGCCGCTCGGGGCCTCGTCGATGAGATCGAAGAGCTTCGGAAACGCGGTGCAAAGACTCACGCAGCGGCGGCAACCGTGGCAGATGTCGAACACACGATGGAGCTCGCCGAACAGGCTCGCCTCGTCGTAATACCCCGGACGCTTCCAGTCGATCGGGTTGCGCTTCGGCGCTTCCAGGCTGCCTTCGGCCAAGGGGAATCCTCCGGTGCGGTCAGGCCCGCGCAGCCGCACTCCAGACTTCGGGAAACTTGCCGCCGCCAGCCGCCGGAACGGCGCGCCCCGCGGCGGCCGGCAATCAGTCGGACAGGTTGTCGAGCGCCTTCTTGAAGCGGTTCGCGTGCGAGCGTTCCGCCTTGCCGAGGGTTTCGAACCAGTCGGCAATCTCTTCGAAGCCCTCCTCGCGGGCCGCCCTGGCCATTCCCGGATACATGTCGGTGTACTCGTGGGTCTCGCCCGCGATCGCCGCGGCGAGGTTCAGGCGGGTACGCCCGATGGGGAGCCCGGTCGCGGGGTCGCCCACCGCCTCGAGGTACTCCAGGTGCCCGTGGGCATGGCCGGTCTCGCCCTCTGCGGTCGAGCGGAACACCGCGGCCACATCGTTCTGGCCCTCGACGTCGGCCTTGGCAGCAAAATACAGGTAACGCCGGTTCGCCTGCGATTCACCGGCAAACGCCGCCTTCAGATTGTCTTCGGTCTTCGATCCCTTCAGTTGCATGCTGGTCTCCTGAGTGAAGGTTGATTCGGTTTGTTTTTATTTAGACTTAGTATAAACATACGTCACCGACTCGTCAACGACAATCGCAATTCACACCCTTCAGGACTCGCCTTGAACACTTACGCCGGCTGCCGCGTGGCCTCGCGCCTGGCGTGGGCCCCAGAGCAGGTGCTCGAGCTCACCCAGCGCCTGGCGATAGACCTCACGCTTGAACTCGATCACCGCATCGATCGGCGACCAGTACTCGCTCCAGCGCCAGGCATCGAATTCCGGATGATCGTTGGCGCGCAGGCACACATCGCACTCGCGCCCCACCAGCCGCAGCAGATACCAGATCTGTTTCTGGCCGCGGTAGTGTGTACGCCACTCGCGCCGGACCCAATCCGCGGGGACGTCGTAGCGCAGCCACTCGCGGGTGCGGCCGAGGACGCGAACATGCTCGGAACGCAAGCCGACTTCTTCCTGGAGCTCTCGGTACATCGCGACCAGCGGCGATTCGCCGTGCTTGATGCCGCCTTGCGGAAACTGCCAGGCGTGCTCGCGAACGCGTTTTGCCCAGAAGACTTCGTCCTTGCCGTTGACCAGAATGATGCCCACGTTCGGGCGATAGCCGTCACGGTCGAGCATGACAAACCCGGGGGAGATTCAACCAGCCGGATTGTTCCACAATTCGCTCGTTCTGTTAAGGCCGATCCGGCGCAGGCCGGCGTCCCGGCGACGGCGAGTGCAGTAGAATCGGGCAGCGATCATTCACGGCAGGCCGACATGCGTGCTTCGGCGTTCCATTTCTCGACCCTCAAGGAAGCTCCCGCCGACGCCGAGATCGTCAGTCACAAACTGATGATCCGCGCCGGCCTGATCAGGAGACTTGCCGGGGGCATCTACACCTGGATGCCGCTGGGATTGCGCGTGCTGCGCAAGGTCGAGCGCATCGTGCGCGAAGAGATGGACCGCGCCGGCGCGATCGAGCTGTCGATGCCGGCGGTGCAGCCCGCGGAGCTGTGGCAGGAATCCGGACGCTGGCAGAAGTACGGCCCCGAGCTGCTGCGCATGCGCGACCGGCATCAGCGCGAGTTCTGTTTCGGGCCCACGCACGAGGAGGTGATCACCGACATCGCGCGCCGCGAGATCCGCAGCTACCGGCAGTTGCCGCGCCACTTCTATCAGATCCAGACCAAGTTCCGCGACGAGATCCGACCGCGTTTCGGCGTCATGCGAGGGCGCGAGTTCCTGATGAAGGACGGCTATTCCTTCCATGCCGGTTTCGCGGACCTCGAGCGTGAATACCGGAACATGTACAACACCTACACGCGCATCTTCACCCGGCTCGGCTTGCGCTTCCGCGCGGTGGCCGCGGATACCGGCACCATCGGCGGCACCGGATCGCACGAATTCCACGTGCTGGCCGATTCCGGAGAGGATGCGATCGCCTGGTGCCCGGCGTCCGATTACGCCGCCAACGTCGAACTTGCGGAGGCGCTGCCTCCGGCGCTGCCGCGCGCCCATCCCGCCGAACCGATGCGCAGGCTGGCGACCCCCGGCAAGACGCGCTGCGAGGATGTCGCCGAGCATCTGGAAGTCGCGCTCACCCGCACCGTGAAGGCGATCGCGATCATGCACGACGAGGACTTCCATCTCCTGCTGCTGCGCGGCGATCACGCCCTCAACGAGATCAAGGCGGCAAAGATCCCGTTCCTGTCGCCCTTCCGCTTCGCCAGCGAGGAGGAAATCGAGCGTCATCTCGGCTGCCGCCCTGGCTATATCGGACCGGTGGGCGCGGCGGTATCCGTCATCGCCGACCGCACGGTTGCGCAGATGAGCGATTTCGTGTGCGGCGCGAACGAGCCCGGCTATCACCTGGGGGGCGTGAACTGGGGCCGGGACGTGAAGGAGCCGGATTACGTCTTCGACATCCGCAACGTCGTGGCCGGAGATGCGAGCCCGGACGGCAAGGGGACGCTGGAGATCGTGCGCGGGATCGAGGTCGGCCACATCTTCCAGCTCCGCACCCGTTATTCCGAAGTCATGAAGGCCACCTTTCTCGACGAGTCCGGGCACGAACAGCCGATGGAGATGGGATGCTACGGGATCGGCGTGTCGCGCATCGTCGGCGCCGCCATCGAGCAGAATCACGACGATCGCGGGATCCTCTTCCCCGAGCCGATCGCACCGTTCGCGGTCGCGTTGGTGCCGGTCGGCTATCGCAAGAGCGACGCGGTGCGCGCCGAGGCCGACCGCCTGTATGCGGCGCTCGCGCAGGCCGGCGTCGACGTGCTGATCGACGACCGCGACGAGCGCCCGGGCGTATTGTTCGCCGACGCCGAACTGATCGGCATCCCGCACCGCGTCGTGATCGGGGAGCGCGGACTCAGGGACGGCGTGGCCGAGTACCAGGCGCGCCGCGATGGCGAACCGCGCCGCATTCCCCTCGCCGAAGCCGCGCGGTTCGTGCGCACGCAACTATGCGCATAGCATTGCTCCTGCTCGCCGTACTCCTCGGCCCGAAGCTCGCGTGGGCGGGGGCGCAGCGCTACGAGCCTCTGGCGGCGAGCGTCCAGGCAGCGCTTCACGCGGCCGTGGCGGACCGCGCAGCGCCCGAGCCCCGCTTCGCCAGCCTCGCCGAGAAGCTCGCCTGGATCGCGGACATGTCGCGTCGGCTCGAGTCCCGCGTGCCGGATCGTGGCTACCGGCTGGAACTGCTCAAGACCGTGCACTACGAGGCGAGCCGGGCCGGGCTCGACCCGCAGCTCGTGCTCGCGCTGATCCAGGTCGAGAGCAACTTCCGCAAGTACGCGGTCTCCGGCGCCGGAGCGCGCGGCTACATGCAGGTGATGCCGTTCTGGGTCGGACTGATCGGGCGCAAGGATCACAACCTCTTCCACCTGCGCACCAACCTGCGCTACGGCTGCACCATCCTGCGCCATTATCTGGACCTGGAGAAGGGCGATCTGTTCCGCGCGCTCGGCCGCTACAACGGCAGCCTCGGCCGGCCCGAATATCCGAATCTCGTGCGTGCCGCCTGGGACCGGCAGTGGCACTACGCCGGGCAGAAAATCGCGAACCGTTAGCGTGAAAGTCGCGTCAGCGACTCACAATGCTCCCCTCTCCCGCTTGCGGTGGGGAGCCGGGGGTGGGGGTGGGGGAACGCAATGGCGGCGTTCGTCGGCTGGCACGCCGCCAGGTCCGTCAGGGGGCCGACGCCGCCCGCTGGTCAGTGCATCCGCGGAAGCATGCCCCTCATGCCGCGCATCATCTTCTGCATGCCACCGCGCGAAAACTGTTTCATCACCTTCTGCACCTGCTCGAACTGGTTGAGCAGGCGATTGACTTCCTGAACGCTGACCCCGGCGCCGGTGGCGATGCGCCGCTTGCGGCTCGCCTTGAGCAGTTCCGGGCGCGCGCGCTCCAGCGGGGTCATGGCGTCGATGATGCCCTCGATGCGGCGCACCGCCGTGTCCTCCAGCGCGCCCCCCGCCTGCTGCGCCATCTGTCCGAACTGCGCGGGCAGCTTGTCGAGCATCGCCGCCAAGCCGCCCATCTTGCGCATCTGGCTCATCTGCTCCCTGAAGTCTGAGAGATCGAAGCCCTTGCCGGTCTTGATCTTGCGGGCGAACTCGCGCGCCTTGTCCTGATCGACGCTCTTCTGCGCCTCCTCGACCAGGCCGAGGATATCGCCCATCCCCAGGATGCGGGAGGCCATCCGCTCGGGATGAAACTCCTCCAGTCCGTCGAGCTTCTCGCCAGTGCCGGCGAACTTCAGCGGCTTGCCCGTGACATGCCGGACGGATAGCGCCGCGCCGCCGCGCGCGTCCCCGTCGAGCTTGGTCAGGATGATGCCGGTGAGCGGCAGCGCCTCGTTGAACGCGCGTGCGGTGTTGACCGCATCCTGCCCCTGCATCGCATCGACCACGAACAGCGTCTCGATCGGCGAGAGCACACGGCTGAGCTCCGCGATCTCCTCCATCATCGGCTGGTCGATGTGCAGCCGGCCTGCCGTATCCACGATCAGGACATCGTAATAATGGCTCTTCGCGTACTGTAAGGCGCCGGACGCGATGTCGCTCGGCCTCTCGCCGGCCGCGGAGGGAAAGAAATCCGCGCCGGCCTGTGCGGCCACCGTTCGGAGCTGCTCGATGGCCGCCGGACGATAGACGTCGGTGCTCACTGTGAGCACCTTCTTCTTCTGCCGGCTGCGCAGCATCCGCGCGAGCTTGGCCACCGTGGTCGTCTTGCCCGCCCCCTGGAGTCCGGCCATCAGGATCACCGCGGGCGGCTGGGTGGCGAGATCGAGCGCGGCGTTGTGCGTGCCCATCAGGGCGGCGAGTTCGCGGTGGACGACGCCGACCAGCGCCTGCCCCGGTGTGAGGCTTCCGACGACCTCCTGCCCGAGCGCCGCCTTGCGCACCTCCTCGATGAAGTCCCTGACCACGGGCAGCGCGACGTCGGCTTCCAGCAGCGCGACGCGCACTTCGCGCAATGCCTGTCCGATGTTATCTTCGGTCAGGCGGGCCTGGCCGCGCAGCGTCTTGACCACGCGCGCAAGCCGCGCAGTGAGATTGTCCAACATGGGCGGGGACGGGCCTGCCGGGCAGGCCGCTGGGGTAGAATTTCGCGATGCCGCCGATTTTACTTCATCTGCTTTCCGCAGCCCTGTACGCGGCTCTTGCGGTGTATTTCTGGCGCTGCCGCTGGCAGGATGCATCCACGTCGTCGGACGGCACGCGAATCGGGGACAAGGTGGCGCTCGCCATCGTCCTCGGCATCCAGGGCCTCGGCCTGTACGGCGAGATGTTCTCCGGCGCGGGCATGCGCTTCGGCTTCGCGCTCGCGCTCTCTCTGGTGCTCTGGCTGGCGCTCGTGTTCTATTGGGTGCAGAGCTGGTTCGCGCGGCTCGATGGCCTCCAGATGCTCGTACTCCCGGTCGCGGCGGCGTGCGCGGCGTTGCCGGCGGTCTTCCCCGAGCAGCGCGAGCTGGTCCGGGCGGGACTGCCACTGTTCCAGGCGCATTTCCTGGTGGCCATGCTGGCCTACGGCCTGTTTGCGCTCGCCGCCCTTCATGCCATGCTCATGGCGGTGGCCGAACGGCGGCTGCACCGGGGACGGCTGTCGCGCGCGTTCGCCAACCTACCGCCGCTGCTCACCATGGAGACGCTGCTGTTCCGGCTGATCTGGATCGCGTTTGCCCTGCTCACCCTGACCGTGGGCTCCGGCATCGTGTTTTCCGAGGAACTGTTCGGCCGGCCGTTGCAGTTCGACCACAAGACGATCTTCGCGCTCGCCTCGTGGATCATCTTCGCCGGCCTGCTGGCGGGACGCGCCGCGTACGGCTGGCGCGGGCGCACCGCGTTGAAATGGACCATCGCCGGGTTCGCCACCCTGCTGCTCGCCTATGTGGGCAGCCGTTTCGTGCTCGAAGTGATCCTCGGCCGCGCCTGACCGGGCCGCGGCCTCGCGAGCCAGTCCGCTCCCGCCCCTTCCGACCTTGTACGACTATCCGTTCTCTGCGCTGGGCATCGCCCTCGCCTGCCTGCTGATCCTCTCCGGGTTTTTCTCGATGGCCGAAACGGCCATGATGGCGGCCAACCGCTACCGGCTCAAGGCGCGCGCGGCGGACGGCGTGATCGGAGCCCGGCTCGCGGTCGAACTGCTCGCCAAGACCGACCGGCTGCTCGGCGTCATCCTGCTGTTCAACAATCTGATCAATGCGGGCGCCGCCACGCTTGCGAGCGTCATCGCGATCGAGCTGTTCGGGGACGACAAATGGGCGCTGGGCGGCGGCACGCTGGCGGTCACCTTCCTCATCCTCGTCTTCTCGGAGATCACGCCCAAGGTCATCGGCGCAGCCTATGCAGACCGGATCGCGCCGACGATCAGCTTCGCGCTGACGCCGCTGCTCAAGGCATTCAACTGGGTGGTCGGCTTCGTCAATCTGTTCGTTTCCGCGCTGCTGGCACTGATGCACCTGAGGTCCGCAACGGCGGAAACCGCACCGCGGCTGTCGGCCGAGGAACTGCGCGTGATCCTGCTCGAATCCGGGCAGTTCATTCCCCAGAAGCACAAGAGCATTCTGCTCAACCTGTTCGAGCTCGAAGACATCACGATCGAAGACGTGATGACGCCGCGCGGGAAGATCGAGGCGATCGACATCCAGGCGCCGATCGCACAGATCCGGGAACAGCTCGCGACGAGCTACCACCGGCGGATTCCGGTCTACGACGGCGACCCGAACAATGTCATCGGAATCCTGCATCAGCGGCGCGTGCTCGACGCCCTGGCGGGCGGCGAATTCACCGTAGAATCGCTCCGCGAACGGCTCGCGCAGCCTTATTTCGTCCCCGGCAACACCCCGGTCTACACGCAGCTCCAGTATTTCCAGGAAAATCGCCAACGCGCGGCACTGGTGGTCGATGAATACGGCGAGATCCAGGGCCTCGTGACGCTGGAGGACCTGATCGAGGAGATGATCGGGAAGTTCACCACCGATCTGCCGGGGGGGGTGGCGAGACTCCAGTGGGACGATGCCGGAAGCATTCTCGTGGAGGGCGGCCGCAGCCTGCGGGAGCTCAACCACGAGCTCGGACTCGATCTGCCCCTCGACGGGCCCAAGACGCTCAACGGTCTCATTCTGGAACATTTTCAGGACATCCCCGAATCCGGCATGAGCCTCAAGATCGCCGACGTGCAGATGGAAGTCGTACACACGCAGGACCGCCGGGTCAAGTCGGTGCGCCTCTATCGCACACCTGCGCCGTGAGGGCTCAAGTCGCCCCCCGCGGATGCCGTCTTTACAAAATGATGTCGGGCGGGCATGATGGACGGCGAGTCTGGTACAAGTTTATGCAAATCAACGGGCTATAAGGGTGACCGATCAAAATGCATTAACCGGCTTGGCCCGCGCCCTGATCCAGTACGGCCGGCTGAAGGAGGGGCAGGCCGAGAACTGTGCCGCCCAGGCCGCCGGAAACAGCCACGGCTTCGTCTCCCAGGTCGCCACGGCCGGGCTGATGAAATATCGCGACATCGCGGCGTTCGCGTCGGACACCTTTGGTTATCCGCTGCTCGATCTCGCCGCGGTCGATGAGCTGCAACTGCCGCGCGATGCCGTCGACCGCAAGCTGATCCACTCCCATCAGGTCATTCCGCTCGCCAGGCGCGGAAACCGGCTTGCCATCGCGCTGGCCGATCCGACCGATTCGCGCGCCCTCGAGGAGATCCGTTTCCAAACCGGGCTGGTGGTCGACCCGGTGGTGGTGGAGGCGGACAAGCTCGCCAGCCTCGTCGCCAAGCTCTCGGAGTCGACCGAGGACACGCTCAAGGACCTGACCGGCGACGATCTCAGCGACATCGACCTCTCCACCGAGGATGCCGAAGCGACGCAGACCGATGCCGCGGCCGAAGTCGATGATGCGCCGGTCGTGAAATTCATTCACAAGGTCCTGCTCGATGCGATCAACGAGGGCGCCTCCGACATCCACTTCGAGCCCTACGAAAAGTTCTACCGGATTCGTTTCCGCACCGACGGCGTGCTGCGCGAAATCGCTCAGCCGCCGCTGGTACTGCGGGAAAAGATCGCCTCGCGCATCAAGGTGGTGTCGCGCCTGGACATCGCCGAAAAACGCGTGCCGCAGGACGGGCGGCTCAAGCTGGTGCTCTCCAAGACCCGGGCGATCGACTTCCGCGTCAGCACGCTGCCGACCGTGCATGGCGAGAAGATCGTCATGCGCATCCTCGATCCTTCGAGCGCGATGCTCGGCATCGAGGCGCTCGGCTATGAACCCGAGCAGAAACAGGCTCTGGTCGACGCCATCCGGCGCCCCTATGGCATGATCCTGGTCACCGGGCCGACCGGAAGCGGCAAGACGGTGTCGCTCTACACCTGCCTCAACCTGCTCAACGAGCCGGGCGTTAACATTTCCACCGCCGAGGATCCCGCCGAAATCAACCTGGCCGGCATCAATCAGGTCAACGTCAATGAAAAGGCCGGTCTCACCTTTTCCGCGGCACTGCGCTCCTTCCTGCGCCAGGATCCGGACGTGATCATGGTAGGCGAGATTCGCGACCTGGAAACGGCGGAGATCGCCATCAAGGCCGCGCAGACCGGGCACATGGTGCTCTCGACCCTGCACACCAACGATGCGCCGAGCACCCTGACGCGTC
Source organism: Betaproteobacteria bacterium CG2_30_68_42 (assembly GCA_001872285.1). Taxonomy (GTDB): domain Bacteria; phylum Pseudomonadota; class Gammaproteobacteria; order Burkholderiales; family Rhodocyclaceae; genus CG2-30-68-42. The sequence continues at coordinate 41,847 of MNXU01000076.1, forward strand.
TGGCGAACATGGGGATCGCCTCGTTCAACATCGCCTCCAGCGTGATCCTGATCAGCGCCCAGCGGCTCGCGCGCCGCCTGTGCAGCTGCAAGAAGCCGATCTCGGTGCCGGCCGAAGCGCTGCTGCAGGCCGGGTTCAGCGAAGAGGATCTGGACGGCGAGTGGCAGCTTTTCGGGCCCGTGGGGTGCGAGCGCTGCAAGAATTCCGGCTACAAGGGACGCGTCGGCATCTATCAGGTGATGCCGGTCTCCGAAGAGACCGCCCGCATCATCATGACCAACGGCAATGCGATCGACATCGCCGACCAGGCACGGCGCGAAAGCGTTCGCGACCTGCGTCGATCGGGACTGCTGAAGGTCAAGCAGGGGGTGACTTCGCTCGAGGAAGTCCTCGCTACCACCAACGACTGATCAGAGGTACGCATGGCAACCGCAGCGACGACGAAGGCGGCAAGGAAGGTAGCCGCGGCGAAGGAAGCCATCTTCCAGTGGGAAGGCAAGGACAAGAACGGCAAGCTGGTGCGCGGAGAGATGCGCGCAGCCGGCGAGGCGCTGGTTCAGATGACCCTGCGCCGCCAGGGTATCGTGGTTGCCAAGGTCAAGAAGCGGACTTTCCGCCGCGGCAGCACCGTCAAGGAAAAGGACATCGTCCTGTTCACCCGCCAGTTGGCGACGATGATGAAGGCCGGCGTGCCGCTGCTCCAGTCCTTCGACATCGTTGCAAAGGGCGCCGCCAATCCGGCGGTGGGCCGCATGCTCACCGACATCCGCAACGACGTGGAGACCGGCAGCAGCCTGAGCCAGGCCTTCCGCGCGCACCCCGCCCAGTTCGACAGCCTGTACTGCAATCTGGTCGCCGCGGGCGAGCAGGCAGGCATCCTCGACGCCCTCCTCGACCGGCTGGCGACCTACAAGGAAAAGATCCTCGCCATCAAGGGCAAGATCAAGTCCGCGATGTTCTATCCGGTCTCGGTGGTCGTCGTGGCGATCATCGTCACCGCGGTGATCATGATCTTCGTGATCCCGCAGTTCAAGAGCATCTTCAAAAGCTTCGGGGCGGACCTGCCCGCGCCCACCGTCATGGTGATCGCCATGTCGGACTTCTTCGTCGCCTGGTGGTACGTGATCTTCGGCGCGATCGGCGCAGGGATCTACGGCCTGCTCGCGGCATGGAAGCGCTCCGAGAAGGTGCAGATCGTCATGGACCGCCTGCTGCTCAAGGCGCCGGTGTTCGGCGACCTGGTGCGCAAGGCCACGATCGCCCGCTGGACGCGCACGCTCTCGACCATGTTCGCCGCCGGCGTACCGCTGGTGGAAGCGCTCGAATCGGTCGGGGGCGCGGCCGGCAATCACGTCTACAAGATCGCCACGCGGCAGATCCAGGGCGAAGTGAGCACGGGCACCAGCCTCACCGTGGCGATGCAGAACGCGAACGTGTTCCCGACCATGGTGCTCCAGATGGTGTCGATTGGCGAAGAGTCCGGGCAACTCGACACCATGCTGAGCAAGGTCGCCGACTTCTTCGAGCGCGAGGTCGATGACTCGGTCGATGCCCTGTCCAGCCTGCTCGAGCCGCTGATCATGGTGTTCCTGGGCACGCTCATCGGCGGGCTCGTGATCGCGATGTATCTGCCGATCTTCAAGCTCGGCGCGGTCGTCTGAACGCCGTACCCATGCTTCGCGGCGCGTTGCGGGCACGAATCGCGCGCGCGCGGCCGGAATGCCGGCGCTCGGCCGGCTAGCCCGGGAGTCGCAGGTGCTCGAAAGCTTCTCCGATCCCCGAACCTTCCTGGCGGCGGCGGCGATCGTCGGCCTGGTGGTCGGAAGCTTCCTCAACGTCGTCATCCACCGCGTTCCGAAGATGATGGAACGCGAATGGCGCGCCCAGTGCGCGGAGTTCGCAGGCGAGGCGGTGCCGGTCGAGCAGGCCCTCGGCCTGGCCTTTCCGGCTTCGCACTGCCCGCGCTGCGGCGCGCCCATCCGCGCCCTCGACAACATCCCGGTGCTGAGCTACCTGTGGCTTCGCGGGCGCTGCCGCCAGTGCCGGCGCGCGATCAGCCCTCGCTATCCGGTGGTCGAGGCGCTCGCCGCGGGACTGACGTTCTGGTCGGCCTGGAGCTTCGGTTTCGGCATTCAGGCGGTCGCGGCCTCGATCCTGATCTGGACGCTGATCGCACTGGCCTTCATCGACGCCGACACCCAGCTCCTGCCCGATTCGATCACCCTGCCGCTGCTGTGGGCGGGGCTCGTCGCCAATCTGTGGGGCACGTTCGCCGACCTGAAGAGCGCCGTGATCGGGGCGATCGCCGGATACCTGTCGCTGTGGACGATCTACTGGCTGTTCAAGCTCGCGACCGGAAAAGAGGGCATGGGCCACGGCGATTTCAAGCTGCTCGCAGCGCTGGGCGGCTGGCTGGGCTGGCAGATGCTTCCCGCCATCATCTTCCTCGCGTCGGTGGTCGGTGCGGCGGTGGGAATCGCGCTGATCGGCCTCGCGCGACACGGACGCAACGTTCCGATCCCGTTCGGACCTTATCTGGCCGCCGCCGGCGCGCTGGCCGTCTTCTGGGGACCTTCGCTCTCGAGCATCTACCTGCGAGGCCCGTGAGCGGGCGCATCCGGCCTCACGCGGATGCGCACTTGGATGCGCACTTGATTCGCGCGAGTCGCGCACTCATATTCTTTCGGTGCCGCGAAGCGCCCCGGCCGGGCGCCCGCCGCCCCGGATAAGCGCTTTCGCCGCAATCACTTAGAGTATAATTCGCGATCTCGGAGGACCGCCATGCCCATCTACGAATATCGCTGCAACGCCTGCGGGTTCCAGAAGGAATACCTGCGCAAGCGCACCGATGCCCCGCTCACCGACTGCCCGGAATGCGGCGGGGCCACATTGGAAAAGATGCTCTCTGCGGGCAGCTTCCAGCTCAAGGGCAAGGGCTGGTACGCCACCGATTTCAAGGGTTGCGGCAAGGACCCGGCGAAGGCTGGGGCGAAGCCCGAGACCAAGGCGGCGCCGGCTTGCGGCTCGGGAGGGTGCCCCGCCTGCTCCACATGAAGAAATACTTCATCACCGGCCTGCTCATCTGGATCCCGCTGGCGATCACGATCTGGGTGCTGTATCTGATCGTCAGCACCATGGATCGGTCCCTCCTGCTGTTTCCGGCGGTCCTGCAACCGGAACATGTGCTCGGCTTCTACATTCCCGGCCTGGGCGCGATCCTCACCGTCGTCGTGATCTTTCTGACCGGTGTGGTCACGACGAACATCGCCGGCCAGCGGCTGGTGCGCTTCTGGGAAGGCGTGCTATCGCGCATTCCGATCGTCAAGTCGGTCTATTACTCGGTCAAGCAGGTCTCGGACACGCTCTTCTCGAGCAGCGGTGAGGCGTTCCGGAAGGCCTTGCTGATCGAGTACCCGAGGCCGGGGATCTGGACGATCGCGTTCATGACCGGGCAGCCGGGCGGGGACGTGGTTCGCCACCTGCGGGGGGAATATGTCAGCGTGTATGTGCCGACCACGCCCAACCCGACCTCGGGATTCTTTCTGATGCTTCCGCGCGCCGAAGTCGTCGAGCTGGACATGAGCGTCGACGAGGCCCTCAAGTACATCATCTCGATGGGGGTGGTGGCACCGCCCAGGCGCCCGGCCGTTGCGGCGCCCGCGGCGCTCGAACAATGACCGCGGCGCAGCCGCGCCCGCCTGCCTGGAAAAGCCGATGCGCACCCACTACTGCGGTCTCGTCCGCGCCGATCACCTGCACCGCCGCGTGACGCTTTGCGGATGGGCCCATCGCCGCCGCGATCATGGCGGCGTCATCTTCATCGACCTGCGCGACCGCGAAGGGCTGGTGCAGATCGTCTGCGACCCGGACCGCCCGCAGCCGTTCGCCGTCGCCGAGCGCGTGCGCAACGAGTTCGTCCTGCGCGCCAGCGGGATCGTGCGCCGGCGCCCGGAGGGTACCGTCAATCCCGGGCTGGCGAGCGGCGAGGTCGAAGTGCTCGTCGATGAACTCGAGATCCTCAATCCGGCCGCCACGCCCCCGTTCCAGCTCGATGACGAGAACCTCTCGGAGACGGTGCGCCTGCAGAACCGGGTCATCGATCTGCGCCGCCCCGTGATGCAGCGCAACCTCCTGCTGCGCTACCGGGTGGCGATGGCCTTTCGCCGCTATCTGGACGAACACGGCTTCATCGACATCGAGACGCCGATGCTGACCCGCTCGACGCCCGAGGGCGCGCGAGACTTCCTCGTGCCCTCACGGCTGCAGGCGGGCCAGTTCTACGCGCTGCCCCAGTCGCCGCAGCTCTTCAAGCAACTGCTCATGGTGGCCGGCTTCGACCGCTATTACCAGATCACCAAGTGTTTCCGCGACGAAGACCTGCGCTCCGACCGCCAGCCCGAGTTCACCCAGGTCGATATCGAAACCTCCTTCCTGACCGAAGAGGGCATCCGGTCCATCATGGAGGAGATGGTGCGCGCAGTGTTCCGCGAGGCACTCGCGGTCGAGCTGCCGGAGCCGTTCCCCCGGCTGAGCCATGCCGAGGCGCTGTCGCGCTTCGGCTCCGACAAACCCGATCTGCGCGTGCCGCTGGAACTCACCGAGCTGACCGATCTGATGAAGTCGGCCGAGTTCAAAGTCTTCCGCGCCGCCGCGCAGCTCGCCGACGGACGCGTCGCCGCCCTGCGGGTGCCGGGCGGGAACGCCCTCACGCGCAAGGAGATCGACGACTACACGGCGTTCGCCGCCATCTACGGCGCGAAGGGGCTCGCCTACATCAAGGTCAATGAACGGGCGCGGGGCGCGGAGGGGCTCCAGTCGCCCATCGTCAAGTTCCTCGCTCCAGAACTCCTGCGCGAGATCCTCCATCGCTGCGAGGCGCAGGACGGCGACCTGATCTTCTTCGGCGCCGACCGCGCGAAGATCGTCAATGACGCACTCGGCGCCCTGCGCTCGCGCGTCGGCCACGATCGGGGGCTGGCGAGCGGCGCATGGCGCCCGGTCTGGGTGACCGACTTCCCGATGTTCGAATACGATGAGGAAGAGAAGCGCTGGGTGGCCTGCCATCATCCCTTCACCGCGCCCAGGGAAGGACACGAGGAATGGCTGGAGTCGGATCCCGGCCGCTGCCTCGCGCAGGCCTACGACCTCGCGCTCAACGGCTGGGAAATCGGTGGCGGCTCGGTCCGCATCCACAGCGAGGAGATCCAGGCCAAGGTTTTCCGCGCGCTCGCCATCGGAGAGCGCGAGGCGCAGGACAAGTTCGGGTTCCTGCTCGATGCGCTGCGCTATGGAGCGCCGCCGCACGGAGGCATGGCGTTCGGGCTGGACCGTGTGGTGACCCTGATGGCGGGAGCCGAATCCATCCGTGACGTGATCGCCTTCCCGAAGACCCAGCGCGGCCAGTGCCTGCTCACCGAAGCGCCCAGCGCGGTCGACGAGAAACAACTGCGCGACCTGCACATCCGCCTGCGTCACACGGAGACTCCGGCGCCGGCAGCCTGAAGACGGGTGCCGCATGGGCGCGCGCCTCCTCGTGCTGCTCGCCGCGGTCCTGCTCGGGACCCTGGCCACGGGATGCGCCGCCGGGCCCGGGCAGGCCGAACCGATCCACCTGAGCGCGCTTCCCGCGGAAGCGGCGGCCACGCTGGAACTCATCCGGCGCGCGGGTCCGTTTCCGTACCGGCAGGACGGCAGCCCGTTCCATAACCGCGAAGGCAGGTTGCCGCCGCGGCACGCCGGCTACTACCGCGAGTACACCGTTCCGACTCCGGGAGCGCGCGACCGCGGCGGCCGCCGCATCGTCGCCGGAACCCGGGGCGAGTACTACTACAGCGGCGACCATTACCGCACCTTTAGGAGGATCCTGGAATGACACCTCCGCCATGCCGGGAGCTACTCGCCGACCGCTCGCGCGCCGGAGTCTACCGGCTCGCGCCGGAAGGGGCGCGCAAGCTGCGCGCGGCCGCCCGCGATCTCGGTTTCGCCACGCGCACTGCAAGCATGCGTGGTGTGCGCGGCAAGGCGGATTTCCTCGCAGCGCTCGCCTCTGCGCTCGCCTTTCCCGACTGGTTCGGCTTCAACTGGGACGCGCTCGAGGACTGCCTGGGCGATCTGTCGTGGATGCAGGCGGCGGGATACGTGACCGTGCTCGAACACTGCGAAGAATTCCGGGCGTGCGCGCATGCGGACTTCGACAGGGCGATCGCGGTATTCGAGGCGGCGGCAGGTTTCTGGCGCGGCCGGGGCACGGCCTTCTGGGTCTTCATCGACGTACACGACGGCGGCATCGCCCCGGCGCCCAGGTGTGCGCGATGACGTTCAAGCAGCCGGTCTCGGTGCTGGTCGTACTCTACACGCCCCGGCTCGATGTCCTGCTGATCGAGCGCGCCGCACATCCCGGTTTCTGGCAATCGGTCACCGGCAGCCGCGAAGACGAGGAGACGCTGCGCGAGACCGCAGTCCGCGAAGTGGCCGAGGAGACGGGCATCGACGCCACCGCGCACCGTCTGACCGACTGGAACATCGTCAATCGTTTCGAGATCTATCGCGAATGGCGCAGCCGCTACGCACCCGGCGTCACACACAATACCGAACATGTGTTCGGACTCGAACTCCCGCAGCCGCTGCCGGTCACGCTCGCGCCCGACGAGCATCGTGCCCACCTGTGGCTGCCCTGGCGCGAGGCGGCGCAAAAAGTGTTCTCCTGGAGCAACCGCGACGCCATCCTCGTCCTGCCGCGGCGCACCCGGGCGGCCTGATCCGTTCCGCCCGGAGCGGTACGCCTTGCATCCATTCGGTTGAAACGCGTCCGGTGCGGGAAAATGCGACAGGCCGTTCGATGGGCGGTTGAACCGGGCCACCGCGAAACGCAGCGACTCAGCGCGCGCCGCGTGTGTTGTCGCCCGCCGGCCCGCCGCTCGCCGGATCCCATCCGAAACCGGCGATCCGAAACACATCACGGTAATCGTAATCCGTCTGCACCGCGAGATTCAGCCGGTTGTAGGAGGCAAAATCGCTGACGAGATGGATGAGCTGAACGATGCCCTTGTCGGTCAGCCCGCATTCCATCGGCACCGCGAAATCCGTATCCGCCAGGCCGGCAGGGTTGGCATTGACCTTCAATGCGAAGTCGACGATGGCACGAAGCCGCGAGTCGCTCAGGGCGCCAGTGCCTCGCGCGAGGAAATCAGTGACGTCGCTTTCGGGCACGCCGAGTCCGTAAGTCAGAAGGGTACAGAACGCCGACGTGCAATACATGCAGTCGTTCGCCTGGGACACCGCGATGCCTACGTGCTGGATTTCCGGCAAAGACAGCTCTCCGCATTGCCACAGCACTTTGGTTGCCCCCAACTTGGCTTTGAAGAACTCGGGGAAGTTCATCTCGACGCGGAAGTGGTTGGGCACCGCACCCTCCATTTCCGTCACCCAGGCACAGATTTCCTGGACGGCCGGGTCGTTCGATCCGGCGGGGTCCACCAGTTTGACTCGGGTCACGATCTTTCCTCCTTCACGCCTTGCGGCATTGTCTGTCGGCGGCCACCGGGAGCCGCCGCGGGATTCATCCGCGGTAGACCGGCGCGGGCTGACTGTAGAACGCATGCAGCGCCGAATACACGTTCCTGTGATTCTTCTCCTGAAGGCTGGAGTGCGCAATGCCGGGAAGGACGATCAGCTGCTTGTCCGGGTTTGGCAACCTGGAGAAGAAGTTCGTGAGGTCCTCGAAGGCGGCGATCTTGTCGTACTGTCCACGCAGAATGAGCGTCGATGCCGTGATCCGTTCCGGATCGCAGAGCGGAAGGTTCCTGGACATGTCGACATAAGTCCCGGTGGGCACCTCCGAATCGAGCGCCAGTATGGCATCCGCGAAAGCCTCGACCACCACCGGATCGGCGCTTCCCGCGTGATCGCGGGTGAAGATGCTGCGAATGTGGTCGCGGCTGATCTTGCGGCGATTGGATGCCATGTATTCGGCCAGCCGCTGGCGCCGCTTGGCCAGCGTCACGCTACCCTCCCCGGTCCATACGAAGGCATCGAGCGCAAGGCGCGCCACCTGCTCCGGATGGCGCTGTGCGAACAGCGCCGCCCGTAGCGAACCCGACGAGATGCCATACAGAAGAAACTGCCGCGTCCCGGTCAGCTCCTGAATGTATTCGGCCGTGGCCGCGATATCGTCGGCGCCGGTGGCCACATCCGCGTTGATGGGGCGGTGCTTGTCGGACCGGCCGTAGCCTTCCATGTCGACACACCAGGTGTCATAGCCCAGCCGCGCGAACCAGTCCATGACCGAGTATTGGGGCTGGCCGGGCACCTGCAGATCGAACACCGGCGTGGATGCCATGGAGGAGCCGTGAACGAAGAGGATCGTTCCCGCGGCGGGTACGCCGGACGCCTGCTTGCGCCACAGAAACAGCCGGATGCGGGTTCCGCCGGCGTGCTTGTAAGCCCAGTGCACCGTTCCCGTCGTGGACGGCGGCGCGCTCGCCGCGGCAACCGGGACGTCCGGCAGCAGGGCAGTGGCAGCAGCGGCCACACCACCCAGCACCACGTCACGCCGGGTCCGGGATACGAACCGAGAACCGCGATCCTCACTCATCGCTCGCTCCGGTCACCGGTTCTCGGGCCGGCCTGCGAGCGGCAGCGCGAGCCCCCGACCTTTGCGCCCCTCCCCACGCAAAGCCAACTGCGTTTCCTGAGACCCAACCGGCCGCCGGCGGCGCTCCCGTCCGGATCCGGATGGCGGGCGGGCGAAGCATCGTTCAGCGCTTGCTCCCGTCGACGACGACCGACAGTCACACGATTTCGCCTCGCTCGAATCCATGCCCACACCAACGCCGATCACCGCCGTCACCCGCGAGCCCTCCAGCAACATGTTGAACATGGAAACCTCAGTTCGATGCGTCCGGGTGTGACGGGCTGTCAGACGAGGCGCGAGGCCGCCGCATGGCGTTTCCGTGCAAGCAGGGGCAGCCAGGCGATCCGGGAACCGTGCGATCGGACGCGGCGCGAACTCGCCCTTTCGGTAAGCGTCTGCGAAGGCAGAAAATCCAGGTTTCATGCGGCATTCCTGAGAGCGGATGGCGGTCAACCGAGGGTTCTGGCTTCCTTGCTGAAATTCGCGTCGACGCCCCCTTGAAACATATCCGGGCAACCAGCGCTTATGGGTATCATAAGCACACGGTTCATAACCTTTCGCACATTCCACGATGGCTGCACCGGACAGCATTTCCCGTCTCCTCGACCGGGTCGGAATGCGGGCGAAGACCTTCCATACCGGCACGCTCTGCGGTTTGCATATGTTCGCTGCCGACGAGGGTGTCGGACACCTGCACGTGATTCGCGAAGGGGTGTTGCGGGCGCTGCAGACCGGCCATCCAGCCATGGCGTTGCGCGCACCGGCGTTGGTCTTCTACCCCCGCCCGCTTGATCATCGCCTGGAGATCGAGGAGCCGGCCGGCGCGCACCTCCTGTGTGCCAGCGTCCAGTACGGTGCCGGTATGGAGAACGCGATCACCCGCTCATTCCCTTCCGTGATGGTGATCCCGTTCGACGCCCAGCGCAGCGTCGGGCTCACACTGACACTGCTGTTCGAGGAGGCGGCGCAGGCGCACACCGGGCGGCAGGTGATGCTGGATCGCCTGTGTGATGTCCTGCTCATCCAGATCGTGCGTTTCGCCATCGAGCGCAAACTGGTGGCGCGCGGCATACTCGCCGGCCTCGCGCATCCGCGCCTGGCACGCGTGCTGGGGGAAGTTCTGGACGCCCCCGGCCACCCATGGACCATCGGTCAGATGGCAATGCGCGCGCATCTGTCACGCAACGGCTTCGCATGCCAATTTCGCGAGGTGATCGGAATGACGCCCGGCGGCTTTGTGGGAGCACTCCGTGTCGCGCATGCGCAGCGCCTGCTGCGCCAGGGGCGCCCCATAGGTTTGGTAAGCCAGGACGTCGGCTACAGCGGCCAGCCGGCGTTTTCCAGGGCCTTCCTTCGCGAAACGGGCGTGAGTCCCTCGGCGTGGGCGCGCCGGGCCATGGCTGATTGACACTGGCGGCCCGCCGGAACCACGCCTGATCGACCGCGCCGCCGGGACAGCGGCATTCCGATCCTGATCGTCGAATCGCTGCCGCCATCCTCCGCACTCGACCGGAAAACCGGACCGGCGTTCCCACCGCGTTCGCCCTAATCACCCAAGCCCGAAGCGCTGTCATCCGCGCTGACCGACTCCAGCCGGGCAGGACTGCACCGCGATCAGTTCCGCGAGACAGTTCGGGCACAGACAGCCTTCGTGGCCGGCAGGCAGGCGCCGAAGCGCGGGCAGGCTCGCGCACCAGCAGGGGCTGCGCGCCCGCAGCCCGCACACGAAGCTGGACCCGCATCGCCCGCACACCGAGGCGCCGGGCTCGGCCCCGCCATTCATCGAGTGCCCCCCGAACCGCGTGCGCGCCTCTTGAAAGCGGCGCCGCGCTTCCCAATATTAAGAATCGACCGGGCGCCCGGTTCCGCGCCCTTCACAGTAAAGGAGACAGCCATGACCAGCATCACCCGCTATGACCCCTTGGACGATTTCTTCCGCGGTTTCTTCGTGCGGCCGGTGGAGTTGGGGACGCCCGCGGAAGCTCCGCACGTGAAAGTCGATGTCGTCGAAGACGCCGACAAATATACCGTACATGCCGAATTGCCGGGCATCAACAAGGACGACATCCACGTGAGCATCGACGGCGCGATGATCTCGATCAGCGCGGAGCGCAAGTCGCAGAAGGAAGTGAAGGAAGGCGACCGCATCCTGCGCAGCGAGCGTTATTTCGGCAAGGTCTCGCGCAGCTTCGAGCTCGGCCAGGATGTCGACGAAAGCCGTGCCGCGGCGAAGTTCAGCGACGGCGTACTCGAACTGTCGCTGCCGAAGAAGGCGGTCACCAGCGCCAGGCGTCTGGAAATCTCGTAACCGCGCCGTCCATCCCGGCCACGCGGGCGCTCGCATCGAAAAGGGGCGCCTGCGCGCTCTGCGCGGCGGGCGCGATACGCCGGCCTGCACGCCCGTGCAGGGTTAGAATTCTTGTTTTCTCATCGCGTCCCCGCCCATGATCTCCAAGCTCGCCGCGAGCACCAAGGCAGCGGTCCTCGCCGAAGCGCTGCCCTACATCCAGCGTTTCCACGGCAAGACCCTCGTCATCAAGTATGGCGGCAACGCGATGACGGACGAAGCGCTCCAGCGCGACTTCGCCCGCGACATCGTCCTGCTCAAGCTGGTGGGCATGAACCCCGTCGTCGTGCATGGCGGCGGCCCGCAGATCGACAGCGCGCTCAAGCGGCTGGGCAAGCAGGGAGAGTTCGTCCAGGGCATGCGGGTGACCGACCGCGAAACCATGGACGTGGTCGAGATGGTGCTGGGAGGCCAGGTCAACAAGCAGATCGTCAACCTGATCAACCTGCAGGGCGGCCGCGCAGTCGGGCTCACGGGCAAGGACGGCGGACTGATCCGCGCGCGCAAGCTGCTCGTGCGCGGAAGCGGCGGGGAAGATGCGCCGATCGACATCGGCATGGTCGGCGAGGTGGAGGCGATCGATCCGGAAGTCGTCGCGCTGCTCCATACGCGCAACTTCATCCCGGTGATCGCCCCGATCGGTGTGGGCAAGGAAGGCGAGCCCTACAACATCAATGCCGATCTCGTCGCGGCGAAGCTCGCCCAGGTGCTGAACGCCGAGAAGCTGATCCTGCTCACCAACACGCCGGGCGTGCTCGACCGCGACGGCCGCGTGATGACCGGGCTCACGCCCGCGAAGATCGACGAACTGTTCGCGACCGGAGTGCTTTCCGGCGGGATGCTGCCGAAGATCTCCGCAGCCCTGGACGCCGCCCGCAGCGGCGTGCGCTCCGTGCACATCATCGACGGCAGGGTGGCGCACGCCCTGCTGCTGGAGATCCTCACCGATCAGGGCGTGGGCACCCTGATCAAGAGCCGCTGAGGAACCGTCACTTCGGGCAGGACGTGCTCTCCGAACTCACCTTGCCGACGAGCAGCAGGAAGTTCTCGAACGGTGGCATGTTCCGCATCGCTTCCAGCTTGGGACCTTCGAACTGCAGGCGGCCGAACATCATCGCGCGCATCGGACCGTACTCGCCGTTGCCCATCTCGAGCCAGCGCGCGGTATCGGCATGCATGAGGTAATCGACGTCCCCGTCGAGCGCGGCATTTTCGATTTCGCCCGCATACACACACATGGCCTTGCCGTCCTTCAGGGCGATGCGCATCTCGACCGGCTTGGCTGGCGTGCAGTCGGTGCGGTAGACGTGCATCACCTTGTATCCGCGCTTCTTGTCGTTGCCCACCCATTCCGACTCGACCAGCTTCTCGGTCAGCACCGGGTCCTGGTTCCATGCCGCGCACGCCTGCTTCGCCCACTCGGCCGACATCAGCACTGGTGCGGCCGAAGCGCCCGCGGCTGCAAGACCGAATGCAACGCCCAGCACAGCTCTCGAAATCGCCTTCATCGACTCCTCCTCCGTCAATCGAAAGGTGCAGGTTAGCGCAGGCCGCGGGGGGCGGCCAATCAGTCCTGTTTCTGCCGCCATCGCCCGAACTCAGCGAAGCGCCGCGATGCGCCGAACGCCGCCCACGAAGCGCTCCAGCGTCGCCGAGAGCACACCGCGCGGGATCATCGCCTCGATGAGCTGGAACCTGCCCCTCTTCCCGGCCGCGCGCGACAGCGCCTGCTGCAGTTCGCGACGGGTGCTCACCCGCACCCCGTCCCCGCCCATCCCGGCCGCCATGTCCGCGAAACGCCAGTCCGAGAGGTCGTTGAAGGCCGACTCGGGCTGGAAGGTGCGCAGCATCTCCCAGCTCGCATTGTTGAACACCACCACGATCGGGTCCCAGCCGTAGCGGCGGCAATTGCCCAGTTCCCAGCCGGTCATCTGGAACGCCCCGTCGCCCACCAGCACCAGGGGGCGTCGCCCCGATGCGGCCTGCAAGCCCAGGCCCGCCGGCACGCCGAATCCCATGGTCGCGTAATAGCCCGGCGCGACCAGTGCGGTGTGCTCGATGTCCATCGCGGTAAACAGGCAGTCCCCCATGTCCGCGGCGATGGGGAAGCGGCCGAACTCCGCCATCAGGTCGTTGATCGCGGTGGCGATGTCGTCCGGATGGATCGGCGCATCGTCGGCTACGAGACCGCGCGGATAGGCCTTGGCCGGCCTCCTCGCCGCGACCGCGCCTTCCGGGGCACGTTCCAGCATCTTCCCGACCAGCGCGCCGAGGGGGATGTCCGGATAGACGTGATGGCCGAGGATGACGCGCTCGTCGAGTGCGCGGATCGTGCGCCGCAGATCGATTCTCCGCACCGACACGCCGAAGTTCGTGTCGGAAATGATCACCCCGAGCAGCAGCAGGGCATCGGAGCGCTCGACCAGCTCCGTCACCTCGGGATCGCCGGCCACGCCCAGATAGGTTCCGAGCGGCGGCGTGTCGGTGCCGGCCAGCAGCCCGCGTCCCAGCATGCTGGTCACCACCGGCAGCCCCAGCCTGCGCGCGAGCTGCGCCACTTCGGCCTCGAGTCCGTAGCGCCTGACCTCGACTCCAACCATCAGCACCGGGGATCGCGCCGCGGTCAACCGGCCGAGGATCTCGTCCACACAGGCCGCCAGCGCTTCGGCATCGAAGGCCCGCTGCGGGCTCGCGGGAACCGGCCCGCACGGCGCGCCCACCTGGTCGCGCGGCAGCTCCAGGTAGACCGGCTGGCTGCGCGTGAGGCAGTTACCGAGCACGCGGGCGATGTCGGAGCCGGCGCGCGCGGGGTCGTCGAGTCTCGCCTGGTCGCAGGTGATCTCCGCGTAGATCCGGTACTGCGAATCGAGCGTCTTCGCCTGGTGATGGAGCAGAAGCCCGGTGTGCGCCTCGCCCGCCCCCGGCGCCCCGGAGATCACCACCACCGGGGATTTTTCGGCGAACGCGGCCGCGACCGCGTTGACCATGTTGAGAGCGCCCGCACCGTAGGTCACGGCCGCCACGCCGAGCCTGCTGCGCAGGCGCGCGGCCGCATCGGCCGCGAAGCCCACGGCCGGCTCGTGCGACAGGGTGTAGAGCGGAAGGATGCCGGATTCCTCCACCACCTTGAAGAACGGCAGGGCGAAATCTCCGGGGATGCCGAAGATTTCTCCCGCGCCCCGCTCCCTCAACGCATGCAGCAGGGCGCGGGCGAGCGTGCTCACTCGCCCTCCAGCAGGCGCTGGATGTCGTGGGCGATCGCCTCCGCGGTCTCGCCGTGGCGCACGTACAGGCGCAGCCGGCCCTGGGGATCGTAGACGTAGGTGCCGGCGGAGTGATCCACGGTATAGGTCTGGGGGGTGGCGCCCGGCTGTTTCTGGTAGAACACCTTGAACTGCTTCGCGGTCTCTGCGGTGCGCGCCGGGTCGGCATACAGCCCGACGAAGGACGGGTGGAACGCGGGCACATACTGGGCGAGCAGCTCCCGCGTGTCGCGTTCCGGATCCACGGTGATGAACAGCACCTGCACCCGCGCCGCCTGCGGGCCCAGGATCTCGAGCACCCGCTTCATGGTCGAGAGGTTGGTCGGACAGACATCCGGGCACTGCGTGTAGCCGAAGAACACGCTCACCACCTTGCCCCGGTAGTCGGCGAGCGTGCGCGGCCTGCCGGAATGGTCGGTGAGCGCGAAATCCCGCGCGTAGTCGGCGCCGGTGAGATCCGTCGCATGGAACTTCGGCGCCGCGGGCCCGCACGCGGCCAGCGTAGCCGCGGCGCAGGCGAGCGCCAGGTTCCTAAAGGTAGTGGTCGACCAGCAGCGCCGCGAAAAGCGCCGCCAGATAGAGGATCGAGAAGCGGAACGTGCGCCGGGCGAGGCCGTCGCTGTAGCGGAAGTAGAGGCCGATGGCATGAGCGAGAAAGATGCTGTTCAGGACGAGTGCGCAGGCGAGGTAGAACCGGCCGCCCATCCCGGTGGCGAACGGCAGCAGGGCGACGCCGAACAGGATGCAAGTGTAGACGAGGATGGTGAGCCGCGTATAGGCCGCTCCGTGGGTCACCGGCAGCATCGGGACTCCGGCCTTCGCGTAGTCCGCGGTGCGGTACAGGGCGAGCGACCAGAAGTGCGGCGGGGTCCACGTGAAGATGATCATGAACAGCACCCACGCATCCATCGACACTTCGCCGGTCGCCGCCGCCCACCCCAGCACCGGCGGCATCGCCCCCGAGGCCCCGCCGATGACGATGTTCTGCGGCGTGCGCGGCTTGAGGAACAGCGTATAGACGATGGCATAGCCGAGGAAGGTCGCCAGCGTCAGGCCCATCGTGAGCGGATTGACGAAGCGGTACAGGATCATGAGCCCGATGCCGCCGAGCACACCCGAGAACAGCAGCGCGTCGCGCACCGCGATTTCGCCCCGCGGCAGGGGGCGGGAGCGGGTGCGCGCCATGAGCGCGTCGAGGTGGCTCTCGACGATGCAGTTGACCGCGGCCGCCGCTCCCGCGACGAGCGCAATGCCGAGTGTCGCGGCCAGCACGACGGCCGGATCCGGGCGGCCGTCGGGAACCGCGAGGAACATGCCGATCACCGCGCAGAAGACGATGAGCGAATTCACGCGCGGTTTGGTCAGCAGCGCGTAGCGCTGAACGCGCAGCGCCGTGCCTTGCCATCCGAGCAGCAGCGTCTTCATCCAACCTCCTCCGGGTTACTGCGCGGCACCCTTCGTTCGGGACGCCTTCCGGTTCGAAGTCTACCACGCGGCCCGCGCGTCCATCGAAGGCGGCTGGCCGGTTTGCCGGAGCTGTCGGCAGGCGGCACAATGGGCGCCCCCGACCGATCCGCCCGCACATGGACGCAATGCGCTACGACCTGCCCGCCGCCGAGGAACTGCCACGCCGGCTCGCCGCCGCCTGGCTCGTTCTCGGGGTGATCGCCCTGATCGGCTCCGGACTGCTGGCGATCCTGCTGGTGGGTTCGCGCACGCCGGCACTCCAGCAGGTGATCTTCTGGCGGGACTTCTTCCATACCGCGCTGGTGATCCACGTCGATCTCTCCGTGCTGATCTGGTTTCTCGCCTTCGCCGGCGTGCTCTGGAGCCTCGCCGGGAGCGCGCGTGCCGCCGCCGCGGGCTGGACCGCATGGGCGCTGTCGCTCGCCGGCACGCTCGCGCTCGCCGCCGCGCCGTTCGCGGCCGACGGCAATCCGCTCATGAACAACTACGTGCCGGTGCTTCGCCAGGACTTGTTCTTCGGCGCCCTGATCGTGGTCGCGAGCGGCTTCGGCCTGCTCGTCCTGAGAGCGATCTTCACGATCCCCTTCACGCTCCGCCCGCGAGACGGAGCGGAAGCGTTGCGCGCGGCCGCCTTCCTCGCCGCGCTGATCGCCGCCATCGCGCTGGCGGCATTCGCGTGGTCCTGGCTCGCGCTACCCATGAGCGGCGGGCAGAGCTACTACGAGATGCTGTTCTGGAGCGGCGGCCATGTGCTGCAATTCACCCATGCGCTGCTCGCCGCGGCGGCCTGGATCGTGCTCGCCGATGCCTGCGGTGCGCCGATCGCGGCATCCCCGCGCACCACCGCATGGATGTTCGCTCTCGCGGCCGCGCCGGCGCTGGCCGCGCCGCTGCTGGCCGTCTGGTTTCCGCCCGGCGGCGCCGGCCATGTGATCGCCTTCAGCCAGCTCATGAAGTGGGGTCACCTTGCGGGCCTGCCGCTCGGCGTCCTCGTGGCTGCCGCCCTGTGGCGCGGGCGCGGCCGGATGGACCGCGGCGGGCCGCTCGCGGCCAGCCTGCTGTGCTCGCTGGCGCTGTTCGCCGCGGGCGGCGTCCTCGGCTTCCTGATCCAGGGGGTGAATGTGGTCATCCCGGCGCACTACCACGGCTCGATCGTGGGCGTCACCCTGGCCTTCATGGGGCTGACCTACCGTCTGCTGCCGCGCCTGGGATTCGCGGCGCCCATGCGCAAGCTCGCCCGCTGGCAGGCCTACATCTACGCCTTCGGCCAGTTCCTGCACATCAGCGGGCTCGCCTGGTCGGGGGGATACGGCGTTCAGCGCAAGGTGGCGGGCGCGGGCCAGGTGCTGAAGAGCATGCCGGAAGTGATCGGCATGGGAATGATGGGCGCGGGCGGGCTGATCGCCATCATCGGTGGCATCCTGTTCCTCGTCGTGTGCCTGCGCAGCATGTGGCCACGCCGCGCGGGCCCGCAGGGGCTCAGCGCCCGATGACGAGCCGTTCGAGGCAGGTACGAAGCGCGGGCGGGATCGCCACCGGTTTCTGGCTGGCGCGCTCGACGAAGACATGGACGAAATGCCCGGTCGCGGCCGGCTTCGCTTCGTCCTTGCGGAACAGCCCGATCTCGTAGCGCACCGAGGAGTTTCCCAGGTGCCCGACGCGCAGGCCCACATCGACCACCTCGGGAAAACTGAGCGACCGATGAAAGCGGCAGAAGGTCTCGACCGCCACGCCGATCACCGCGCCGTCGTGGATGTCGAGCCCGCCCTCACGGATCAGGTACTCGTTGATGACGGTGTCGAAGTAGGCGTAATAGACGACGTTATTGACGTGCCCGTAGCAGTCGTTGTCGAGCCAGCGGGTGGGGACGGCGAGGAAGTGCTTGTAGCCGGCCCGCGTGTTGAGGATGTTGGTCAATCGAGCGCCCCCGGAAGACTCCAGAAGGGCGCCGATGATAGCAGAGGGGACCTACTCCTGAGACAGATAGACGCGGCGCAGGAACGCCTCGGCTTCCGCTTCCGCAGGCTCGCGCACCGCGACCGCGCGCCGTGCGCCCGCCACGCTCTGGAGGCCGAGGCCGGGTTGCGGCAGCCAGCCTGCCGACATCACCTCGTCCTCCCATGCACCGAATTCGTCCAGCCTCTTTCCGTCGCTCGAATCCATCACGATCACCATGACCCTTCTTCCTCGCCCGGCCGGACCTCTATCCAGATTACGGCGGGATTCATAGTTACTGAACGTCCGCCGCGTTCCACAAGTTGACGGCGACTGTAGGACAACGATTACATCATCGCGGAAAGCGACCGGCGGCACGAGGAAGAAGATCACGGCGCGGGCCGATCGGCCGCGCGCCGCAGGCTCACCGTTCGAGCCCGGAGAGCCAGCCCTGGATGCGCGAGGCCGGTTCGCGCCAGCCCGCTTCCAGCATCATGCCGTGGCCGATGCGGGGAACGATGCAGGCCTCGACCCCGTAGGCCGTGGCGGTCATCTCCACCAGCGCGGGGGGGATCAGGGGATCGTGCTCGGCACCCAGCACCAGCAGCGGCGGCCGGCGCATGCGGGCGGGTCGCGCGAGATCGAACAGCGTCATGTCCCAGATCGCCCGGCTCGATTCCGGCTGCATCCGATGGGCGTACTCGCGCAGCCGGTCCTCGTCGATCGGCTGGTGGAACATCGCGGTTCGCAGCGACTCCATCGCCACTCGGCCCCCGGTCATCAGGCGGTTCAGCTCGGCGAGCAGGTTCGGCCGACTGAAGGCGAGTCCCATCGCCGAGCCCCACAAGCCCTGCGGCGGCACCGAAGCCATCAGCACGGCCGCGGGTGCGTCCCACTGCTCCAGGTATTTCTGCACGACCATGCCGCCCATGGAGTGTCCGATCAGCACCGGCTCCTCGCCGAGGACGGCGACCGCCTCGCGCACGTCGCGCACGTAATCGGCGATCGCGAGCGAATCCAGGTGACGCCTTCCGCGGCTGCGACCGTGGCCGCTCAGGGATAGCGCAGCCGCGTCGTAGCCGCACTGCGCAAAAAACGGCAGGAAATGCTCGTCCCAGCACCAGGCCGCGGTGTAGGCCCCATGCACGAACAGCAGGGGCGCCGGATGGCTGCGCGCGCTCGCCCTGCGCAGCAGGATCTCCAGTCCGGTATCATGCGGCCGGTTCATCGGAAAACCTTCCGGCCGCGACCCGTCCTGCCGTCCGCAAGTCGATGTCGTCTCCCCACCATTGGCGACCCCATCCGTTTGGCCGCAATCCTACACGGGCGATCCCGCAGCGACCATGAAATGGATCATGACGCTGGTGATCACGGTGGTGGTCGCCGGCCTGTACTTGCCGCGGCTCACCGCCTGGCTGGGCCTCACCCGGCTGCCTGGCGACATCTCGGTGCGGGTGGGCGGACGCGAGCTCCGCTTCCCGTTCGGCAGCGTCGTGCTGCTCTCGCTCCTGGCGACCGCGCTGTTCAGGTGGCTGTAGTCCGGGCCGGACGCCTGCCGGTCAGAACCGACTTGACCGCAGCCACACGCTCCTGGTGGATGCACGCCGCGATTCCCGCCGGATCGGACAGGCCCTCGGCGAGCGCCCCCGCATCGACCGACCGCAGCGCGCCGAGCGCTTCGAGAAGGAAAGCCTCGGACCGATACGGTCGATCCGCCAGGCCCGCACGGCCGCGGAAGTCGCAGCGGCAGGCCGCCAGCAGGCGCTGGAAGCGCTCGGGCCGGCGCAGCCCGTCGCAGCGCTCGATGAGACGCACCAGCGTGCCCGGGCGCAGCATCTCCGCGCGATGGATCAGGCTGTGGTTGCGTGCCGCGAGCAGCGCCAGGTCGCGACAAGAGGCGGGAGCGCGCAGGCGCCGGCACACATCGCGCACCAGAGCCGCACCCTGCTCCTCGTGCCCCGGATGATGGGGCCAGCGGGCGCGCGGTGTCAGCCCCTTGCCGAGGTCGTGGACGAGCACCGCGAAGCGCACCTCGAGGCACTGCGCTTCGGTCGCGGCCCGGTCGATGGCGAGCAGCACATGCTCCCCGGTGTCGACCTCGGGATGATGCTGCGCCGGCTGCGGCACGCCGAACAGGCGGTCGAGCTCCGGCAGCACGCGCTCGAGCGCAGCGCACGCGCGCAGCACCGCGATCATGCGCGAGGGCCGCGATTCCATCAGTCCCTGCGACAGTTCCTGCCACACCCGCTCGGCGACCAGGTGGTCGGCCTCCCCGCTCTTCACCATCGCGCCCATGAGTTCCATCGTCTCGGGGGCGACCGAGAAGTCCGCGAAACGCGCCGCGAAACGCGCGACCCGCAGGATGCGGACGGGATCCTCCGCGAACGCTGGCCCGACGTGGCGCAGCACCCGCGCGTCGAGGTCGTGCGCCCCCCCGTACGGATCGACCAGGCTGCCGTCCTCGGCCCTCGCGATCGCGTTGATGGTGAGGTCGCGCCGCGCGAGATCCTCTTCCAGGCTGACGTCCGGATCGGCGTGGAAGACGAAGCCCTTGTAGCCGGGCGCGGTCTTGCGTTCGGTGCGCGCGAGGGCGTACTCCTCGTGCGTGACCGGATGCAGGAACACCGGGAAGTCCTTGCCCACCGGCCGGTAGCCGAGCTCTGCCATGCACTCGGCGCTCGCGCCGACCACGACGTAATCGCGGTCGCGCACCGGCAGGCCGAGCAGTTCGTCGCGAACCGCGCCGCCGACCGCGTAGACCCTCATCGGTGCGCGGGCGCGAGCCAGGTCGCGGCGATCGCCTCGATCGACGCGGGCGTCCTGCCGAAGGGCAGCGCGCATCCGGCACACACCGAGTCGACCCGCATCGAGGCCAGGTTGTCGCGCGTCATCAGTTGTCCGGGCAGCCGTTCGAGCAGCGCCGCCTGCACACGCGAAAGCGCATCCGGCAGACCGATCACCGGCCGGGGATGGCCGCTCAGCGCCGCCGCCATCCTCACCAACTCGCGCAGCGAGTAGGCCGCCGGACCGCACAGCTCGTAGGTCTGCCCGGCGCTCTCCGGGCGCGCGAGCGCTTCCGCGATGACCGCGGCGACGTCCCCGACCCACACCGGCTGGAATCGCGCCTGCGGGCAGGCGAGCGGCAGCAGCGGCAAGCGGCGGGCGAGGCCGGCGAACAGGTTGAGGAAGCTGTCGCCGGGGCCGAAAACCACCGAGGGGCGCAGGATCGTCGGCGCGATTCTGCCTTCGCCGATCGCCTCCTCGCCGGCCGCCTTCGAACGAAGGTAGGCCGAAGGGGCATCGCGCGAGGCCTTGAGCGCGCTGACATGCAGCAGCCGCGCGACCCCCGCCCCGTCGCAGGCGCGGGCGATCGCGCGCGGCAGCTCGACGTGGGCGCGCGCGAAGTCCGGCCCCCAGGGCGAGCCCGGCCGGCTGTGCAGGATTCCGACCAGATTGACGACCGCATCGTGCCCGCGCACGAGCCGCGCAGCCGCTCCGTCCTCATGCACGTCGGCGCGCACGATCTCGACGGTGGGCAGCACCAGCAGGTGCTGCGCATGCGCGAGCCGCCGGGTCGGCACCGTGACGCACACGCCTTCGGCGACGAGCCGCCGGACGACGGCGGTGCCGATGAAACCGGTCCCGCCGACGACCAGCACCCTGCGAATCTTCATGCTGCTTTCACCTCCGTGGCAGACCACGCGGGCGCGCTGCCGCTCACTGCACCCCGTCGCCCGCGGCCGCGGGGATCCATCCCAGACGCTCCTTGAGCGAGCGCGGCCGCCCGTTGAACAGTGCATCGTAGTACAGGGAATTGCTCATCACCTTCTTCACGTATTCGCGGGTCTCGGTGATCGGTATGGTCTCGGCATAGACGGCACCTTCGATGGGGCGCACATCGCGCCAGCGCCGGGCGCGCCCCGGGCCGGCGTTGTAGGCGGCGGAAGCGAGCACCGGATGCTGATCCAGACCGTCCAGCACCATCCGCAGATAGTTCGTCCCGAGCATGACATTGACGCCCAGGTCTTCGGTCTGGTCGAGGCTGAAGTCCTTCAGGCCGATCTTCCGGGCGACCCATTTCGCGGTCGAGGGCATGAGCTGCATCAGGCCGCGCGCGCCGGAGGACGAGCGCGCGTTCATGACGAAGCGGCTTTCCTGCCGCATGAGTCCATAGACCCACGCATCGTCCAGATCGAGGCTCGCCATCTGCGCCCGCACGGACTCGCGGAACGGTGCGAGGTAGCGCAGCCCGTAGTCGTGCTCGACCTGGGTGCGGTCCGCGGTATTGACGGCGCGGTCGAAGACGGCGTTGCGACGCGCCAGCTCGGCGGCGGCGAGCAGGAAGCGGTCCCCGCGCCCGCGCAGCGACCAGTTCCATTCGCCCACCGCCTCGATCCGCAGCCCGAGTCGGAACAGGGCGAGCGCACCGGCGATGCCCGGTGTGGCGGCCGCCGCTTCGAGCTCCTCGCCGGTCGGTGCCGCTGCCCGCGGCGGAACCACGATCGGGCGGCCGAGTTCCTCGTCCGCAAGATTGCCGTAGAAGTGCGGCTGCCCCGCGATGCGCTCGAACAGCGCCTGCGCCTCGGCGCGGCGGCCGAGCGCGAGCTGGGCGCGCCCGAGCCAGTAGATCCATGCCGGCTGCGCCGCGAGCGCCTCCGGCATCGCGGCGATCGCCACCCGCAGCGCGCGCCAGCGGGACGCGCGCAGCGCGGCACGCGCCCTCCAGGCGAGCTGCTCGTCGCCCATCTCGACGTCGCCCGCGGCCTTGTACCAGGCGAGCGCCTCGGGCAGGTGTCTGAGCGCCGCCTGCCAGCCGAGCTGGCCGTAGACGTAGGCACGGTCCTCGGCCGACATGCGCCCCTTGCGCGCCTCGAAGACCGTGGCCGCCGCGCGCGGTTCGCCGGCCGCGAGCCGCTGGAGCGCGAACAGCACGTACTCGCGCTCGCGCCGCGCGCCCGCGCCCGCCCTGTGCCGCCTGAGATACTGCCCGGGATTCGCGCCGATCGCGCGCAGCACCTTCGGATCGGGCGCTTCGCGCGCGGGCAGCAACGCGGCGAGCCGCCCGGCGGCGGCGATCCGCCGGGTCTCCAGCAGCCGGCGCAGGTGCTGCCGGAGCTCTTCGCCGCCGATCGCTCCCGCGGCCACCAGCCGGGCAGCCACGGGGTCGCAGCTCGCAGGCAGCTCGATCGCCGAACTCCAGAGGAGGCGCGCCTGATCGATCGCGCCCGCTTCCTCGCGCGCGAGCCGATGACATTCGAGTTCGCGGTCCGGCTGCGCGAGCCTGGGCAGTTCGCGATCGAAGATCTCCCAGCCCTCGTGTGCGGCAAGCCAGGCGAGCCAGTCGGCGCGCAGCCGCTCGGCGACGAAACTGCCTTCGTTCAGGGCGAGGAAGGCCTCGAGTTCCGAGGGCTGCGCCTCGTCGAGCCGCTGGCGCAGCGACCAGTATTCGACCCACGGTTCGAGCACCTGACCGCGCGCGGCTTCCAGCGCCCGCGCCATTGCGGCGCGATTCCCGGTCGCGAGCGCCTCGCGCGCCTTCAGCACCGCATCGTCCGCGATGCCGCCATGCGCCGCGAACGCCAGGCAGGCCGCCATTGCCGCGATCGCGCGTTTCATCGTATAAGCTCGTCGGGTCCGTCGTGTCGGTTTCGAGGATAGCACCCTTGGATGAGCCGCAAAGCGCCGAAACAGGGGAGTCGCTGCCGCAATTCCGCGGCGCGCTCCGCGCCCGGCTGATCGCCGCCCGCGAAGGACTGCCGCCGCAGGTGCGCAGTCGCTCCGAGGAGGCCATCAGCCGGGGCATCGAGCGGCTGCTCGCACGGCTCGCTCCGCGCGTCACCGGATTCTGCTGGCCGATCCGCGGCGAATTCGATGCGCGCGCGCTGATGGCGCGGCGCATCGCGGCTGGAATGCGCGGCGCCCTCCCGGTTCTCGTGGCGGCGGATGCTCCGCTCGAATTCCGCGCGTGGACCCCGGACACCCCACTGCACACCGACCGGCACGGCATCCGCTATCCGGCGCAGGGCGCCCCGGTCCATCCCGAAGTCATTCTCCTGCCGCTGGTGGGCTTCGACGCGGCGGGCTTCCGGCTGGGCTACGGCGGTGGTTACTTCGACCGCACCCTGGCCGCGCTCGATCCGCGCCCGATCGCAGTGGGCGCCGGCTTCGAACTGGCGCGCGTCGCCTCGATCCGGCCCCAGCCCCATGACCTGCCGATGGACTGGGTGGTGACCGAGACCGGCCTGTTCCGCCGCGGCGCGCGCGGCCTGTCAGCCGAGGAATAGCCGATAGGCCGGGTTGTCGGTCTCGTTGCGGAACGCGTAGCCGAGGCGGTCGAGGAAGGCGCCGAAGGCCTCCATGTCCTGCGGCGGCACCTGCATGCCAACCAGAACGCGCCCCACGTCGGCGCCGTGATTGCGGTAATGGAACAGCGAGATGTTCCAGGACGCGCTCATGCTGTTCAGGAAGCGCATCAGCGCGCCCGGCCGCTCGGGGAACTCGAACCGGTAGACCAGCTCGTTGTCGACCCGGGGCGAGCGCCCGCCGACCATGTGACGGATGTGCAGCTTGGCCATCTCGTCGTCGGTGAGATCGAGCGTCGCCAGCCCGTGCCGGCGCAGGGTATCGACCAGCTTGAGCGACTCGGCCCGGTGATGCACCTGCACGCCGACGAAGACATGGGCCTGGGCGGGATCGTCGTAGCGGTAGTTGAACTCGGTGACGTTGCGCGGCCCGAGCAGGGTGCAGAATTTCTTGAAGCTGCCCGCCTGCTCGGGGATCGTCACCGCGAGCACCGCCTCGCGCTGCTCGCCGACCTCGGCGCGCTCGGCGACGAAACGCAGGCGATCGAAGTTGATGTTGGCGCCCGAGGCCACCGCGACCATCGTCCTGTCGCGCAGCTTGTGGCGGGCACAGTAGGCCTTGGCCCCAGCCACTCCGAGGGCGCCGGCCGGCTCGAGGATCGCCCGGGTATCCTCGAACACGTCCTTGATCGCGGCGCAGATCGCGTCGGTGTCGACCAGCACCATCTCGTCGACATGCTCGCGGCAGAGCCGGAACGTCTCCTCGCCGACTTCTTTCACCGCGGCGCCGTCGGCGAACAGCCCGACCTGCTCGAGGCGCACGCGGTGGCCGGCGGCCAGCGAGCGCGCCATGGCATCGGCATCGGCGGCCTCGACGCCGACGATGCGGATCTCCGGCCGCAGCCGTTTGACGTAGGCGGCGATCCCCGAGATCAGCCCGCCGCCGCCGATGCAGGCGAAGATGGCGTGGATGGGCTGCGGATGGGCGCGCAGGATCTCCATCCCAATCGTCCCCTGACCGGCGATGATGTCCGGATCGTCGTAGGGATGCACGAAGGTCAGCTTGCGGCTGCGCTCGAGTTCGTGGGCGTGCGCGCAGGCCTCGTCGTAGGTGTCGCCGAACAGCTCGACCTCGGCCCCGCGCCCGCGCACGGCGTCGATCTTGATCTGCGGAGTCGTCACCGGCATGACGATGAGGGCGCTGCAGCCGAGCCGCTGCGCGGCCAGCGCGACGCCCTGCGCGTGGTTGCCCGCCGAGGCGGCGATCACGCCGCGCTTGAGCGCGGCCGGGCCGAGGTGCGCCATCTTGTTGTAGGCCCCGCGCAGTTTGAACGAGAACACCGGCTGCATGTCCTCGCGCTTGAGCAGCAGCCGGTTGTGGATGCGTGCCGAGAGGATCGGCGCGTGCTCGAGCGGCGTCTCGATCGCCACGTCATAGACGCGCGCATTCAGGATGCGTTCGAGATAGTCGATCGGCCGTGCGACCGCGCACCCTTCGGATACCGCCTCCCCGCGCCCTTCCGATTTGCCTGTCATTTTCCGGTCCCCGCTTTCAATCGCGGATTATAGGGGCGCGCGGCGGTGGCGGGCCGGCCGCGCGCAGGACCGCGCGCGCGAGCTCCGCGAAGCCGGCGCCGCCGCGCCCGCGGGTCACCCAGGCCGGGAGGCTGCGCATTTCGCCCGCGAAGCGCCTCACGTTGGCCACGCCGACCGAAGCGGGGAAGTAGGCGAACATCGGCTCGTCGTTGGGCGAATCGCCCACGAAGAGATAGCGCCCCCGGTCGCGATCCAGATCGACGCCGAACTGCTCGCGCGCCGCGATCCGGGTCATGCCGAGCTTGTCGTAATCCCCGAACCAGCCATTCACGTGGATGGAGCTGACCTTCGCGGTGAGACCGTTGCGCCGCATGATCTCGACAATGCGCGCGACGGCCTCGGGCGGAAGCGGCGCGACGTCCTCGCACCAGTCGATGGCCAGATCGGTCTCGCGCGAGAACTGGTCGGCGGCGGGCGCACAGCCCGGCACGCCAGCCAGGATCTCGCGGCTCACTTCGAGCATGCGAGCGCGGTGTTCCGCGCGCGTCGCGGCATCCTCCACGAAGCGGCGTATCATCCGCCGCGCGCCGCGGTCGTAGCGGAAATAGAACGCGCCGTTCTCGCCGACCACGGCGGCCACCGGCCAGAAGCGCGCGATATGGTCGCACCACCCGGCCGGCCTGCCGGTGATCGGCACGAGCAGCATGCCGCGGTCATGAAGCCGCTCGAGCGCCCGGTAGGCGCGCGCGGTGAGCCGCCCATCGTCGGTGAGCGTGTCGTCGATGTCGCAGAACACGCCCTTCACGCGGCGCAGGCGGCCAGCCGGCATCTCGGACAGGGGACGCATCTTCATGGGCTGGAAGGGAAGTCGAACGCTGCAGCGGCGCACGGCCCGTCGCGCAGGCGCCGGGAAGGGTGGCGATGATAGCCGAGGTGCGCAGAATCCGTAAGGCAGGTCGATGGAGCTGATCTCCTGGCTCGACCCGGGCGTCGAGGCCGGGCTCGCCGGACTGTTCGCCGCGAGCTTCCTCGCCGCCACCCTGCTGCCCGGCGGCTCCGAGGCGCTGTTCTTCGCGCTGGTGCGGCTGCATCCCGATCAGGCCGCCGCGGCGCTCGCGGCTGCCGGCCTCGGCAACACGCTCGGGGGGATGAGCACCTATGCGGCCGCCCGCCTTCTGCCCAACCGGCCGGAGAAGCTGGCAGCCGTGCGGCGCTGGGGCCCGGCCGCGCTCGTGCTCTCCTGGGCGCCGATCGCGGGCGATGCGCTGTGCGCGGCGGCTGGCTGGCTGCGCCTGCCCTGGCTGCCCTGCGCTGCCTGGATGGCGCTCGGCAAGTTCGCACGCTACGCAGTCGTGCTCGCGCTCGCGGGCTGAGCGCCTGGCGGTCAAGGGCGAGCGCGGCATAGGTCACGGCCCGGCGGGCGCAGCGCCCTTACACTCGCGTGAAACCAACCAGGGAGACTCCACGATGCGCGTTCTGGTCACGGGCGGCGCCGGCTTCATCGGCTCACACACGGTGGAGCGCCTGCTCGCACAAGGCTATCCCGTGCGCGTGCTCGACGACTTCAGCACCGGACATCTCGACAACCTCCCCCATCATTCCCGCCTGAGCATCATCACCGGCGACATCCGCAGCCGGCGGGTGGTCGAAGAAGCCATGCAGGGGGTGACCCACGTGCTGCATCTCGCCGCCCAGGTCTCGGTGGCGGCCTCGGTCGAGGCGCCGGTCAGCTCCGCATCGATCAACGTCACCGGCTTCCTCAATGTCCTCGATGCCGCCCGCGCCCAGCGCGTGCGCCGCCTCGTGTATGCATCGAGCGCCGCCGTCTACGGCATGCCCGCGCGGCTGCCGATCGACGAGGACGCGCCGACCGCGCCGATCTCGCCCTACGGGCTGGAGAAGGAGATCAACGACCGCTATGCGGCCCTGTACCGCGATCTCTACGGCCTGCCCACCCTCGGCCTGCGCTACTTCAATGTCTATGGACCGCGCCAGGACCCGAATTCGCCCTATTCCGGCGTCATCAGCATCTTCTGCCGGCGCCTGCGCGAGGCGCGCCCGCTCTCGGTGTTCGGCGACGGGCTGCAGACGCGCGACTTCATCTACGTGGGCGATGTCGCGCGGGCCAATGCCGCCGCCCTGGAGGGCGGGCTGACCGGCGTGTGCAACGTCGCGACCGGCGAGAGCATCAGCCTGCGCACGCTCATCAAGGCGCTCGGCGCGGTCGCCGGGAAACAGCCGCTGGTGAGCTACGGCGAGGCGCGCGCCGGCGACATCCGCGAATCCGCAGCCGACAACCGCAGGCTCGTCACCGCCCTGCGCGTATCCGAATTCGAACCGCTGGGGCGCGGTCTCACCCGCCTGTGGGCGAGTTGCGCCTAGCACCGATCGAGCGCACCAGTTCGGCTTCCGCCACCGAGATCCCGCAGCGCTCGGCGATGGCCTCGGCATCGAGGCCGGAGTGCGCGAGCGCCATCGCCTCGCCGTACTGGGGCGCGGCGCCGCGCGCGACGCGCAGAGCGGACACCTCCTCCCGGAGCCGGGCAGCTTCGGCGCGCAACGCTTCGATCTCGTCCTCGACTTCCGCCCGCCACGCGGCATCCGCCGCGGCTGCGGGAGGCGCCGCAGCGGCTCGTCCAGCCGTAGCGCGCCTGCCCAGGGCATAGGCCGCGGCGGCCGCCAGCAGCACGAGCGCCGCCGCCACGGCCGCCGCCGCCACGATCCAGCCCAAAGCGGCGAAGTCCATCCTAGCCGGCGGCTCGCTCGAGCGCCTGGTCGATGTCCCAGAGGATATCGTCGAGCGTCTCGAGCCCGATCGACAGCCGGATCAGATCGGGCGGCACGCCGGCGGCGAGCTGCTCTTCGGGCGAGAGCTGCCGGTGCGTCGTCGAGGCCGGATGGATGACCAGCGAGCGCGCGTCGCCCACATTGGCGAGGTGGCTCAGGAACCGCACCGCCTCGATGAAGCGCTCGCCCGCGCGCTCACCGCCCGCGATACCGAAGGTGAGGATCGCGCCCGCTCCGCGCGGCAGGTATTTGCGGGCGAGTCCCTCCCATGCGCCACCCTCGAGCGCCGGATAATTCACCCAGGCGACGCGCGGATGCCCGCGCAGGAACTTCGCCACCGCGAGCGCGTTCTCGCAATGGCGCTGCATGCGCACCGGCAGCGTCTCCAGCCCCTGCAGGAGCAGCCAGGCGTTGAACGGCGACAGTGCCGCCCCGAAGGTGCGCAGCGTCTCCATGCGCGCCTTCATGGTGAAGCCGAAGTCGCCGAAGGTCTCGTGGAAGATGACGCCGTGATAGCCGCGCGAGGGCTCCGTCATCCCCGGGAACTTGCCGTTGTCCCACGGAAACCTGCCCGACTCGACCAGCACCCCGCCCATCGTCGTGCCGTGTCCGCCGATGAACTTGGTGGCCGAGTGCACCACGAGGTCGGCGCCGTGCTCGATCGGCCGGCACAGCCACGGGCTGGCGAGCGTGTTGTCGATCAGCAGCGGGATGCCCGCCTCGTGCGCGACGGCCGCCACCCGCTCGATGTCGATGACATTTAGGCGCGGATTGCCGAGGGTCTCCGCATACAGACAGCGGGTGCGCGGGGCGATCGCGGCGCGGAAACTCTCCGGATCGTCGGAATCGACGAAAGTGGTCGCGATGCCCAGCTTGCGCAGGTTGTAGTCGAGCTGGGTGTAGGTGCCGCCGTAGAGGGTGCGCGCGGCGACGATCTCGTCGCCGGCCTCGCACAGGGTGAGCAGCGCCAGCATCTGCGCGGCGATCCCGGTGGAGGCCGCGACCGCCGCGCGGCCCCCCTCGAGCGCCGCGACCCGCTCCTCGAACGCCGCGGTGGTCGGATTCGAGATGCGCGAATAGACGTTGCCGAACGTCTGCAGGTTGAACAGGCTCGCCGCGTGCTCGGCCGAATCGAAGACGTAGGAAGTGGTCTGATAGATCGGCAGTGCGCAGGCGCCGGTGGCCGCATCGGGCTGCTGCCCGGCGTGCAGGCACAGCGTTTCAAAGCCGAATTTCCTGTCTGCCATGACCCACGCCCGTCCCGGAGAACGACGGCCGGTATTATCCCGGAAACCCCGGCTGACCGCTTCGGCTTTTCGCGTCACGCCGCGCACGGTGGCACGGTGGGGTCAGGTCTAGCAATGTAGCATCCGCCGCCTGCTGGCCGGTGGCGGGTGAGTCCGCGGGCGCGCTTGTTGTCAGGTATTGCTCAGGCAAGGCATCGATTGCCCGCGGCGGCTGTTGCCGTGGCAGGAATGCGCAGGGCGGCGGATCGGTCGATCGGGATAAAACGTGGTCTGTCCCCGGATGTCGGCGCTCAATCGAAGCGATACGCGTCCATGCCGATGACGCCGCAGGTGTAGCCGGCATGGATCCGCTGCGGCGCCACGCCCGGTGTCGCCGCGCCGTACGCCGCGAACAGCGGCAGCAAATGCTCCTCGGTGGGATGATTGCGCATCGCTTGCGGGGCAAGCCGCCGGTAGTCGAGCAGATCCGCCGTGCGTCCCGTCCCGATCGCCCCGGCCAGCCACTCCGTGAAATCGCTCACCCATGCCGGCGGCGGCGAATCGTAAGGATGGCTGCCGACTTCGCGCAGGTCATGGGTCGCGCTGCCGGAACCGACGATCAGTACGCCCTCGTCGCGCAACGGTCGCAACGCCTCGCCCAGGCGCAGGTGATGCGCCGCCCCCAGTCGCGTCTGCACGGCCACTTGTGTCACCGGGATGCCGGCGTCCGGAAACATCAGCAGCAGCGGCACCCAGGCGCCATGATCGAGACCGCGGTCCGGCACGGCGGCGACGGAAAAGCCCGCAGCGCCCAGTAGTTGCACGGTGTGCCGCGCCACTTCGGGTGCGCCCGGCGCCGGATAGCGCATCCGGTACAGCGCCTCCGGGAACCCGTAGAAATCGTGAAGGGTCTCCGGCCGCGTCGCGGTACCGACCGCGGGCACAGCGGTCTCCCAATGCGCCGACACCACCACGATGGCCTGTGGGCGACCGAGCCCGGCACCGAGTCGCGCCAGAAAATCGCGCGTGGCCCCCGGTTCCAGCGCCAGCGTCGGCGCGCCGTGCGAAATGAACAAGGCGGGCTGGCGTGTCATGGCATCGATCGACGCGGATCAGGGCGCGCCCGCGATGACCGTGACGCGCAGCGCAAGGCGCAATACGAGTGCGGCGTACGGGGCGGTATCTTGCCGAATCATGATGAACTCCTTCCGGGGATGGGTGATAGACATCGGCATTACAGCGTTACACGGTTTCGGCGATCCGCTTACCGGCGAACCGCAAAGTCACCAGCGCGATGCGCCGACCGAGATGTGCGGCAGTCTCCAGGTCGCTCGCGGGAATCGCCTCCGCGCCCTGGTCGACGCTCGACTGGGTCAGCGACCCGGTCGAACTGCCGAGCCGGTTGAGGTCGTTCACACTGCCCTTGGTCGAGTTGTTGCCCGGCAGCAGGCCGAGCCCGGTCCAGATCATGCCGTGCTGCATGGCGAAGGTAAACAAGTGCGCCATCGTGTTGAACTTGCCCCCGCCCTGGCTCCCGGAATGGGTAAAGCCGGCGGCGATCTTGTCTTTCCAGCCCTGCGTGAGCCAGACTCTGGAACTCGCATCCATGAACGCCTTGAAGGGCGCCGACACGCCGCCCATGTAGGTCGGCGCGCCGAAGATGATGGCATCGGCCGCATCGAGCTCCCTCCAGTGCTTCTCGATCTCCGCGACCGGGATCAGTCTTGCCTCGATGCCCGCGATGTCCGCCGCGCCGCGCGCGACCGCTCTCGCCACCTCGGCCGTATGGCCGTAACCGCTGTGATAAACGATTGCCACTGTGTTCATTTCGAGTCTCCAGTTCGGGTTGAGTTGAGGTGAATACGTTCGGCTACGGCAGGTCGAACACCAGCACCTCGGCCGCCTGACCGTCCTCCAGCGCGAGCGTCCCGCCGCCGGTTTCCAGGGCATCGCCCGCAGCCATCGCCTGGCCGTTCACCGTGATGCTGCCGCGCGCCACATGGATATACCCCCTGCGCCCTGCGGCGAGTTCCAGTTCCGCGCCCTCGGCGCCGTCGAACAGCCCCGCGTAGAGGAACGCGTCCTGGTTCGTGCTCACCGAGCCGTCGCGTCCGTCCGGCGAGACGACCAGGCGCAGCCGCCCGCGCTTGCCCGAGACGGGGAAATGTTTCTGCGCGTAGGTCGGCTCGATGCCGGTGAACTTCGGCTCGATCCAGATCTGCAGGAAATGGGTCACGCCGGGCATGTGGTTGAACTCGGAGTGGCGCACCCCGGTACCGGCACTCATGCGCTGCACGTCACCGGGCGGAATCGTCGAGCCGTTGCCCATCGAGTCCCGGTGGGTCAACGCGCCCTCCAGCACGTAGCTGATGATTTCCATGTCGCGGTGGCCATGCGTGCCGAATCCGGACCCGGCCTGGACGCGGTCTTCGTTGATGACGCGCAGCACGCCATACCCCATGTGCGCCGGATCGTGGTAGTCGGCGACGGAGAAGCTGTGGTACGAATCGAGCCAGCCATGGTCGGCATGGCCGCGATCTTCGCTCTTGCGTACAGTCACCACCGTTGCTCCTTTTCCGAGTACGTTGATCGGGTATTCGATGGGGCGCATCTTAGGAGTCCCGGCCGGAACAAGAAAGCGAAATGATCTGACTATGTTCATCAACTTTTGTGAATGACATTTCTCCATGAAGACAGCGTGTTATATTGACCGTCCGGATGTTGGTGAATTGCACGATCAGGATCACGGCAACCATGAGACTTTCCCTGGACGCCCTGCTGGTGATCGATGCCATCGACCGCAAGGGCAGTTTTGCCGCGGCCGGGCAAGAACTGCATCGCGTGCCTTCGGCGATCACCTACACGGTGCAGAAACTGGAAGAGGACCTCGACGTGGCGCTGTTCGACCGTCGCGGGCACCGCGCCAGGCTGACGGCTGCAGGGCACGAACTGCTGAACAAGGGCCGCCATCTGCTGCGCGCCGCTGGAGACCTCGAAGCGCGCGTCAAGCGCGTGGCCACCGGCTGGGAAGCGGACCTGCGCATCGCCAGCGACGGCATCATTCCGCCGCAGGCCATGCTCGATCTCGCCCGCGATTTCCTGGCGCAGGGCACGGGCACCCGCCTGCGCTTCGCCACGGAGGTGCTGGGGGGCTGCTGGGACGCGCTGGTGTCGGGACGGGCCGACCTGGCAATCGGCGCGTCCGGCGACGGTCCCGCCGGGGGCGGTTACCTGACCCGCCGGCTGGACGAAATCGAATGGGTGTTCGCGATCGCGCCGGCGCATCCGCTGGCCGCCGCCGCGGAGCCGCTGACGCGCGCCGACATCCTTGCCCACCGCGCTATCACCGTCACCGACAGCTCGCGCAGCCTGCCACCGCGCACCACCGGTTTGCTTTCAGGTCAGGACACACTGACGGTCGCCAACCTCGCGATGAAAATCCGGGCACAGGCGATGGGCCTCGGCGTGGGCTACCTGCCGCGTTGCCTCGCCGCGACCGCGGCCGCCAACGGCGCACTGCTGATCCGCCGCACCGAAGAGCCGAAAGTCAGCCAGATGCTGTCCCTCGCCTGGCGTACCGCGCATCGGGGCAAGGCGCTGAAATGGTTTGTCGAGCGGCTCAGCGTCAGAGGCTGGCTGAACCGCGCGCTGCGCACCGCCTACGCCTGCGGACAGCGGGGTCAGGTCTAGGACAGCGGGGTCAGGTCTAGTAATGTAGCATGCGCCACTTGCTGGCCCGGTGGCGGGTGAGTCCGCGGGCGCGCTTGTTGTCAGGTATTCCTCAGGCAAGGCATCGATTGCCCCGCGGCGGCTGTTGCCGTGGCAGGAATGCGCAGGGCGGCAGGATCGGTCGATCGGGATGAACCCGTGGTCTGTCCCCAGTTTTCAATCGGCGAGATTGTCGGCCACGAGCCCCAGCAGGCTCTCGACTGGTTTGTTCCAGTGCGCATGTTTGGCGCCCATCTCCAAGGTGATGCGGCACTGGCCGCAGCTCGTGACGAAGCGCTTGGCGCCGGTCGCTTCGACCTGCCGCTTCTTCATCTCGAAGACCTTGTGGCGCAAGGGCGCCGCACGCTGGTTCGACACCACCCCGCCCCCGCCGCCGCAGCAGTAACCCGTCAGCCCGTGGTCCTCCAGCTCGAGCAGATCGAGGCCGAGTGCCGCCAGCACGCG
>MNXU01000047.1 GCA_001872285.1 Betaproteobacteria bacterium CG2_30_68_42
AGAAGCTGCAGCGGCACCACGTGCAGCACCGGCGAGAGCAGCCGGTAGTGCTCCGGCATGCGCAGGATGTGCACGCCCGCACTCTCGGCGATCTCGCCCCCGGCGTCGACGAACACGTACAGCTCGCCGCCGCGCGCGCCCCGAAGAGCTGTGGCGAGACCAAGTGCACGCCGCCGAGCATCTCGAGCGTGGCGGCCAGCGCCCGGGGCTGCTCGCAAATCTCCTTCTGCATTTGATGGCGGAAACGACCGAGCTCGACCGCGTCGACCGAGACATGCTTCCAGAATGAGCTCGCTTGACACATTGCGACGGCGGCAGTATTCTTTTTATTGGAAAGATGTTCCATATAATGGAATGGATAAAACGCTGATCAAGGGCGTCCAGCTACTGGAGCGCCTCGTACACGCAGGCGCTCCCTGCGGCGTCACCGAACTGGCGCGCCTGACCGGGCTGAATCCAAGCAACGTGCACCGGACATTGCAGACTTGGTCGCATCTCGGGTTCGTCACGCACGATCCCGCGCGGGGTGCTTACCATTGCACGCTTCGGATGTTCGAATGGGGCTGTCAGGTAGCGAATGGCCTCGACGTGCGCCGCGTGGCGCACGAACACCTGGCCAGCCTGGCGCGCAGTACCCAGGAAACCATCCATCTGTCGGTGCTCGACGGCATCGAGATCGTCTACCTCGACAAGATTGACAGCCCACAGCCTGTGCGCGCCTATTCAGAAGTCGGGGGTCGTGCGCCGGCACACTGCGTCGCCACCGGCAAGGTGCTGTTGGCCCATGCCGGGACGGTGGCGCTTGCTGCACTTCCGACACCCTTGCCCCATCCAACGCAGAAGACCGTGCGTACGCTGCGCGCACTGCGAGCCGACTTGGCGCAGGTGCGTCAGCGCGGATTTGCCGTCAATCGCGAAGAGTGGCGTACCGGCGTGAGCGGCCTGGGCGCGCCCGTGTTCGACCACAGCGGCCAAGCCATCGCCGCCGTTGGCCTGTCTGCACCCTCGGCCAGGCTGGGACCTGCACGTGCGCGCAAACTGGGTGCGATGCTCGTCGCGACCGCGAATTCCATCACGCAGGCCCTTGGCGGTGGGCCGCGGAGACGCGCGGCGTGAAATGCCCGCGTAGATCACTATACCGCCCATTTGATACAACAACCGAGGAGAGACTCATGACGTCGCGACGATTTTCCAAAATGGCCGTGCTGGCCGCGGCCTTGACGCTGACTGCCACCACACTGACGCAAGCTCAGGAGAAGTACCCTAGCCGGCCGGTGGACATCGTTGTCACGTTCGGCCCTGGTGGCGGCGCCGATGCCATGGGCCGCAAGATGTCGCTGCTGCTCGAGAAACAGCTTGGCGTTCCCTTCCCGGTCTCCAACGTGGGCGGAGCGTCGGGCAATGCCGGACTGACGAAGGTATTGACCGCGGCCCCCGACGGCTACACGGTCGCAACGCTGATCGCCCTGACCGTGTCGTCCTGGGCGTCAGGGTTGGGGAGCGCCAAGGTAGAAGACTTCGCGATCGTCGCTGTTACACAGGATTCGCCGTCACTGCTTTTCGTGCCACGCGACAGTCCATTCAAGACCTTCAAGGACCTCCTGGAATTCAGCAAGTCCAACCCAGGCAAGCTGAAAGTTGCGACCTCCGGTTACGGAACACAGGACGACATCACGCTGAAGTACTTCAGTGCCAGGGGTTACAAGCTCACCAACGTGCCGTTCGCGAAGCCCGCCGAGCGCTACGCCTCGACGGTCGGCATGCACACCGACGCGATCTACGAGGAACCCGGTGACGTAGCGCCGTTCCTTGCTGCCGGGCAGCTGCGCCCGCTGGTCGTCTTCGACGACGAGCGGCACCCGGCTTTCCGGAGCACGCCGGCTTCCAAGGAACTCGGCTTCGAAATCAGCGATCTTCCGAATTTCCGCACCATCGCGGTCAGCGCGAAAACACCGCCGGACAAGATCAAGAAACTGGCTGACGCAGTCAATGCGGCGCTCGATACACCCGAGTGGAAGAAGTTCTGCAGTGCCACGTACACCTGTGCCTCGCATCGCTACACGCCGGCGCAGGCGCAGACCTACGTCAAGGCCTTCCAGGACAAGGTCAAGGGCTACCTCGCCACCTTCAGATGAGCGGGGGCGACTCCTCCTGGCGGCCGGTGGCCGCGCCGCTTGCGTTCCTCGTCACGGCGGCAGTGCTGACGCGCTTCGTCACCGACCGGCCGGAGGCGGCGGCGGCAATGGCGCGCGGCATCGCCGGTCCGACCACCTGGCCGACGATCATGCTGTACGGCGTGGTGGTGTTCGCGCTCGCCTGGACCGTGCAACGCGTGGCCCAGGTACTGCGCCGTCGCGAGGGCCCGGGCTTGGATAGCCCGGCAACACCGCCGGCCACCGCCGGCGGTGCGCGCGTCTGGCTCGGTATCGCCCTTGTACTGGCCTACGGGTTCGCCCTGCCGGTGCTGGGCTTTGCGCTCGCCACCTTGCTGTATCTGGTGCTGTGGCTGCTTCTGGGCGGCGTGCGATCGCCATGGCAAATCTCGCTGGTGAGCCTGATCGGAAACACGGTGTTGCTCTACCTGTTCGTCAAGCTCGCGTTGATGCCGCTGGATCGCGGGGCCGGGTGGGCCGGCGATTTGACCATCGCCCTGTACCGGTTCCTACACATCTACTGAAGGGGCTGACCGATGGACATCGTCGTCAACCTTTTCCATGGGCTGCTGACTGCGCTTCAGCCCTCCAACTTCGGCACGATGCTCATCGGACTGGCGGTCGGCGTAGTCGCCGGAGCTCTGCCGGGCATCTCGTTCGTCAACGCGATGGCCATGGCATTGCCATTCACCTACCTGATGACGCCGTTGTCGGCGATGGTCTTTCTGGGCGGAATCTACGCCGGAGGCGTGTTCGGCGGATCGATCTCGTCGATCCTCATCAACATCCCCGGCACGCCGGCGTCCCTGCCCAGTTGCTGGGACGGCTTCCCGATGACGCGGCGCGGCGAGGCGGCACGCGCGCTGACGCTGGCCATCGCGGCGTCGGCCACCGGTGGCTTGGCGAGCGCGCTGCTGCTGTCCTTCGCCGCGCCGCCGTTTGCGAGGCTGGCGCTCGCGTTCGACCAGCCCGAGTTCTTCGCGGCCACATTCCTGGGATTGGTCAGCATCATCGCCATCGCCAAGTCAACGCCGTGGATCAGCCTGGTATCGCTGTTCTGCGGCATCGTGGTCGGCAGCGTCGGCGTCGACCCGCTCTATGGCCTGCCGCGCCTGACCTTCGGAATACGGTCGCTGCAGAACGGGATCAACTTCGTGGTCGTGATGATCGGGCTGTTCGCGCTCGGTGAGGTGCTCGAGATGCTCGGCCAGCGTCACCATCTTCAAGGTGCTACAAACAAGGTGCGAATGCGATTCCCATCGGTACGCGAGCTCTGGGCGCTGAAGGGCGCGGCCGCACGTGGGACCGGCATCGGCTGCATGATCGGCATGATCCCAGGGGCCGGGGCCACGGTTGGCGCGGTCATCGCCTATGGGGTCGAAAAGCAGGCGTCGCCGCGCGGCGCGGAGTTCGGCACCGGTGTCGAGGCCGGTCTGGTGGCGCCCGAGGCTGCGAAGAATGCCACCACCGGTGCGGCGATGATTCCGCTGCTCACGCTCGGGATTCCCGGCAGTGCGGCGACTGCCATCATGCTGGCTGCGCTGGTGCTGCACGGCGTGACTCCGGGGCCGCTGCTGTTTGCCGCGCAGACCGACATGCTCTACACGATCTTCGCGAGCCTGTTGCTGGCCAACCTGTGCATGATCGGGGCCGGTGTGGTCGTCGCGCGCGGGTTCGCCTCGCTGATGAGGGTGCCGCCCACCATATTGGGTGCATTCATCGTCGTGCTCAGCGTCGTCGGGGCGTTCGGCGTGCGCAACAACATCGCCGATGTCTACATCTGCCTGAGTTTCGGGGTAATCGGCTATCTGATGAAGCGCTACGACTTCCCGTCGGCGCCGCTCGTGCTCGGCGTGATCCTCGGGCCGCTGGCCGAGCGCTACTTCATGACCTCGCTGGCCAACTACGACAACAACCTGACGATCTTCTTCACCCGGCCCATCAGCGCCACGATCCTTGGCTTCGCGAGCCTGTTTGTCCTGTGGGCCCTGATTCCAGACATCAAGGGCAAGGTGCTGCGCCTGCTGTCAGGCCGCACGAGGGCACGATAATTCACTCCACCGAAATGACCGAGATGACTAGTACTACAGATACCATCGCATCGAGTCTCCAGAAACTGGTCGCACGCGCACGCGCAGCTCAGCGCATCGCTGACCGCTACGACCAACAACGCGTCGACGAAGTCGCCGCGGCGGCGGGTTGGGCCATTCTCCAACCGGCCCGCAACCGCGAACTTGCCGAACTCGCCGTGGCGGATACCGGCATCGGCAGCGTCGAGGACAAGGTACGCAAGAACCATCGAAAGACGCTTGGCCTGCTGCGCGATCTCGCGCAGGCGAGAACGGTGGGCGTAATTTTCGAAGATGCGGCACGCGGAATCGTCGAGATCGCGCGCCCCGTCGGCGTGGTCTGCGCGATCACCCCGTCGACCAACCCCGCGGCGACACCGGCGAACAAGATCATCAACGCGCTGAAAGGCCGCAACGCAGTGATCGTTGCACCGTCGCCGAAGGGATGGACCACCGCCGAGCGGCTGATCGGCTTCATCCACGCGCAGTTCGACCGCATCGGCGCGCCGCGCGACCTGGTGCTGTTGCTGCCGGCGCCTGTCAGCAAGGTCTCGACGGCCGAGCTGATGCGTCAGTGCGACCTGGTCGTCGCAACCGGCTCGCAGGCCAACGTGCGCGCGGCCTATGCAAGCGGCACTCCCACCTTCGGCGTGGGCGCGGGCAACGTTGCCGGCATCGTCGACGAGACCGCAGACATCGAACGCGCTGCAGACCATATCCTGCGCTCAAAGACCTTCGACAACGCGACCTCGTGTTCATCCGAGAACAGCCTGGTGATCGTCGATGCGGTGCGCAGGCGCATGATCGCCGCGCTGTGCGAGCGTGGCGCTGTGCTTGTCGATGCGACGCAGAAGGTGCGATTGCAGTCGCTGATGTGGCCTGACGGCAAGTTGTCGCCCGCCGTGATCGGCAAGTCCGCCCGGGTGGTGGCCGAGCGCGCCGGCTTGACGGATATCGCGGCGCGGTCGCCGACGATGCTGCTGGTCGAGGAAGACGGGATCGGCGGCGCGCACCCGTTCTCAGGGGAGAAGCTGTGTCCGGTGCTCACGCTCTACCACGCTCGCGATTTCGCCGCGGCGGCCGAGGTCGTCGAACGCATCTACGCCTACCAGGGCGCGGGCCATTCGGTTGGCCTGCACAGCGCGGTGGCCGAGCGTGCACTGCAGCTCGGCCTGACGTTGCCGGTGTCGCGCGTAATCGTGGACCAGGCGCATTGCATCGCCACCGGCGGCAGCTTCGACAACGGGTTGCCCTTCTCGCTTTCGATGGGTTGCGGCACCTGGGGTCGCAACAACTTCTCGGACAACATGAACTACCGGCACTACCTGAACATCACGCGCATTTCGCGACCTATCCCCGAGCGGGTACCAAGCGAACGTGAGATTTTCGGCGCTTTCTTCGACAAGTACGGTAACTCATGAGTGAATCTCCCGCGACCGTGCGAGAGCTGGTCGACCGGCGTGTGGCCGCGCAACCGCAGGCAATCTACGCGATTAACGGCCAAGGCACGCACAGCCTGCGCTACGACGAGCTCGCCACCAGCGGCCGACAGGTGGCAGCGCTGCTGCAATCCCTGGGTTCGCGACCGGGTGACATCGCGTCGCTGGTCATGCCCAATGGTCTGCAGACGCTCCGCCTGTTGCTCGGTGCAATGTACGGTGGCTGGTGCGTCAACCCCGTGAACCTGCTGGCGCAGCCGGGCCAGATGCGCTATGTGCTGGATCATTCTGACTGCAAGGTGGTTTTCGTCAGCCCCGACCGGGAACACTCGGTGCGTCGCATGCTCGCCGGGCTGGACCGTCCGGTAGCCGTCGTCGTGACCGAGCCCGACGCCGAGACGCTGCCCGGGGCTGCAACCCTGCAGCCCGTTTGCACGCCGCCGCCGGCGCCGGATGCTCTCGCGCTGCTGATGTACACATCGGGCACCACCGGCGTACCCAAGGGCGTCATGCTGACCCAGGCAAATCTGACGGCCAACGCGCTGGCGATCAGCACCGAACACGGCCTGCGCGAGAATGACCGCGTGCTCGCCGTGCTGCCGCTTTACCACATCAACGCGTTCGCCGTGACCATGCTGGCCCCCCTGGCGCACGGGGGCAGCCTGGCGATCCTGCCCAGGTTTTCCGCGAGCCGCTTCTGGGCGCAGGCCAAGGAGCGCGAATGCACCTGGATCAACGTCGTGCCAACGATCATATCCTACCTGCTCGAAGGCGCCGCGCCGCCGCGCGATGACACGCAACGCATCCGCTTCTGCCGCTCGGCTTCCGCCGCGCTATCACCCGACCATCTGCGCGCCTTCGAAGACAAGTTCGGCATCAGCATCATCGAGACCATGGGTCTGACCGAGACGATGGCGCCAGCATTCTCGAACCCGCTCGACCCAGCGCAACGGAAGGTCGGTTCGGTGGGCCGCGCCTCGGGTTGCGAAGCGCGCGTGGTCGACACCGCACTTGCGCCGGTTCCGGACGGCCAGACCGGAGAGATCGTGATCCGCGGGCCGAATGTCATGCGCCGGTACTACAAGAACGACGAGGCCTCACGCGCGGCCCTCACGCTGGACGGCTGGCTGCGCACCGGCGACCTCGGCCACCGCGATCGCGACGGATTCTTCTTTGTGACTGGACG
This sequence comes from Betaproteobacteria bacterium CG2_30_68_42, assembly GCA_001872285.1. Classification (GTDB taxonomy): domain Bacteria; phylum Pseudomonadota; class Gammaproteobacteria; order Burkholderiales; family Rhodocyclaceae; genus CG2-30-68-42. The sequence continues at coordinate 6,848 of MNXU01000047.1, forward strand.
CATCAAGGAGCTGATCATCAAGGGCGGCGAAAATATCGCTCCGCGCGAGATTGACGAAGCACTGCTGCGCCACCCTGCAGTGCAGGACGCCGCGGCCGTCGGCATCCCGGATCCCCACTACGGTCAGGAGATCATGGCCTGCGTCGTGTTGCGCCCCGGCCGTGCGGCCGACGAAGAGGCCCTGCGCGTCTTCTGCCTCGAACAGCTCGGGCGCTACAAGACGCCGAAGGTGATCCGGTTCGTGACCGAACTGCCGCGCGGGCCATCGGGCAAAGTCCAGCGGCTAGCGTTGCTGAACCTCCCGGGCTGACCACGAGCTGTCCGGTCACACCCACGCCCACTGACAGCCGAGGACGTCGCTGCCGCCCCGCTAACGGGTTCTGCGCTCGCTCGCGTCGCGCGACCACGGCAGCGATGCGCGATCCATTCATCCCCCTTCGCGCCCAACCATGTCGGACGAGCCAGCGCGATACATGGGACATTTCTTACGACATCTCAGCCGGCGGGCGGCGCGGTACTGTCTCGGACGATCAACTCCACCGCCAGTTCCCGCACCGGATTCACCGCCGCTCCTTCAATGTAAGACAGCAG
>MNXU01000033.1 GCA_001872285.1 Betaproteobacteria bacterium CG2_30_68_42
CGCCGACCCCCCGAAACGTCGGACATCGGCGAGCGCAAGGAGGCGACGGCGTGAGCAGGGAGCAGGGGCCCCGCGCAGCGGGGATGCGACCGCCCGCGAGCGCCGTCCAGTCGCCGACCCCCCGAAACGTCGGACATCGACGAGCGCAAGGAGGCGACGGCGTGAGCAGGGAGCAGGGGCCCCGCGCAGCGGGGATGCGACCGCCCGCGAACGCCGTCCAGTCGCCGACGGCGTGCGGGTCGATCTGCGAAATGAGTCCGGAGGCGGCCGCCTGAGCATGGCCGAGGGCCTGAACGCCGAGATCCGCAGCGCGCCGCATGTGCGTGCCGCGCGCAGCGTCGAGCAGATCATGCGCAACGTTGTCCTGTCGCTCGCGCCGATCTGTGTGTTCTACATCGTCCAGTACGGGCTCTCGGCGGCCGCCTCCCTGCTGGTGGTGACCGCCTCCTGCCTGGGCGCCGAGCGGCTGTTCGTGCGCGCGGGCGGCCAGGCGGGCGACCTGCGGGATTTCAGCGCGACCATCACCGGGCTGCTGCTCGCGCTCACGCTGCCGCCGGGCTTTCCGCTATGGATGGGCGCGGTCGCCGGCTTCAGCGCGATCGGACTGGGCAAGGCGCTGTTCGGCGGGATCGGCTGCAACGTGTTCAATCCGGCGCTGGTCGGGCGCGCATTCGTGCAGGCCGCCTTTCCGGTGGCCATCGCGACCTACACACCCTCGTTCCTCCCGGGGCGCTTCACCGAGTTCATTCCCTCCTCGCTGGCGATGCCGCTGATGAGCCCGGTCGAACCCGGGAACTGGCTCGCGGCGATGCACCTCGATGCCCTGACCGGCGCCACCCCGCTCGCGCTGTGGAAGTTCGAGGGTACCGTCGCCTCGGCGTGGGATCTGCTCACCTCGGCCTCCGGCCACATGGCGGTCGGCCCGTCGCCCGCGCTGGTGCTCGCCTGCGGCGCCTATCTTGCTGCCCGCCGTTTCATGGACTGGCGCATTCCCGCCGCGGTGCTGGGCGCCTCGGGGCTCACCGCCTCGGCGCTCTACGCGCTCGACCCCCTGCACTATCCCGATCCCTTTTTCATGCTGTTCTCGGGAGGGCTCATGCTCGGCGCCGTGTACATGGCGAGCGACATGGCGACTTCTCCGGTGACGCCGCGCGGCATGTGGATCTACGGCGGCGCAATCGGCCTGCTCACCGTCGTCATCCGCTATTATGCGGGCCTGCCCGAAGGCGTGATGTATGCCATCCTCATCGGCAACGCCGCCACGCCGCTGATCGAGCGCTACACCCAGCCCACGCCCTACGGCGTCGGTGCGCCGCGCCGTGCCCGCCGCGCCGCCTCCTATGCGCTGCATCCGCGCTACATCTCGCGCGAGGACGACGTCGCGGGGAAGGGCGGCCGGAGGAAACGATGAACGCTCCCGCAGCCGCGGCACTGGAGAGCCCGTGGGCGATGATCCGCACCCTCGGTGTGGTCGCCACCTTGTGCGGGGTGATCATCGTGGCGGCCTACCAGTGGACCCTTGCGCCGATCGCGGCCAATCGTCGCATCGTGATCGAGCGCGCGGTGTTCAAGGTGATCCCGAGCGCGCACCGCATCGAGCCGTTCATTGCCCTGCCGAATGGAACCATTCAACCGGCGGGCGAGGCGCTGCCGCAGGGCGCGATCCGCTTCTACGCGGCCTACGGCAGTGGCGGGGCGCTCGCGGGCATCGCCGCTGAAGGCGCCGCGAAGGGTTATGCGGACACGGTGCGCATCCTCTTCGGCTACGTGCCCGGCTGCGCCTGCATCACCGGCATCGCCGTGGTGTCGATGCGCGAGACGCCCGGCATCGGCACCAGGATCCTCACCGACCGCGAGTTCCTGTCGAACTTCCAGGCGCTCGACGTTCGATTGAACCGCGAACTGAGCGGGCTCGCGAATGCGGTGCAAACCGTGAAGCACGGCACCAAGACCCGCCCGTGGGAAATCGACGCCATCGCCGGTGCGACGGTGACCTCGCGCGCGGTCGGAAGGGCGATCGACGCCGGAGCGCAGCGCCTGCTGCCGCGCCTGGCGCCCCATCTCGAAGAGCTCGCGAGGCGGCCATGAGCGCGTCGAAGGCATCCGCGGCGCCGACTGCGGCGAACTGGGACGAGTTCATCGAAGGACTGTGGCGCCAGAACCCCACCTTCGTCATGGTGCTGGGCATGTGCCCGACCCTCGCGGTGAGCGTGTCCGCGGTCAATGCCCTGAGCATGGGACTCGCGACCACCTTCGTGCTGGTGTGCTCCTGCGGCCTGGTTTCGATGCTGCGCCGGATGGTGCCGAAGCAGGTACGCATCGCGACCTACATCGTCATCATCGCCACCTTCGTGACCGTGGTCGACTACCTGATCCAGGCGATCAGCCTCGCGCTCTACGAGGCGCTGGGTGCCTTCATCCAGCTCATCGTGGTCAATTGCATCATCCTCGGGCGCGCGGAGGCCCATGCCTCGCGCCGTCCGCCTGCCCCGGCCATGCTCAATGCTTTCGGCATGGGCCTGGGATTCACGCTCGGACTGTTCGCGCTCGGCTCGGTGCGCGAGATCCTCGGCGCGGGGTCACTGTTCGGAGTGTCGCTGTTCGGGCCGGATTTCCAGCCCTGGGTGGTGATGGTGCTGCCGCCGGGCGGGTTCTTCGTGCTCGGCGGCTGGCTGCTGCTGTTCGCCTGGCTGCGGCGGCGCGGCGCGCACGCCGTGGCGGGCGGGGAGCATGTCCATGGCGCCTGAATCCGCGCTCCAGATCCTGGCTGCCACGATCCTCGCCAACAACTTCGTGCTGGCGATGTTCCTCGGCCTGTGCCCCTTCCTGGGCGTGTCCGGCAGGCTGGAGACCGCCTTTCCGATGGGACTCGCCACGACCTTCGTGATGCTGATCGCGTCCCTGTGCGCGTACGGACTGAACCTCGTGCTCGGCGCGCTGCACCTGGAATTCCTGCGCCTGATCTCCTACATCGCGGTGATCGCCTCGGCGGTGCAACTGGTCGAGATGGTGATCAAGAAATACTCGCCGGCGCTGTTCCGGGCGCTCGGCATCTATCTGCCGCTCATCACCACCAATTGCGCGGTGCTCGGGGTCGCGCTGTTCCAGACCGCCAGGGAATACGATTTCGTGCAATCGATCGCCTTCAGTTTCGGCGGCGGCGCCGGATTCACCCTCGCGCTGGTGCTGATGGGCGGGCTGCGCGAGCGCCTCGCTCTGGCGAACGTTCCGGCGGTCGTGCAGGGTGTGCCGCTCGCGCTGATCCTGGCGGGCCTGCTCTCGCTCGCCTTCATGGGCTTCGCGGGACTGGGGGGCTGAGATGCTGACCTATGTTTTCAGCATACTCGTTGTGGCCGCGCTGCTCGCCGGCTGGGTTGCGGTGCAGGCTGCCTACCGGCGCTTCGCGCGACGGCACCCCGAGCGCGGACCCTGGCGCGGGGAGGACGCCGGCGGCTGCGGTGCCTGCGCGGCCGCAGAGTCCTGCACGCCGGAGGATGCGAAACCGGCTACAGGCCGAACCGGCGCAGCTTGCGGTAAAGCGTCCGCTCGCTGATCCCGAGCGCGTCGGCCGCGCGGCGGCGGTGGCCGCCGTGGCGGGTCAGGCACTCGCCGATCTGGCGGCGTTCGAGATCGGCCAGACGCTGCGGCTGAGGCGCGGCTGGCGGCTGCACCGGGTGCGTGGCCGCACGGCCGGCAGCGCTGCGCAGGCGGATGTGCGAGGCGCGGATCGTTCCGTTCGAGCACAACGCTGCCGCGCGGGTGAGGATGTTGCGCAGCTCGCGCACGTTGCCGGGAAAATCGTAGTCCATCAAGAGTGCGAGTGCGTCGCGTCCCAGGCGGTAGCTGCGCCTGCCCTGGGTGGAGAGTTGTTCCAGCAGGATGCGGGCGAGCTCCGGAATGTCCTCGCGGCGCTCGCGCAGCGTCGGCAGCACCACGTCCAGTCCGGCGACGCGGTAGTACAGATCCTGGCGAAAGCGTCCCGCGTCGGCCAGCGCGAGCAGGTCGCGATTGGTGGCCGAGACCAGCCGCACATCGACGCTCGACACGCGGGTGCCGCCGAGGCGGCGCACCTCGCCGGATTCGAGCGCGCGCAGCAGCTTGGGCTGCATCGGCTGCGGAATGTCCCCGACCTCGTCGAGGAACAGCGTCCCGCCGTTGGCCTGTTCGAGAAAGCCGGGCTTGCGTCCCAGACAGCCGGTGAAGGCGCCCTTCTCGTGACCGAAGAACTCGCTCTCGAACATGGTCTCGGGGATCGCCGCGCAATTCACCGCCACGAACGGACCCGCTGCGCGCGAGGAGTGCTGGTGGACGAAATGCGCCGCGAGTTCCTTGCCGACTCCAGATTCGCCGTAGAGCAGGATCGGCGCATCGGATTCGGCGAGCCGCAGGAGCTTGTCGACGCATTTCAGGAACGCCGGCGAGCGCCCCGCCATCTGCATCCCCGAACAGGCCGGATCCTCGCACGGGCCGATCGAGGAGATCAGCTCTCCCAGGTAGAGCCTGCCGTCGGAGCCCCGGACCGGGTAACCCTTCAGCCGCACCCGCTCGACCCGGTCGTGCGGGTCGTAGTGAACATGCAGGGCCTCGCACGCCTGTCCGGTCGCGAACACCTGCTGGTGCGGGCAGACTTCCCCGTGCTGGAAGCAGGGCTTGGACGAGTGATGGGAGACCTCGTGGCAGAGCCGCCCCACGATCTCCTCGGGCGTGATGTCGTGGCCCGTGCAGTAGGCTCCGTTCGCAGCGACGATGCGGTACTGCGCATCGATCAGCACGAACGGCGTCTCATGCGTATCGAGAAGGGAAAACGAATCCAGCGCCAGCCTGTCACCCATGGGGTATCCTTGTCATGACAACGCGTCCGCGAGTATGCGCGCCGTGCGGCCCGCGACGCAAGCGGCGGCGTGCCATTGGCGCCGTGCGGACCGGCTGCCAGCACTGTCATGACAGCATGTCAGACAAGAGGGCTGTCCGGACGGGAAACTCCATCGGATCATCGCGTTGCGGCCATGGCCCGCGTCTTGCTACAGATCGAAACACCGTCATGGGCTGGAGGCGGTCGGAAAGGGACGGATGGCTGCGATCGTCATCATCGGGGCCGGAATCGGCGGCATGTCGTGCGCATACGAGATGCGCGAGCGCGTACGCCCGGGCGACAGCGTCACCGTCGTCTCAGATTCGGAGAGCTTCCAGTTCACTCCCTCCAATCCGTGGGTCGCCGTCAACTGGCGCAGCCGCGGCGAGGTCACGATTCCGGTCGGCCCGTGCCTGCAAAAGAAGGGCATCCGCTTCATTTCGACCGGCGTCCGGCGCGTCCATCCGCAGGACAACCGCATCGAGCTCGGGGACGGCAGCCTGCTGCCCTACGACTACCTGGTGATCGCGACCGGTCCCGAGCTCGCCTTCGACGAGATCCCGGGCATGGGGCCCGGAGGCCACACCCACTCCGTGTGCACGGTCGCCCATGCGGAGGCCACGGGAGCGGCGTGGGAGGCTTTCCTGGGTGCGCCCGGCCCGGTGGTGGTGGGGGCGGCGCAGGGCGCCTCCTGCTTCGGCCCGGCCTACGAATTCGCCTTCATCATGGAGACGGACCTGCGCCGCCGCAGGCTGCGCAACAAGGTGCCGATGACCTTCGTCACTGCCGAGCCCTATGTCGGCCACCTCGGACTCGGCGGAGTGGGGGACTCGCGGCACCTGCTCGAGTCCGCGATGCGAAGCCGACACATCAAGTGGATCTGCAACGCGAAGGTGGACCGCGTCGAGGCGGGGCGGATGTTCGTCACCGAGCACGACGAGGACGGGCGGGCGAAGAAGCAGCATGAACTGCCCTTCGCCTTCTCGATGATGCTCCCCGCGTTCAGGGGCGTGCAGGCGGTGTCGGGCATCGCGGGACTGACCAATGCGCGCGGCTTCGTCCTGATCGACGAGTTCCAGCGCAATCCGCGCCATCCCAATGTCTATGCCGTCGGCGTCTGCGTCGCGATTCCGCCGGTGGAGCCGACCCCGGTGCCGACCGGCGCGCCCAAGACCGGTTACATGATCGAGACCATGGTCACTGCGAGCGTCGGCAACATCTGCGATGCGCTCGCCGGCCGGCCGCCCGCCAGCAAGGCGACCTGGAACGCGCTGTGCCTGGCGGATTTCGGCGACACCGGCGCCGCCTTCGTCGCGCTGCCGCAGATCCCGCCGCGCAACGTGAGCTGGTTCAGGCAGGGCAAGTGGGTGCATCTTGCCAAGGTCGGCTTCGAAAAGTATTTCCTGCGCAAGATCCGGAAGGGCAGCACCGATCCGATCTACGAAAAATATTTGCTCGGCGTGCTGGGCATACGGAAACTGCAGTGAACGCAGCGTCGTCATCGGGCGGAGATCCTGCCGCCCATTTTTCAGCCAAAACGCAAGGAGGAGCATCATGAGTGAGTGCATCAATCGTCGTGACTTTCTGAAGATGGGCGGCGCCGCCGTGGTGGGCGGTGCGGCCGTGACGGCCGGCTGTGCGAGCGCGGGCCCCGCCGCAGTTTCGGCGGGGTTCAAGGCCGCGCTGCCCAGGGCCAAGGGGCCCCGGCTGGTCATCGTCGGCGGCGGCACCTCGGGCCTGACCATCGCCAAGCACGCGAAGAAGGAGTATCCGAAGTTCGATATCGTGCTGGTCGAGAAGCGTGACATGTATTCCTCGTGCTTCTCCAGCAACCTGTGGTACGCGGGACTCATCAACCTGGAGTTCCTCGCCGACCACAGCTTCCTCGACGCCGCGCGCAACAACCATTACATCTACTTCAACGCCACTGCCACCGGTCTGGACCGGGCCGGCCGCAAGCTCATCACCAGCGAGGGGGAAATCGACTACGACTTTCTCGTCGTCGCGCCGGGCATCTCGTACGACTACAACCGCATCGGCGTTAAGGACGAGGACACCATCGATGCCCTGCGCACGGGCTATCCGGGCGGCTTCATCTCGCCCACCGAGCACGTGACGATCCGGCGCAAGGTACAGGAATTCGAGGGCGGCCTGTTCCTGCAGTACGTGCCCAACGGCAACTACCGCTGCCTGCCCGGGCCCTACGAGCGCGCCTGCATGATCGCCTCGCACATCAAGAAGAACAAGCTGAAGGGCAAGGTGCTGGTGCTCGACGCCAATCCGGAAATCACGATCAAGAAGGACGGTTTCCACGCCGCATTCAAGGAGCTGTACAACGGCATCGTGGAATACAAGCCGGGCAGTGCGATCACCGGCGTCGATCTGGCGAAGAAGACCGTCAAGACCGAGTTCGACAGCTACCGTTTCGAGGACGCGTCGATCTACCCCGGCGTGCGCGCCTCCACGCTGATCGAGCACCTCGGGCTGATGGATGCGAAGAGCCCGCAGAAGGAGGCGCTCATCAGCCAGCTCAAGTACAACTACATCGGCGACGAGCGCGTGTATGTGACCGGAGACTCGCGCCCGCACCCCTATTCCAAGAGCGCCAACACCGCCAACACCGAAGGCAGGTACGTGGCCAAGGTGCTCGCCGCGCGCGCCCAGGGCAAGGACATCACCTGGTACAGCCCGCGCACGGTGTGCTACTCGATGGTGAATGCCAATCCGCCCGAGGCGATCAGCGTGGATGCCGGCTATGTCCTCAACAAGGAGGGCACGGCGGTCGGCGGTTTCTCGCCCGACACCAAGCTGTTCGAGAAGCGCGACGCCGCCAAGGGACGCGGCACGCTGGAATGGGCGCGCGGAATGTACCGCGCGATGTTCGAAGGCTGACGGGCTGGCCGCCGGCGCCTGGGGCCGGCGGCCTCCTCTGGAGGAGCGTATGCATAGACGCAGATTCGTCACGCTGTGCGGCGGCAGCGTCGCGATGCTCGCCGCGGGACTGCGCGGCGTGCGGGCGGAGCCCTTTGTCGATTTCCCCAAGGTTCGCCTGGTCGATGCCGCCGGCGCGCCGCTCAAGGCCGCGGCGCTCGCCACCAACGACGCCTATGTGTTCCATTACCCGCTGCGCAGCTTCCCGTGCTTCCTCATCAATCTCCGCAAGCCGGCCGGCGAGCCCCGCGAAATGACTTCCGAGGCACTCGCCTACACCTGGCCGGGGGCGGTGGGCACACAGAAGAACATCGTCTCCTACTCGGCGGTGTGTACCCACGAGCTGAGCTATCCGAGCAAGGAGGGCAGCGAGATCCGCTACGCCGCCGAAGCCAGCCCGCTTTCGGGCAAGCCGGGCATGATCGTGTGCTGCGCGCATGACAGCATCTTCGATCCCGCCGCCGGCGCGCCGCGACTGCACGGCGAGGCGCGCGACCCGCTGCTGCCGGTGCGGCTGGAGTACGACCCGGCCGAGGATGCGATCTATGCCACCGGTCTGGCGGGCACCTGGCTGCTCGATCGCTTCCTCAAGAGCTACCGGCGCCAGTTGATCGCGGAGTATGGAGCCGGTGTCTACAAGGAGCCGGTAGGAGCGACTTCCGCCGCCGTCCTGCTCAACACGTATTCGGGCGGTGCGGTGAGCACCTGCTGAGCGGACGGGCTATCCGCGCGCCGGTTCGATCGTGGCGTCGAGGTTCAGCTCGTCGCAGTAGTCGAGGAAGTCGCCGCGCAGGCTGGCGATGTGGGTCGAGGCCGGAACGCCCACGGTGATGCGCACGGAAAACATCGCGGTGCCGGTGTGCGGCGCCGAGTAGCTGTCGGTCGCCATCTCCTCGATGTTGATGTGCCGTGCGGCGAAGAAGCTTGCCAGGCTCTGCACGATGCCGGGGTGGTCGAGCGAGATCGCTTCGACCTGGTAGGGGATCAGCGGGTCGCCCGCCTCGCGCGTCCGGGTGCGTTTGTGGACGATGGTCAGTTCGAGCTCCTTGCCGATCGCGTCGAGCTGGCTCTCGAGGCGGCTCAGGGCATTCCACGGCCCGGACAGCAACATCAGGATGGCGAACTGTCCGCCCAGCACCGCCATTCGGCTTTCCTCGATGTTGCAGCCCGCCTCGGTGATGCGCCGCGTGAAGCGATCGACCAGGCCGACGGTGTCCTCGCCCGAAGCGGTTATCGCCAGTTGATCGGTTCCCTTGGCTGCGTTCATCGTCCGCTGCGCCTCCCTGCACCCGCATGAGACCAGAAAATTCCCGCCGTGGGAAGTCGACTGCGGGCCGGCAGGGTTCCATCCGGTCGCCGTCTCCAATACACTGTCGCACGCGGCGCACGGGCGGAGACCGCGAGGCCCGAACGCGGATTGCACGGAGCGGCTCGACATGATCTTCCAGAATCCCGGCGGTGCGCCGGAGCTTGCCTGCGAGCAATGCGGCTGCCGCTGGTTCGACCGCATGACGAACACCTGCTACGAGTGTGGCGCCGAGGTCCCGGCCGAGGCGGTGGCCGAATTTCTCGAGGCGCTCGCGCGCTTCAACGAGCGCCATCCCGGCGCGGAAGGAGGACAGGAATCGTGACGACGAGTGTGCCGGGAGGTGCCCGCAGATGATGCTCGAGCACAAGGTGGCGGTGGTGACCGGCGCGGCGCAGGGGATCGGCGCGGCGATCGCGCTGGCGTATGCCCGCGAAGGCGCGGCGGTGGGGGTCGTCGATCTCTCCGAGGCGGCGGCCGAGGAAGTGGCGGCGGCGATCCGCGCCGCGGGAGGCGATGCGCTGGCGATCTCGTGCGATGTCTCCGAGCGCGAGCGGGTCGATGCCATGGCCGAGCGCATGCGCAGCCGCTACGGGCATGTCGACATCCTCGTGAACAATGCCGGCATCATCCGAACGGCGATGTTGCACAAGATGACGCGCGAGCAGTGGGACGCGGTGCTCGCGGTGCATCTCACCGGCAGCTTCAACTGCCTGCAAGCGCTCGCACCCGGGATGATGGAGCGCGGGTGGGGGCGCATCATCAACGTCACCTCGACCGCGGGCGTGCTCGGAACGATCGGCCAAATCAACTACAGCGCCGCGAAGGCCGGCATTCTCGGCCTGACCAAGTCCGCGGCCCGGGAACTGGCGAAATACAACATCACGGTCAATGCGGTGGCGCCGGGCGCGGCGACCCCGATGACCGAGGTGATCCGCACCGACGAGCGCTTCCGGGACAAGTACCTCGAGCGCATTCCGATGGGCCGCTGGGCCCAGCCCCACGAGATCGCGCCGGTGTTCGTGTTCTTCGCGAGCGAGGGCGCCGGCTACGTGACCGGACAGGTGCTCGCGGCCGATGGCGGCATGACGATCTACTGACATTCGCCGCGGCGCTCACCGGCGATCCTGTATCACTTCGATCCGGATCTCGCGTCGCGTTTCGAGAGTTCTTGTCCGGATCGCCGTATGACTTATAATGCATCATATGTGTTATAAAGCATCAGCCCTGTAACACTTCGCCGGCCGGCGGCGGGTGGCGAACCGACGGGCGCGGAAAGGATGGTTGGCGAGATGAGCAAGCCTGAACACGGATCGCGCTTCCGCTGGGAGGATCCGTTCCTGCTCGAGGACCAGCTCGGCGAGGACGAGCGCATGGTGCGCGATGCGGCGCACGAATACTGCCAGGGCAAGCTGATGCCCAGGGTGGTCGAGGCCAACCGGCACGAGCGGTTCGATCGCGAGATCTTCAACGAGATGGGCGCGCTCGGCTTCCTCGGCCCGACCATCGACGGCTACGGCTGCGCCGGCGTGAATCACGTCTGCTACGGGCTGATCGCGCGCGAGGTCGAGCGGGTGGATTCCGGCTATCGCTCGATGATGAGCGTGCAGTCCTCGCTGGTGATGCACCCGATCCACGCCTATGGCAGCGAGGCGCAGCGCGCGAAGTACCTGCCCCGGCTCGCGCGCGGCGAGTGGGTCGGCTGCTTCGGGCTGACGGAGCCCAACCACGGCTCGGATCCGGGCAGTATGCAGACGCGCGCGCGCAAGGTCGAGGGCGGCTACCTGCTCCAGGGCTCGAAGATGTGGATCACCAATTCCCCGGTCGCCGACGTGTTCGTGGTCTGGGCGAAGGATGACGACGGCGTCATCCGCGGCTTCGTCCTCGAGCGCGGCATGAAGGGCCTGTCGGCGCCGAAGATCGAGGGCAAGTTCAGCCTGCGTGCCTCGATCACCGGCGAGATCGTGATGGACGAGGTGTTCGTTCCGGAAGAGAACCTGCTGCCCAACGTGAGCGGCCTCAAGGGCCCGTTCGGTTGCCTGACCAAGGCGCGCTACGGCATCGCATGGGGCGTGATGGGCGCGGCCGAATTCTGCTGGCACGCCGCGCGCCAGTACACGCTGGATCGCAAGCAGTTCGGTCGGCCGCTCGCCGCCAACCAGCTCATCCAGCTCAAGCTCGCCAACATGCAGACCGAGATCGCGCTCGGCCTGCAGGCCTGCCTGCGCGTGGGCCGGCTGATCGACGAAGGCAAGGCGGCTCCCGAAATGGTCTCGCTCATCAAGCGCAACTGCTGCGGAAAGGCGTTGGAGATCGCCCGCAATGCGCGCGACATGCACGGCGGCAACGGCATCGCCGACGAGTACCACGTCGTTCGCCACATGATGAACCTCGAGGCGGTCAACACCTACGAGGGCACCCACGACATCCACGCGCTGATCCTGGGCCGCGCCCAGACCGGCATCGCGGCCTTCGGCGGCTGAACCGCCGGCGCCTGGAACCTGAAACCTGAAGCCGGTTTTTCGCCCGATGCTCTCCGAGTTCTTCCAGTTCCTGTTCTCGGGCATCACCAGCGGCTCGATCTACGCGCTGGCTGCGCTCGGCTTCTCCATCATCTTCAATGCCAGCGGCGTGATCAACTTCGCCCAGGGCGAGTTCATCATGATCGGGGGCATGGTGACCGTTTTCCTGGTGAAGCTCGGGGTTCCGGTGTGGGCCGCGGCGCCGGCCGCGGTGCTCGCCGCGATGGCGGTCGGCCTGGCGCTGGACAAGCTCGCGATCGAACCTGCACGCAACGCGGGGGTGGTCGCGCTCATCATCATCACCATCGGCGCCTCGATCTTCCTGCAGGGGATCGCGCAGGTGCTGTTCGGCAAGGGCCAGCATGCGCTGCCGGCCTTTTCGGGCGATGTGCCGCTGCGGATGATGGGCGCCACGCTGCTGCCGCAGAGCCTGTGGGTGATCGGCGTGACCGTGGTGATCGTGGCGGCGATGTGGTGGTTCTTCAGCCGCACACTGACCGGCAAGGCGATGCTGGCCACCGCGGCGAATCCGCTCGCCGCCCAGCTCGTCGGCATCGATACCCGCTTCATCCTGCTGCTGTCGTTCGCGCTCGCCGCCGTGCTCGGCGCGGTGGCCGGCATCATCGTCGCGCCGATCACGCTCACCTCCTACGACGTCGGCATCATGCTCGGCCTCAAGGGCTTCGTCGCCGCCACCCTGGGCGGGCTGGGCAGCTTTGCCGGCGCGGTGGCCGGCGGCGTGCTGCTCGGAATCGCCGAGGCGATGGCGGCCGGCTACCTTTCGTCCGAATACAAGGACGCCGTGCCGTTCGTGCTGATCATCCTGGTGCTGTTCTTCCTTCCGCGCGGGCTGTTCGGGGCGCGCGTCACCGAACGGGTGTGAGCATGTGGGGCGATCCGCGCAAGGGCCCCCTCCTGCTCGTCGCGATGATCGTCGCGGCGCTGCCCCTGGTGCTGCCCAACACCTTCTATTTCGACGTCGCGATCCGCATCTACCTGAATGCGGTGGTCGCGGTCGGGCTCAACCTGCTGATCGGCTACGCCGGGCAGATCAGCCTCGGGCATGCCGCCTTCCTGGGCATCGGCGCGTATGCCTCGGCGATCCTGACCAGCCGCTACGGCTGGCCTCCGGTGGCGGCGATGCTCGTCGGCGCGCTCGGCGTCGCCGTGCTCGCCTTCGTCGTCGCCCGACCCATCCTCAGGCTCAAGGGCCATTACCTGGCCATGGCCACGCTCGGCATGGGAATCATCGTCTACATCGTCCTGGTGACCGAGTCGGCGTGGACCGGCGGGCCGGACGGCATGGCGGTGCCCGCCTTCGGCGCCGAGCTCGTCGGAGAGAGGCGCTGGTACTGGGTCGCGGGGGCGTGTCTGCTCGCGACCATCTGGATCGCCTGCAACCTGGTCGACTCGCCGATCGGGCGCGCGCTCCAGGCCCTGCACGGTTCCGAGATCGCGGCCCAGGTGGCCGGCATCGACACCGCGCGCTACAAGGTGAAGGTGTTCGTAATCTCGGCGGTGTTCGCGAGCCTGACTGGGAGCCTGCTCGCGCACTATGTCGGCTTCATCACGCCCCAGCTCTCCGGGTTCTTCCACTCGATCGAGCTGGTGACCATGGTGGTGGTGGGGGGGATGGCCTCCACCTACGGCGCGGTGGTGGGTGCGGCGATCTTGACCGTGCTGCCGCAACTGCTCTCGACCTTCGAGGGCTACGAGCTGGTGGTGTTCGGGCTGATCCTGATGCTGAGCATGATCTTCATGCCGAAGGGACTGGTGCCGAATCTCGCCGGGTGGCTGCGCAGGAGCTGAGATGGCGCTGCTCGAAGTCCGCGATCTCGACATGGTGTTCGGCGGCGTACACGCCGTGCAGGGACTCTCGTTCGAGGTCGCGCCCGGCACCGTGTACTCCGTGATCGGCCCGAACGGCGCCGGCAAGACCACCCTGTTCAACATGGTGAGCGGCATCTACAAGCCGACCCGCGGCCGGATCTTTTTCGACGGCGAGGACATCACCGGCAAGCCGCCCCACGCGCTCGCCCGCCGCGGCTTGAGCCGCACCTTCCAGAATCTCCAGGTCTGCATGAACCTCGGCGCGATCGAGAACGTCATGGTGGGCGCCCACCTGAAGCTCAGCCAGCGGCTGCTGCCCGCGATGCTGCACGCGCCGTGGCTGGCGAAGGCGGACGATGCCTGCCGCGAGGAGGCGGCCCGGCTGATGCACTTCGTGGGCGTCGGGCGCTACGTGCATGCCCATGCCAGCTCGCTGCCCTACGGCGCGCTCAAGCGCATGGAGATCGCGCGCGCGCTCGCCGCGGGCCCGAAGCTGCTGCTGCTCGACGAACCGGCCGCGGGACTGAACAACACCGAGACCCGCGAGATCGACACGCTGATCCAGAAGATCGCCGCCTCGGGCGTCACGGTGGTGCTGGTGGAGCACGACATGAAACTGGTGATGGGCATCTCGGAGCGCATCCTGGTGCTCGACTACGGCAAGAAGCTGGCCGAGGGCAGCGCAGCGGAGGTGCGCAGCAATCCCGACGTCATCGTCGCCTACCTGGGCGGGGCCTGAGGCGGTGGAAGCGCTGCGCATCCTGTCCGCCGAGCACCGCAGCATGTGGCGCCTGCTCGAGGCCCTCGACGTGCTGCGCGCGCGCGCCGAGCGCGCTGGCGAGCGGCCCGACACGGACCTGCTGGGGCTGATGCTCGACTATCTCGACAGCTACATCGCGCGCATCCACCAGCCCAAGGAGGAGGACTGCCTGTACCGGGTGCTGCGCGAACGCGCGGCGGTGAGCCTGCCGGTGCTCGACGAACTGGAGGCGGAGCATCGCCGCGGCCCCGAGCTGCTCGCGGGCCTGCGCGCCGCGCTGCTGCGCTTCTCGCGCGATTTCCCCGCCGGGCGCGACGAGTTCGTGGCCCGCCTGGAGGAATTCGTCCGCCATGCGCAGGAGCACATCAAGAAGGAAGAGGGCCGGCTGATGCCCGCCGCGCGCCACATCCTCAAGCCCGCCGACTGGGAGGACATCGACCGCGGCTGCTTCGATCCTGCGCATCCGCTCTACGGCGTGGCGGCGCAGGCGGAGTTCCGCGCGCTGTGGACGCGCATCGTCAACCTGGCCCCCGACCCGATCGGCCTGGGGCTGAAGCGAGTGGAGGGTGGGCCGGAATTCGGCGCCGCCGCGGCCGTCGCGGCTCTGGAGGTGGATCGGCTCGGCAGCCACTACGGCCGCATCCAGGCACTCGAAGAGGTGTCGCTGCGCATCCTGCCGGGGCAACTGGTCGCGCTGGTGGGCGCGAACGGCGCCGGCAAGACGACGCTGCTGCGCACCGTCTCGGGAGTGCAGCGCGCGAGCGCCGGCTCGATTCGGTTCCAGGGCGAGGACATCACGCGGATGCGTGCGGACAGGCGCGTTCGCGCCGGCATCTGCCAGGTTCCGGAGGGACGCCAGATGTTCGGTCCGCTCTCGGTGGAGGACAATCTGCGGCTGGGCGCCTACGCGCGAGCGCGCGATGGGGTCGAGGAGGACATGGAGCACATGTATTCGATGTTCCCCATCCTCCGCCAGAAGCACCGCCAGGCGGCCGGCACGCTCTCGGGCGGGCAGCAGCAGATGCTGGCGATCGCCCGTGCGCTGATGGGCCGGCCGAAGCTGCTGCTGCTCGACGAGCCCTCGATGGGGCTCGCGCCGCTGCTGGTGGAGGAGATCTTCAACGCCATCGTGGAGCTGCGGCGGCGCGGGATGACGATCTTCCTGGTCGAGCAGAATGCCTATGCGGCGCTCTCGGTGGCCGACGTCGGCTACGTGCTGGAGACCGGGCGCACGGTGCTCTCGGGGCCGGGCCAGGAGTTGCTGCAGAACGAACAGGTGAAGCAGGCCTACCTGGGGATGTAGGAAGGCGGACGCGGCAGCGGCCGCGAAATCACACGAGGAGGACGAAATGGCAGGGAAAGTCGGACGGGATGCGATCGAAACCGCGAGCCGGGACGAGCTC
This sequence comes from Betaproteobacteria bacterium CG2_30_68_42, assembly GCA_001872285.1. GTDB lineage: Bacteria > Pseudomonadota > Gammaproteobacteria > Burkholderiales > Rhodocyclaceae > CG2-30-68-42. The sequence continues at coordinate 15,605 of MNXU01000033.1, forward strand.
GAGACACTGCAGTTGCAGCGCCTGAAGTGGTCGCTGAAGCATGTCTACGAGAATGTCGCGCACTACCGCAAGAAGTTCGATTCCGCGGGGGTGCATCCGGACGACCTGAAGACACTCGGCGATCTGGCGAAATTCCCGTTCACGGTGAAGCAGGATCTGCGCGACAACTATCCGTACGGCATGTTCGCGGTGCCGATGCGCGACGTGGTGCGCGTGCATGCTTCGAGCGGAACGACCGGAAAGCCGACCGTGGTGGGCTACACCCGCAACGACATCGACATGTGGGCCGGGGTGATGGCGCGCTCCATCCATGCCGCCGGGGGGCGCGCCGACGACATCGTCCTGGTCTCGTACGGCTACGGCCTGTTCACCGGCGGGCTGGGCGCGCACTATGGCGCCGAGCGGCTCGGCGCGACGGTGATCCCGATGGGCGGCGGCCAGACCGAGAAGCAGGTCCAGCTCATCCAGGACTTCAAGCCCACCGTGATCATGGTCACGCCCTCCTACATGCTGGTGATCGCGGAGGAGATGGAGCGCCAGGGCATTGATCCGCGCACCTCGTCGCTGAAGATCGGCATCCACGGTGCCGAGCCGTGGACCAACGAGCTGCGCGCCCAGATCGAGCAGCGCCTCGCCATCGACGCGCTCGACATTTACGGGCTCTCCGAGGTGATCGGTCCCGGAGTCGCGCAGGAATGCGTCGAGACCAAGGACGGCCTGACCGTGTGGGAGGATCATTTCTATCCCGAGATCATCGATCCGGCGACCGGCAGGGTGCTGCCCGACGGCGAGCTGGGGGAACTGGTCTTCACCTCGCTCACCAAGGAGGCGATGCCGGTGATCCGCTACCGCACGCGCGACCTCACCCGGCTGCTCGCGGGAACCGCGCGCACCATGCGCAGGGTGGAGAAGTTCACCGGCCGCTCCGACGACATGCTCATCATCCGCGGGGTCAACGTGTTCCCCTCGCAGATCGAGGAGCTGATCTTCAAGGTGCCGCAGCTCAACTCCATCTACCAGCTTCATGTGGGCAAGGACGGCCCGCTCGACAAGCTCGACGTGCATGTGGAGCTGCGCCGCGAGGAGTCGGCGCGGCTCACGCGCGCGCAGAAGGACGAGATCGGGGCCGCGCTCCAGCACGCGATCAAGTCCTACGTCGGAGTGAGCACGCAGGTGAGCGTCCTCGACGAGGGCGGCATCGAGCGCACCCTGGTCGGCAAGGCCAAGCGCGTCGTCGACACGCGGCCGCGCTAAATTCAGGTTTCAGGTTCCGAGTTTCAGGTTCGGCTCCGGCAACCTGGAACCTGGAACTCAGCCCCCCGCGATCATCGGCACGATCGCGACCCGGTCTCCGCTGCGCACAGCCGCGGTGCGCTCGCCGGCGAGCAGCATTTCGCCGTTGACCGCGATGTTCCAGGAGGGGTCGTCGAGCTGCGCGGCCGCCTCGGGCAGCCTGCGGCGCAGCGCCTGGCGCAGTTCGGCGACGCTGCCAACCGGCTCGTCGATGACGATGGCCTGGTCGGGCGCCCCCGGAAGCGGCTCGGGCAGCTCCACCCGCAGCGCGAATCCGGTCAGGGACCGCGAGAGCTTCTCGTGCCAGTCGGGTGCCGGGATGCCCTCGGCATTCAGTCCGGTGAGCGCATAGAAGCGCGCCTTGAGTTTCTCGAATTCGCCGCGATCGATCCGCTCGCCCTTGAACGGCCCCGCTTCGACCGCCTCCTCGAACCAGCGCCGCGGCAGGGTGTCGTCCCTCGCCCGCAACCCCAGCCGGAAATTGAGCATGCGTTCCAGCCCGGTGATGTTGCGCCCGACTTCGTCCAGAGCCGCGGCGTCGAACGCGATGCCGGTCATCGTGTGGATCTGTTCGGCGAAATCGTTCGGATCGGGCAGGGTCGGCGAATTGAACAGCTTGGTGTTGAAGCGGCACATGCCGACGGAATCCCCGACCGCGTAGTTGTTCTCGCATTTGCGCACCGCGATTTCCTTGCCGTCGTAGCCGTTGGGCTCGGGCGCGACCCGGCCTCCGTACAGCGCGGTCTTGAACGGCGCGTCGTCGTTGATCCGCGCATTGATCTCCAGCGTCGCACGGTTGCGCAGGTGATCCATGCCGCGCGTGGCGACCGCGAGCCCGAGCGCGAACGCCTTGAGGATGCGGGAATCGTGCGGGTCGGACTGGAACAGGCCCTTCACCGCCATCTGGTAGTCGAGCGCCTCGCGCGGGTACTTGCCGCGCTCGACCGCGCGATTGGAATCCGCGATGGTGTCGCCGAAGCCCTCGCGCCGCGCGGTCATGAACAGCAGCTTTTCCACGACCTCGTAGTTGCCCCAGGCGAGGTCCAGCCCGCCCGTCTGGCTGCGGGTGAGGATGCCGCGCTGGTACAGCTCCATCGCCCAGGCGATCGCGCTTCCGGTGGAGGCGGAATCGAGCCCGAGGTCGTTCAGGATGTTGTTCAGCCGCAGCACCTGTTCCGGCGCCTTCATGCCGATCAGCGGCCCGAACTTGCCCAGCGTGACGTACTCGGGACCGTCGCCCTTGTCGTAGCGGTCGAAGACACCGTCGCCGCGGACACCGCGGTAGGTCTTCTGGTGCCCGTGCTCGATTTCGGCCTGCGCCTTGTCGTAGCTGGCGTTGCCCTTGAGCCCCTTGAGCGCGTGGGAGCCCCAGCCTCCCTTGCCCCCGGGGGTCATGTCGTTGAGGTTGCGGCAGTGAACGGGACACTTGAAACAGCCGTCCATCCCCGGCCGGTAGGGATCGAAATTGTCGGCATCCAGACTTGCGTGCCAGGTGGTGCGCTGGTTGTTGAGCGCGCCCATCGCACCCAGCACGCGCGAGGGCTTGTACAGGAAGGGCGTGCCCACCATCTTGAGCGCGTTGCGGATCACCGAGGTGGAGGTGATCTTCTTGCCGATGACCTTGTTGTAGTCCTTGAGGCTCTTGTGCGCGGCGGGCTCGGTCGGCTTGCCGAGCACCACGATCGCCTTGAGCCACAGCGAACCCATCTTGGCGCCTGCGCCTCCGCGCGCCCAGATCGACTTGATCCCGCCCATGATGCCGCTGCACAGCACCAGGTGCTCGCCGGCGCTGGTGATGCGCGCCATCGCCATGTCCTTGCGCTCGGTGCAGCGGAAGTCGCGCTCGATCGCCTGCGCCATGTCGAGGTTGTCCAGCCCGACGTAGGGCCGGGCGTCGACGAATGCGACCTTGTCATGGGCGATGGTGAGCAGCGTCCATTCGGGCGAGCGCCCGTACAGCACCAGGTGGTCGTAGCCGTGACGCTTGACGAACGAGGGGAAGTAGTCGCCGGCGTTCGAGTCGAGAATGGCGTAGGAGTCGGGCGAGCGGCTGGTGAAGTTGCCGCGGGTCGCCGAGGGCATGTCGCCGGTGAGCACGCCGGTGCCAAAGATCAGGGGGATTTCGGGATCGAGCGCCGCGCGGTCTTCCTGCAGCAGGTTGTAGAGCAGGAACATGTTGGCGCCGCGCCCGCCCAGGAACTCGAGCAGCACTTCCCGCGGAAGATACTTGCGGAGGGTCTCGCGCCGCTCGAGGTCGATGAACAGCGTCGCCCCCTGCCCCGGATAGCGGGGCGAATCGAACATCCGCGCGGCGAGCCGCCCGACCCTGCTCCGGATGTCCATCTCCGCCCTCCCGCCGCCGTACCGATGCGCGCACTGTAGCGCACAAATGGTGTGTAGTCAAACAATTGAGGTTCCAGCTTACTGCCGGCCCCGGCCGGGGTGCGGTCAGCGCTTTTCGGGGAGGATCTTCGCGAGCAGCCCGATCAGCGTGTTGCGCTCGCCGGCGTCGAGCTGATGGGCGAGGCGCTTCTCGTGCTGGGTGACCTGCCGCTTGAGCTGCTTGAGCAGGGCGGCGCCCTCGGCGGTGACATGCAGGGCGTTGGAGCGGCGGTCCGCGGTCTCCGCGCTGCGGACGACGAGCCCGCGCCGCTCCAGGTTGTCGATGACCGAGACCACGGTGGAACGGTCGAGGTGAGTGGCGCGCGCGAGCTCGGTCTGCTTCATGCCCGGGTTCGCTTCGATGATCACCAGGACGCCGAACAGGCCGGGGCTGACGCCATGGGCGCCGATGCTCGCGGCGAAATCTCGGAAGATGGCGATCTGCGCGAGGCGCAGTTGGTAGCCGAGCAGGCTCGGCAGGAGGCCGAGCTCGATCTTGCGGGCGGCGGGAGCGCCGGATTTCTTTCGTGGCATGATCGGAGGCGAACTGATTGGAATCGGCAACATTCTAGTCCTGGATACGCGAATGTGCGGGCGCCTTCAATGATTCGGATCAAGTCCATGGGCGCGGACGCGCATTGCGATTGCGGTCATACAGCCGCGTGGCTTACCATGACGGCCGCGTGGGCTGGTGCAACGAGCACGGTTGGCGCGCTCGTTCGAACCACCACGATCTCGAAGGTGGAATACCGATGCGAAGCACGATCAGGCTGGCGCTGGCGGGTGTGGGGCTGATGGCTGCGGCGGGAGCGGTCGCGGCCGAGGAGATCGTCCTCAAGGTGCACCACTTCCTTCCGCCGCCCTCCACCGCGCATGCGAAATTTATTACCCCGTGGTGCGAGAAGATCAACAAGGAATCTGCGGGCCGGCTCAAGTGCCAGATCTATCCCGCGATGCAGCTCGGCGGCACGCCGCCCCAGCTCATCGACCAGGTGCGCGACGGCGTCGCCGACATCGTCTGGACGCTGCCCGGCTATACGGCCGGGCGCTTCCCGGCGGTCGAAGCCTTCGAACTGCCGTTCATGACCAGGACCGCTCAGGGTGCCAGCCGCGCGCTGTGGGAATACGTCAGGGCGAACAAGCTCGACCAGAGCGAATTCAAGGACGTGCACCCGATCCTGTTCCACGTACATGACGAGGGCCATCTGCATCTGCGCAAGGGGCCGATCAGGACGCTGGCCGATTTCAAGGGGCTGAAGTTGCGCGCGCCCACGCGCCAGACCAACAAGCTGCTGGCCGCGCTCGGCGCGACCCCCGTCGGCATGCCGGTGCCGCAGGTCTCCGAGGCGCTCTCCAAGGGCGTGATCGACGGCGCGATGCTGCCGTGGGAAGTGGTGCCCGCGGTCAAGGTGCAGGAGCTGGTGAAGTACCACAGCGAGACCGATCCGGCTTCGCGTGCGCTCTACACGACCGCCTTCATCTTCGCGATGAACCGGCCGAAGTACGACAGCCTGCCGCCCGAGCTGAAGAAGGTGATCGATGCCAACGGCGGCGCGGAGGCCTCCGCCTGGGTCGGGAAGATCTGGGATGACTCCGCCCCGGCGGCGCGCAACCTCGCGGTGAAGCGGGGCAACCAGTTCAACACGATTCCGGCGGCCGAACTCAAGAACTGGGAGCGCGCCGGCCAGGCGGTCTATGACTCCTGGATCAAGGAGGTCTCGGCCAGGGGCCATGACGGCAAGGCGCTCCTGCGCAGTGCCCGGGAACTCATCGACAAGTACGACACGAAGTAGTGCCGGACGCCGGCAGCGCGAATCGCAGGCGCATTCGCGGGCGCCGTCCGCGGCGCCGGCTGGAGCGCTGCGCGGCGCGATGAGCGGAGGATGACCGAGCCCCTCTGGCGGCAGCTCGGCGCGCCGCGCGATGTGTTCGGGCGCGTCGTGTACGAGCTCGCGCGCTGGTTCGCGCTGGCCGGCGGCGCCGTGCTGGTGGCGATCTCGGCGATGTCGGTGGCGAGCATCCTGAGCCGCTGGCTGATCGGGCGTCCGGTGCTCGGCGATTTCGAACTCGTCCAGCTCGGCTGCGCGGTTTCGGTGAGCGCGTTCCTGCCCTGGTGCCAGATGCGCCGCGGCCATGTGCTGGTGGATTTCTTCACCACCGGGCTGCGGCCCCGCGCCCGCGCGCTGCTCGACGGCGCGGGCGCCGCGCTGCTCGCGGCCGTTGCGGCGCTCCTCACCTGGCGCATCGCGCTGGGCGGAATCGGCATCCGCCAGGCCGCCGAGAGCACCATGCTGCTCGGGGTGCCGGTCTGGATTGCCTACGCGCTGATGCTGCCGTCCTTCGCGCTGCTCGCGCTCACCGCCGCGCACACCGCCTGGAGCGAGTTCGGGGGCGCCGCGAAGTGAGCGGCACCGCGACCGGTGTCGCCTTCCTGTCGGCGCTGTTCGCGTTGCTCGCGCTGCGCGTGCCGATCGCGGTGGCGATGTTCGCGACCGGCGCCGCGGGCTATGTCACGCTGGCCGGCTGGGAACCGCTCGCCAATTATCTGAAGACCGCCGCCTATGGCCGCTATTCGGTCTACGACCTGACGGTGGTGCCGCTGTTTCTGCTGATGGGCCATTTCGCCTCGGGAAGCGGCCTTTCGCGATCCCTGTTCCGCGCGGCCGGCGCGTTCATCGGACATCACCGCGGTGGCGTGGCGATGGCCGCAGTGGGCGCGTGCGCGGGCTTCGGCGCGATCTGCGGCTCGTCGCTCGCGACCGCGGCGACGATGGGACAGGTGGCGCTGCCCGAGCTTCGCCGCCTGAACTACTCGCCCGCGCTTGCCACCGGCACGCTCGCCGCGGGCGGCACGCTGGGCGTGCTGATCCCGCCCTCGATCGTGCTGGTGATCTACGCCATCCTCACCGAACAGAACATCGCGCGCCTGTTCATCGCGGCCTTCGTTCCGGGCAGCATTGCCGCGGCGGGCTACATCGCGGCGATCGCGATCTACGTGAGGCTGTTCCCCGGCGCCGGGCCGGCCGCGCCGCGGGCGCCAACGGCCGAGCGGCTGCGCGCACTGCTCGATGTGTGGCCGGTGGTGCTGATCTTCGTGGTCGTGATCGGCGGCATCTACGGCGGCATCTTCACGCCGACCGAAGCCGCGGCGGTGGGCACGCTCGCGATGGGGCTGCTGGCTGCTGCCCGCGGCATGCGCCTGACGGGCCTGGCGCAGTGCATCTACGGGGCCGCCGAGGCCACCGGCATGATCTTCCTGATCCTGCTCGGCGCCGACGTGCTCAACGTGTTCCTGGCGCTGACCCAGATGCCGGCGGAACTCGCGCACTGGATCGGCGCCTCGGGACTTCCGCCGATGATGGTGCTGGCATCGATGATCGCGCTCTACATCGCGCTCGGCTGCGTCATGGACAGCCTGTCGATGATCCTGCTCACCGTCCCGATCTTCTTCCCCATCGTCATGGGTCTGGACTACTGGGGACTGGGCGCGACCGACAAGGCGATCTGGTTCGGCATCATCGCGCTGATGGTGGTGGAGATCGGACTCATCACGCCGCCGGTGGGCATGAACGTCTACATCATCAACAGCCTCGCGCGCGGCGTGCCGATGGCGGTGACCTTCCGCGGCGTGGTGCCCTTCCTGGTCTCGGATGCGCTGCGGGTCGTGCTGGTGGTCTCGTTTCCAACGCTGAGCCTGGCGCTGGTCCATGTCCTTTCCCGATAGCCGCGCCTGCCTTGCGGCCGCGCCGGGCGTCCGGATGACTATAGGAGCCACAACAGTTTGACATCAAACTAAAACGCTGCTAGCCTGCTTCCGTGACGGTTCCGGCCCGGCCGGAAGGGAATGGGAGGATGGCGCTGCGATCGGTCTCGATTGCGCTCGCCGGCAGCGGCGGAGCGGGCGTGGTCACCGCCGGGGCGGCTCTGCAGGAAGCGGCGGCCCGCGCCGGCTGGCATGCGCTCATGAGCCGCAGTGCCGGACCGCAGATCCGCGGCGGCGAGGCCGCGGCGCTGCCCGGTCTCGGCGGGACACTGGTGCAGGCCGAAGACGAGCTCGCTTCGATCAACCAGATCATCGGCGCTTCCTGGGGCGGGGTCCCCGCGCTCACTGCGACTTCCGGCCCCGGTCTTTCGCTGATGACGGAGTCGATCGGACTGGCGGTCGCGGCGGAGGTTCCCGTCGTGATCGTCGACGTCATGCGCGGCGGACCGTCCACCGGAATTCCGACCAAGTCGGAGCAGAGCGACCTCGACATCGCGATCCACGGCCTGCACGGCGATGCGCCCCATCTGGTCGTGGCGCCGGTGTCGATCGGCGACTGCCTGTTCGCCACCCAGTGGGCGGTGGCTCTGGCCGAAGCCCTGCAGGCTCCCGCCATCGTGCTCGGCGACCAGCGGCTCGGGCAGGCGCGCGCGGTGATCGAGCGTCCCGGAGACTTCGTGTTCGCGGCGCGGCGGATGGTGTACGAGGGCGGCGCGGAGGCGGCCGCCTACCGGCGCTATGCGATCACCGCCTCGGGCGTCTCGCCGATGGCCCGGCCCGGTGGCGCCGGCGGGCAATACACGGCCGACGGCCTCGAGCACGACGAAGCCGGTGTTCCCTCCTCGCGCGCAGCCGACCATGCCGCGCAGCTCGACAAGCGGGCGCGCAAGCTGGAGTGCCACGACTACGGCGAGCACTGGGCCGTCATCGAGGGCGAGGGGGAACTCGCGCTGCTCGCCTGGGGATCGAGCGTTCCGCCGTGCCGGGAGGCGCTCGAGCGGCTGCGCGAAGCCGGCAAGCCTGCGCGGCTGGTGGCGATGCGGCTGCTCTCGCCGGCGCAGCCGGAGAAGCTCGCCCGCGCACTCGCGGGTGTGACGCGCGTGCTGGTGGTCGAGCAGAGCCACAGCGGCCAGTTCCACCGCTACCTGCGCGGGAGTTTCGACCTGCCCGGCGAGGTGCGCAGCCTCCACCGGCCGGGCCCGCTGCCGATCCGCCCGGCCGAGGTGTGCGATGCGGTGCGGGGATGGGCGATGCCATGAGCGTCGCCGCGCAGAAGCGTTACACGGCGAAGGACTTCAAGTCCGCGGTCAAGCCGATCTGGTGCCCCGGCTGCGGGGACTACGCGGTGCTCAACGCACTCGCCAAGGCGCTGGCGGAACTCGGCAGGCCGCCCGAGGAAATCGCGATCGTGTCGGGGATCGGCTGCTCCTCGCGCATTCCCGCCTACACCAGCGTCTACGGTTTCCACGGCGTGCACGGGCGCGCCCTGCCGCTCGCCACCGGGCTCAAGCTCGCGCGGCCCGATCTCACCGTCATCGTCACCGGCGGGGACGGCGACGGTTTCTCGATCGGCGGCAACCACTTCCTGCATGCCTGCCGGCGTAATGTCGATCTGACCTACGTCGTGATGGACAACCAGGTCTTCGGGATGACCAAGGGCCAGGCCTCGCCGACCACCCCGCCCGACTGGGAAGGCTCGAAGCTCACGCCCGAGGGCACCGGCGTGAATCCCTTCCAGCCGCTGGCGATCGGGCTCGCCGCCGGGGCCAACTTCGTCGCCCGCTGCTTCTCGGGCGATCCCAACAACATGGCCGCGATCCTCCTCGAAGGCATCCGCCATCCAGGCTTCTCGCTCATCCAGGTGCTCTCGCCCTGCATCACCTTCCGCCCCGAGCAGATGGAGTGGAAGAGGGTGGTTCGCACCGCGCCGGTGGACTTCACCGAGGACGCCGCGCGTGCGGCGCGCAGGCTGATGACCGACGACGGCTTCAACGTCGGCAAGGTGCTCTACCGCGGCAGCCGTCCCGCGTACGCGCACGAGCGACCGGCGCGGGCCACGAGCCTGGCCGAGCTCGAGCGGGAGTTCTCGCTTTGAAAGCGCGGACGAAACGTTTGATCGGGCAACGTTTGCATGGCATCATGCCCGAATCCCTGAACGCGGCGTGGTCATTGCCGCGGGGGTCGTAAAGGGTTCGATCGTTCAACCTGTCAAAGGAGGAGATGAGATGAAGATCGCAGGCAAGACACTGGTGGCGATGGGCTGTGCGGCATTGTTCGCGGCGGGGGTGCAGGCGGCCGATCCGATCAGGATCGGCTCGGTGCTCTCGGCGACCGGTCCGGGCGCCTTCCTCGGCGACCCCGAGGTCAAGACCATGCGGATGTACGTGGACAAGATCAACGCCGAAGGCGGGGTTCTGGGGCGGAAGATCGAGCTCGTGTCCTATGACGACGGCACGGACGCCAACAAGGCAAACGGTTTCGTCAAGCGGCTGCTCGCCGACGACAAGGTCGATATCATCGTCGGCGGCACCACCACCGGATCGACCATGGCCATGGCGCCGGAAGTCGAGAAGGCGGGCGTGCCGTTCATCTCGCTGGCCGGCGCGGCGGTGATCATCGAACCGGTGAAGAAGTGGGTGTTCAAGACCCCGCACACCGACCGCATGGCGGTGGAGAAGGTGTTCGAGGACATGAAGAAGCGCGGCTTCACCAAGGTGGCGCTGCTGGTGGAAACCAGCGCGTTCGGCCAGGGCGGAGGCAAGGAGGCCCGCGCCCACGCAGCGAAGTACGGCCTCACCCTGGTCGCCCAGGAGAGCTACGGACCCAAGGACACGGAAATGACTCCGCAGCTCACCAAGATCAAGGGTTCGGGTGCGCAGGCGCTGCTGGTGTCCGGCTTCGGTCAGGGCCCGTCCATCGTCACCAAGAACTACGGGCAGCTCGGCATGAGTTCGATGCCGCTGTATCAGCTCCACGGCGTGGCCTCCAAGCAGTACATCGCGCTGTCGGGGCCGGCCGCCGAGGGCGTGCGGCTGCCCGCCGCCGGCCTGGTGGTCGCCGAGCAGCTTCCCGCGAACGACCCGCAGAAGAAGGTCACCACCGACTACACGAAGGCGTTCAAGGACAAGTGGAATCAGGACGTGTCCACCTTCGGCGGCCATGCCTATGACGGTCTCATGATCGCGGTCGATGCGATCAAGCGCGCCGGCGGCACCGACAAGGCCAAGGTGCGCGACGCCATCGAGCAGACCCGCGGCTACATGGGCACGGGCGGGATGGTCAACATGTCGGCGACCGACCACATGGGCCTCGGGCTGGATGCGTTCCGCATGCTCGAGGTGAGAAACGGCGCATTCACGCTGGCGAAGTAAGGCAGCTTCTCCGCGGTCCCGTCCGGTGCATGCCGGACGGGATTTTTTCACGGCATTCCGGCCGCACGCGCGCCTGCGCCCGGCCGCGGAATGGAGCCTCGCATGAACACCGATCCGCGCCCCGGCACTGCCTCCGAGCCGATCGAGACCGCCGGCCGGGACGAGCTCGCCGCCGTGCAGCTCGAACGGCTGAGGTGGACGCTGGAGCACGCCTATCGGAACGTCGCGCATTACCGCGAGAGCTTCGACGAAGCCGGGGTGAGGCCGGAGGACCTGCGCAGCCTCTCCGACCTCGCGCGTTTTCCCTTCACCGCGAAGGAAGATCTGCGCCGCAACTATCCCTGGGGCATGTTCGCGGTGCCGATGCGCGAAGTGGTGCGCGTGCATGCTTCGAGCGGCACCACCGGCCGGCCGACCGTGGTCGGCTACACGCAGCGCGACATCGACACCTGGGCGGGCATCATGGCGCGCGGGCTGCGCGCGGCGGGCGCGGGGCCCGGCGACATCATCCACAACACCCACGGCTACGGGCTGTTCACCGGCGGGCTGGGCGTGCATTACGGGGCCGAGCGGCTCGGCGCCACCGTGATCCCGATCTCGGGAGGCCAGACCGAGCGCCAGGTGCAGCTCATCCGCGACTTCGGCGCCACCGTGCTGATCGGCACGCCCTCCTACGTGCTGACGCTCGCCGACGAGATGGAGCGCCAGGGATTCGACGCGCGCTCGAGTGCGCTGCGGCTGTGCATCTGCGGGGCGGAGCCGTGGACCGTGGCGCTCCGCCAGGAGATCGAGAAGCGCCTCGGCGTCGATGCGCTCGACCTGTTCGGACTGTCGGAGGTGATCGGGCCGGGGGTCGCGATCGAATGCCTCGACACCAGGGACGGCCTGACCGTGTGGGAGGATCATTTCTATCCCGAGATCATCGATCCGGCGACCGGCAAGGTGCTGCCCGACGGCGAGCTGGGGGAGCTCGTCTTCACCTCGCTTACCAAGGAGGCGATGCCGGTCGTCCGCTACCGAACGCGCGATCTCACCCGGCTGCTCGCGGGAACCGCGCGCACCATGCGCCGCATGGCCAAGGTGGTGGGGCGCACCGACGACATGCTGATCATCCGGGGAGTCAACGTCTTTCCCACCCAGATCGAGGAACTGCTGCTGCGCCACGCCAGTCTCGCGCCGCACTACCAGCTACGGCTCTCGCGCGAAGGCCGTCTCGATCGGCTCGACGTGCATGTGGAGCTGCGCCCGGAGGCGGCCGCGGGCCTGGGCCGCATCGAGCGCGAGGATCTGGAGGCGCAGATCCGGCACGAGATCAAGTCCTACATCGGGGTGAGCGTCGGCGTGCACGTGCAGGAGCCCGACACCATCGAGCGCACGCTGGTCGGCAAGGCGAAGCGCATCGTCGACGAGCGCGCCTGAGCGCTCCGCGACGCGG
>MNXU01000071.1 GCA_001872285.1 Betaproteobacteria bacterium CG2_30_68_42
GAGACCACCATGCCGTGGCGCGTCAGGTCGAAGGTGGTGAGGTGCAACGGACAGGGTCCGAGCACCTGGTGCTTCTCCTTGTAGGTGCCGTCGAGCGGCCCGCCCATGTGCGTGCATCGCTGGTTGAAGGCCACCACATCATTGTCCTTGCCGACTCCGGCGCCGGCCGGCGCGCCCAGCTTGACCAGGATGTTGTGTACATTCGGATATGGGTAGGCGAAGACCACCGGCACGCCCTGCTTGAGCGCCGACAGCCGGCCGATCTTCACCTTGGGATAGTCCGCCTTGAGCGCGCGCAGAGGCGCGCCAAGAGCCAGTCCGCCGGGCACGGCCGCGAGCGTCACCACGGCGCCGCCGGACAGCAGGAATTGGCGGCGACTCATGCAGGCGCGTTCGCCGTCCTCGTGTGCATGCAAGGAAATGCCTCGAATGTCCATGTTGGGCTCCTATTTGGCGACCTTCAGCGGCTGGTAGGGTGGCAGCTTGGGCGAGGCCATCGAGAGCGGCTTGTCCATGCTGAGCGATTCGAGGAAGGCCACCAGATCCTTTTTCTCCTGGTCGGTCAGGCCGAGCGGCTTGATCAGCGGGCTCTTGTTCGGCCCGGTCGTGCCGCCCCCCTTGTCGTAGAAATCTACCACCTCGTTTAGGGTGTAGAAGATGCCGTTGTGCATGAAGGGCGCGGTGTATTTCAGCTCGCGCAGCGAAGGCGTCCTGAACTTGCCGATGTCCTTGGGGTTCTTCGTCACGTAGTAGTAACCGTGATCCAGGTCGGCGCCGCGGTAACCCTTCTCGGAAATACCCTTCTGGTAGTGCTCCCAGCGGTGAGTGATCTGGTAGAGGGGTTCGCTCATGAACACTTCGTTCTCCGGCACGCCGAGCGAGTAAAAGCGCTGATCGGAAGCCAGCGGCCCGTTGTGGCACTGGATGCAGCCGGCCTTGCCGTTGAACAGCGCCATGCCGTGCTTCTGCGAGTCGTTGAGCGCATTCTTGTCGCCCATCATGTAGCGGTCGAAGGGCACCTGCTTCGGGTCGGAGACGATCGTACGCTCGAAAGCGGCAATCGCTTTCCACGCGAGGAAGATGCGCGGCCATTCCACTCCGAATACTTTCTTGAAGCGCTCCACGTATTCCGGAATGAAGCGCAGGCGCATTTCCATCATCGAGCCGTCGCCGTTGCCGGCGACGTTGCCGCCTGCGGCGGCCGGCGCCTGGGCTTCCAGGCTGGTGACGTTGCCTTCCCAGAACAGCTTGTTGTAGAAGGCGGCGTTGAGCACCGTCTGCGCGTTGCGCCAGTGCTGCGTGCCCGGATAGCCGCGCGAGATCTCGCCGCCGTCGCCCCAGCCCTTGCCCGGTTTATGGCAGACTACACAGGGCGAGCTGGCATCGCCGCCGAGGCGGCTGTCCCAGAACAGCATCTTGCCGAGTTCGATCTTCTCTGCCGTCATCGGATTGTCGGCCGGAATCGGCGCCGCAGGCAGCGGCCCGAGCGGCGGGAAGGCCGCGGCCTTTTTCGCCATCGGCGTGTCGGCGGCGAAAACCGCCGGAGCCAACCCGGCGGTCACCACAGTCAGTGCAGCGATCGCGGCGGCGGTCGCGTCGCGTTTGAATGTCGTCATGATCTGCTCCCTCAGTTCTTGCCGAAGGCACGAACCTTGTAGGCCGGCAGCTTCGGTTTATCCACGACCACCGGGTCGCCGGAGAGGCTCTCCAGGAAGGCCACCAGCGCGCGCTTCTCGGAGTCGCCGAGATTCAGCGGCTTGAGCTCGGCTCCGGAGCCGCCGCCCTTGTCGTAGAAGTCGACGACCTCGTCCAGCGTCTTGAGCATGCCGTTGTGCATGTAGGGCGCGGTGTACTTCAGGTCGCGAATCGAGGGCGTGGCGAACTTGCCCTTGTCCTTGGGGTTCTTGCTGATGGCCTGAAAGCCGACGTCGTCATGCGTCATCATGTAGTTCGGCAGGCCGCTGGTCGCGTAATAGCGCGCCATGGTGATATGGCGCAGCGGCTCTGAGGTCACGGCCGGATTCTCGGGAACGCCGGTGCGGTGCAGGTTGCCGTCGGAGCCGAGCGGGCCGTTGTGGCAGGCCACACAGCCGGCTTTGCCCTTGAACAGCTCGTAGCCTGCCCGCTGGGTGCCGTTCAGCGCGCCCTGGTCGCCCTTGAGGAACCGGTCGATCGGCGCGTTCTTCGAATTCACGCTCCTGACAAACTCGCCGACGACGTTGAAGACGCGCATGCCGTTGATGTCGTCCTTGCGGAATTTCAGCCACATGGCGTTGTATTCGGGCACCTGCTTGAGGCGCTCCTGCATCAAGCGGCCGTCCATGTTCATGGTGTGCGCCTCGGTGATCATGTCGCGCACCAGGGTGCCCATGTCGGCGCCGTCCAGCCGGCCGTCCCACATGAAGCGCTTCTTGAAGCCGGAATTGAGCAGCGTCGGGCTGTTGCGGAAATACTCGGAGGCCGGATAGCCCTTGGACAGCGGCAGGCCGTCACTCCAGCCCTTCTGCGGGTTGTGACAGGTGGCGCAGGACAGCCCGGCGTCGCCCGACAGGCGCTCGTCGAAGAACAGGAACCGGCCCATCTCCGCCATGGCAGTGTTGAACTTCGGCTGCGGCAGCGGCGCCAGATCCGCCGCGACACTCACCGTGACCAGCCCGCCCAGCGAGGTGGCAAACGCGATCCGCTTCAAATTGCGAGGTTTCATGAAATCCTCCCTCCCTCGTTACCTGGAAAACTCGAAGGACGCCGTCGTCGCGCCCTTGACCGTCACCTGCATGCTCTTCTCGCCCAGCACCGGATGCCAGGCCTTCACCTCGTAGGTGCCGTCCGGCAGCCCGTCGATGGCGAAGGAACCGTCCTCTTTCGTGACGGCGGCATAGGGGTTCTCGGCGGCGAAGGCCCAGGCGTGCATGAAGTCGTGGGCGTCGCACTCGATCTTGATGACGTTGCCACGGCGCACCTTGATCGGCTGCTTCATGTCGCCCTTGTCGGGCTGTCCGACGTTGAACATCGTGCGGCGCACGGCACCGATGATTTCGTAGGCGTGGATGTTGTGCAGCACCGGATCGGAGTTGCGCACGGTCACCTCGCCGCCCTTCTTCACCACCAGTGCGGCGGGCGCGAACCGGCAGCCCTGCTGGTTGAGTACGGGTGCGTCCAGCGTGCCCCATGCCTTGCCTTTCTCGATCTTCGCCACATAGACCACGGCTCCCGCGAGCGCCCCGCCCCTGGCGTCGACCTCGACGATCTCGCGCTCCCCGGTGCCGCACACCTCGTTGTTCTTGGTGATGGGCAGCTTCTTCGAAACCGGAGCCCCCTTGAAGCTCACCTTGCCGGTCACTTTGCCGGCGCCGGAGACTGCACCGGCCTCATAAGCCAGCGCGCCGATCGAAAACGTAGCCAGCAAGGCGGCGGATAGGGCGAGTCGCTTTCTCATCTCGAATGCTCTCCTCGTGGATAGGGGTCGGACGCGATGCCTACTCGCAAGAGCTGTGCCCGTGCCGGAAACCCTGCGGATCACAGAGGAATCTCCACCGCAGGCCCGGCCAGGACGACGATTTCCGCCACGATTTGCCGATCAGGAATTGATCGCACCGATCAGGAACTGGCCGGCCGGATTGCGAAGGCTGGGCGTCGGGCAGTCATTCCGGTCGCTGGCATCGCGCTTGCATGCCGGGCATCGCATGCCGGACATCGCCATCATCGGAGCCGGGATCTCCGGACTCGCCGCCGCCCACGCGCTGGCCGCTGCGGGCCGCGATGTCATCGTGCTGGACCGCCGGGAGGCGCCGGGCGGACGCATCCACTCCGAGCGGCGCGGCGGTTTCCTCGTCGAGCACGGCCCCAACAGCATGATTTCGCCGGCGCCGGGCGCCGAGGCGCTGATCGCAACGCTCGGCCTGGGCGAGGAGCGCATCGACAAGAGCGACGCGGTGCGCCACCGCTACCTGGTCCGCGATGGCCGCGCCCATGCGCTGCCGCTCGACCCGGTCGGCTTCTTCTCCTCCGGCTTCTTCACGCTGCGCGGCCGCCTGCGCCTGCTGGCCGAGCCGTTCGTGGCTCGCGGACCGGACGACGAGTCGGTGGCGGAGTTCGTGCGCCGCCGATTCGGCCGGGAACTGCTCGACTATGTGTTCGATCCGCTGGTGGGCGGCCTGTATGCCGGCGACCCCGCGAACATGAGCATGACGGCCGTATTCCCGCGCCTCAAGGAGATCGAGCTGCGCCACGGTTCGGTCCTTCGCGGCATGGCGGCGAAGATGCGCCGCGGTGCAAGCATGCGCTACGACCCACGACGGCGCATGCTGTTTTCCTTCCGCATGGGCATGGACACGCTGCCGCGGCGCCTCGCAGGAATGCTCGGATCGCGGCTGCGGCCGGGCACGCGCGTCGAGGCGATCGCGCCGGCGGCGGGCGGCGGGTTCCGGCTTAGGGTGCGTGAGCGCGATCACCTGGCGACCCTGCATGCCGGCCGGGTCGTGGTCGCGGCGCCGGCCTATGCGGCGGCCCGGCTGCTCGCGGCGTTCTCTTCCGATGCCGCGGATGCGGCCGCGGGCATCGAACATCCGCCGCTCGCCGTGGTTGCGCTGGGCTTCGATCGGCGCCGGCTCGCCCATCCGCTCGACGGACCGGGCGTGCTGACGCCGGCGGTCGAGCGCCGGAACGTCCTGGGGTTTCTGTTCTCCTCGACGCTGTTTTCCGGCCGCGCACCCGACGGCCACGCACTGCTGACCGCCTATGTGGGCGGCGCGCGATCGCCGGAGCTGGCGCAACTGCCCCGCGAGGAACTGACCGCGCTGGTGCGCGCCGAGGCGCGCGAGCTGCTCGGCGCGCAAGGCGAGCCCGTGTTCGAGAGCGTGCGCTACTGGCAACGCGGGCTGCCCCAGCCCGGTCTCGGCCATCCGGAGCGCGTGGCGGCCCTGTCCGCCCTCGAAGCCGAATGGCCGGGGCTGTTCCTCACCGGCAACTATTTCGCCGGGATATCGACCGCGGCCTGCATCGACGCGGCGCGGGCGACCGCCTGCCGCGCGCTCGGCCTGCCCGGCGCTCAGCGCAACGGCACGTCGAGCGTCGACGGCGCCAGGCACACCGTCTCGTTGCAGGCCTGAACCGACAGCCTGGCGCGCATGCCGTCCGCTCCGCCCGGCGGAAATTCCGCCCGGATGGCGACCTTTCCTTCATAGACGCGAATCGGTTCCGGAGCGAAGCGCGGGGCGAAAGGCTTGCCTTGCGGATAGACGATGCGGCGCGGCACGGCGTTCGCAATCAGGAGTTTCGTCGGCACGAGATAGGCGAAACTGGCCGGATTGGCATTCACGTGCCAGCCGTCCTCCACCTGCAAGCTCAGTTCCAGCACGACGGCTCCGGGCTGCGGGCGCAGCGTCGCGGCGACGGCGACATGCGCGGCGGATTCGTTCTGCCGCGGCTCATCGGCTTTCACCGCTGCCGTCTCCACCAGGGCGCGTGTGGCGACGGCGTCGTGGCGCGCCAGCACTGCGAGTAGCGCGGGCCAGCGATACGGGGCTGCCGCGATCTGGCCGGCGGCGGCCCGCAGCGCCCCGGCTGCGGCCTCGAGCTGCGCGGGCTCGCCCAGACGCAGCAGCACTTCGACCGCGGCGCTGGTGCCGGAGGGGTAGGCATAGTCCTCGGCATCGTCGAGCGGAATCGGCAGGCGCACCGAATCCGTGGAGGCGGCCAGACGGCCGTCGGGGCGGCGCAGCCGGGCGAGCGCCGCTTCGATCGTCTGCCGCGCCCGGCTTCGCCAGACCGCACCCGCCCCGGCCTCATGCAGGGCGAGAAAGCCGCGCGCGAGATGCGCGTAGTCCTCGAGCAGGCCGTTGCCCTGCGGCCGGCCGCGAAACAGCTCGTGCGCGAGCTTCCGGCCGCGCTCGTCCCAGGCTTGCGACCAGAGGCGCTCTCCTGCCCGGCGCGCCTGCTCCAGTTGCGCCGGCGCCCGCAGCGCCTGCGCGCTGGAGGCTAGGGCGGCGATCGCGAGGCCGTTGAGCGCGACCACCTGTTTTTCGTCGCGCGCCGGCTGCGGGCGCTGCATCCGCGCCGCCAGCAGCCGCGCGAGCGCCGCCGGCTGCGCGGCCTGCGCACCCGCCGCCGCGGTACGAAGGCGCAGCACGCCGGCTTCTTCCGCGAGCGGATCGGCGCGCTCGCGCGGCGACGCTGGATGTAACTCGTAGGTCGCGAGGAAACGCCTGGTCGGCTCCGCACCCAGCACCGCCTCGATTTCGCCACGGCTCCAGAGATAGGGGCGACCCTCCTCGCCGCCCACGCCCGCGTCCAGCGCGGTGTAGAACCCGCCTTCCGCCGCCTCCATGTCGCGCGCGAGATGCGTGGCAATGCCTGTCGCCACCTCGCGCCATGCGGTTTTCCCGGTCAGACGGAAGCCCTGCGCATACAGCGCCAGCAACTGCGCGTTGTCGTAGAGCGTCTTCTCGAAATGCGGCACCGACCAGGTCCGCTCCACCGTGTAGCGGTGGAACCCGCCGCCGAGATGGTCGTGGATGCCGCCGGCCGCCATCGCGTCGAGCGCCCGTGTCACGGCTGCGAGCAGCGCCGGATTCGGCCGCGCGGCGTGTTCGGCGAGCAGGTAGTCGAGCAGCGCCGGCTGCGGAAACTTGGAGTTGCGCGCCGTCCGCACGCCGCCGTACTCGCGGTCCAGATTCGGCTCGACGGCTTTCAGCGCGGCCTCGCGCCAGGCCGCCTGCGAAACCTCGGCCGCCGCCGGCCTCGCCTGTTCGCGCAGAGCCGTGGCGAGCTTCCTTGCGCGCGCCCCCAGGTTGCCGCGCCGCAAGCGCCATTCTTCCCGGATGGCCCTGAGCACGGTGATGAATCCGGGGCGGCCGAACTCGTCGTCCGTCGGCGGAAAGTACGATCCGGCGAAGAACGGCTCCAGATCGGGCGTCAGGAAGACGTTGTTCGGCCAGCCGCCCCCGCCGGTGAGCGCGCCGGTCGCGGCCATGAACAGGCGGTCGAGATCGGGCCGCTGTTCGCGGTCGATCTTGATGCTCACGAAGCCTTCGTTCAGGAGGGCGGCGATGGCCGGGTCCTGGTACAGGGTGCGGTTGGCGACATGGCACCAGTAGCAGGTGCTGTAGCCGACCGAGATGAAGATGGGCTTGCCCTCGCGGCGCGCCTTCTCGATCGCCTCCGGTCCCCAGGGATACCAGTCCACCGGGTTGTGGGCGTGCTGAAGGAGATACGGGGATCCGGAGTCGATGAGACGGTTGGGTGCAGCCGTTGCGGTCCCGGCGGCAAGGACGAGCGCCACGCAGAGCATCAACGCTATGATCCGATCCGTCACTCCGCCCCCTCATCCGCCTGCCCGGATTGGAGCCAACGGGACGCGCTTGGTTCCCGGCCCGACTTTCGGCAGGTGGAAGGCGTGCCTGCCCGTGAGCGGGGTCGTGGCCGGGCTGGGCGCAGGCAACGCAGGTGACGATCCCGTCGCAGGGACCAGGTTCGATCACCTGGTCGCCGCCGGTCGCATCCTTCCGGCTGGTTCGGCGCTGCCGGGCGAAGCAGCGGTGCCCTCTTGAGGGCGTCCCCCGAGTGCGGCGAAGAACGCCCTCTGCGGGCGGTGCGCGCGCATGAAGTCGAGGGTGATCGCCCGGGCGTCTTCGCGCGCGGCGGCTTCCTCCAGGCGGCTGCGCACGCGGTTGCGCACGAAACCGGGAATACGCGCCAGCAGCGCCTGCGCCTCCGGCGTCCACGCGATCGTGTGCGCGTCGGGCGCCGGCCGCGCTTCGGGCGCGGCGTCCGGCGGGGGAAGGTAGCCGCACTTGGCGTCCTCCCCCATCAGCTCGCCGCTCGTCGCCAGCGCGCGGGCGCGGCAGCCGCCGCAGGAGAAGCGGTAGTCGCAGCCGCCGCACTTGCCCCGCGGCAGTTCCTCGCGCAGACGGCGGAAATCGCCCGCGGTCTCCCAGATCTCGGCGAGCGGCTGCGCGCGCAGGTCGCCGGCGGCCTTCGGGATGTAGGGGCAGGCCGTCACGCGGCCCTCGGGCGTGATGCGGAAGTAGCTGCGGGCGGCGAGGCAGGCGCTCGACCAGGAGGCATGGCCGCCGTTCCCGTCGCCGGCATGCAGACCCAGCATGCGCCGCACGTAAGGTGCGCAGCGGGCGCGGATCATCGGCCTGTCGCGCTTCGCCTGCAGGGCGGCGATGCGCGCCAGCGCCGCCTCGTACTCGCCGCCTTCGAGGTCGGTCTGCGTCACGCCGCGGCCGGTACACACGAGGAAGAACAGGTTGAGGGCGAGTGCGCCGATCTCCTCGGCGAAATCGGCGAGGGCCTCGATTCCGTCGAGGTTCTCGCGGAACAGCGTGGTGTGCACCTGCACGGCGAGCCCGGCTTCACGCGCCGCGCGCAGGCCGGTGACCGCCCTGTCCCAGGCGCCTTCCTGGCCGCGCAGGCGATCGTGAAATTCGGGCGTGATCGAATCCAGGCTGATGCCGACGCCGACCGCGCCGGCCGCGCGCAGGGTGGCGGCGCGCCGCGCATCGAGCAGGGTGCCATTGCTGCCGATCACCGGCATCAGGCCGCAGTGCGCGGCGGCGGTCACCAGCGCATCGAGGTCGCGGCGCGCGAGCGGCTCGCCGCCGGTGAGCACCAGCATGGCGCCAGGGGCAAGCGCGCCGATCTCCTCGACGACACGCAGCGCCTCGTCGGTGGTGAGCTCGCCCTGCGCCTCGCGGCGCCGCTGCACGGCGTCCAGATAGCAATGGGCGCAGGCGAGGTTGCAGACGCGTGTCAGGTTCCAGGAGATGAGCCGTGGCGCTTCCATCGCCCTCAGCCGAGCATCTGCGTCACGGCGCGCAGGGCGTCATCGACCTGCGCGGCGTCGATGCCGGCCTTGCCGGCGCGCTTCGCCATCTTCTCGATGCGTAGTTTCGCATGCTCGCGGATCGCGGGCGGGCCGATCGCCGCCAGCTTCACCAGCGCCTCCGGCTCCCACGCCGGCGCGGCGTCGCTCGCGGGTCCCACCGCCTTGCCGTGGGCGAAGGGACACTCGCCGCCGGACTTCATCGCGCCGGCGCGGCCGGCCATGAGATTGGACAGGCAGGCATCGATCACGTCCGAGGTCACCACGGTGTGGCCCCGCTCGGCGGCCTGGCGGACCACCGCCTTGCGCGCCATGCCGCGCACGAACTCCGGCACCTTCGCCATGCGCGCGTCGGCTTCTTCCGTCCACGCCATGGTCGTCTCGGCGATCCGGTCGAGCGGCGCCGTAAAAGCGCGCGCGGAGAGCAGCAGGTTGCAGGGTGCGAGCCGCAGCAGGTTTTCGGTGGTGGAACCGAGATCCATGCCAGCCTCGGAGTGCACCCCGATGCGGCCGAGCAGCATCAGCCAGGGTTTGGTTTCGCGCGCGTGGCGCAGCAGTTGCTCGAAAGGCTTGCCGGAAAGCAGCCGCGTGGCGATCTCCATGCCCTCGTCGGCGGCGATGCGCTTCGCCACGTCGAGGTGCCCCTGGTAGATCTTCGCCAGGCCCGAATCGATGATCTCCTCGTGCAGGCGCTCCTGCTCCCGGAAGCGGAAGATGCCGGCCGCCTCGGGCGAGAGCACCCTGGCGATGCTGTTGAAGGCGACGTAATGGAAATCCGGATCGAAGGCGGCCACCGCCTCGACCGGGCGTTTGAACAGCCGCGCCAGTTCCAGCGCCGTCATCAGCGCGCCGCAGGACTGCGGGCTGCCGTCGAGCGCGACGACGATGGCGCCGCCGTTGTCTTCGGTTTCCCTGACCACGAGCAAGTCGCGATCGACGCGCCGCGCCACGCGCTCGCACACGCTGCCGAGCTGCGAGGACTGCACCGCGCCCAGACCCAGCGCGCCCATCACCACCAGGTCGCAGTCGGAAGCCGCGATGTCCTTCACCAGCGCCTGCCAGTTCTTGCCTTCCAGCGACACCGTGCGGCCGGAAAGACCGGCCTCTTCGCACTTCGCCTCGAACACGTCGAGGTAGGAATCGGAAATCACCTGCAGGCCGCGTGTGATGAGGTCGTCGTGGATGCCGCGCTGTTCGACGAGCTTCTCTTCCTTCTTGTAAGGCTCGGGCAGCCCGCCTTCCATCTGGCGGAAGCGGCGGTCATGCAGCCTGGCGGCATAGACGTGGCTGCCGGTGAGGGACGCGCCGCCGGCTTTCGCCAGCGCGATGGCCACGTCCACGCCGCGCAGGCAATGGGCGGAATTGTCGAGGGGCAGATAGATGGACTTGTACATGATTATCTCCTGGCTCTCCCCTCTGCCCTCGCGGGAGAGGGGCCGGGGGTGAGGGGGAACAGCGCGCGCGCCGCCCTGGCGATTTCCACGGCGGGGGTCGCCAGTCCGTGGAACTCGGTGCGCAGGCGCCCGTTGGCGTCGATGAGCACGAACACGGTGTTGTGCACGAAATCCAGGCGCGGATCGGGGCGCACCACCACGCCGTAGTCGGTGGCGGCTTTCGTCAGTTCCTTCACCGAACCGGTGAGCAGCGTCCAGCGCGCCGCCGACAGGCCGTGCTCCCGCTGGAACCTCTTCAGTTGCTGCGGCGTGTCGCGCTGCGGGTCGATGGTGATGCCGACATAGGCCAGCTTCCTGCGCTCGTCGTCGTTCAGGAGATGATCGACGCGGGCGAGGATCTGCGGAAGCACCGGGCAGACGTCGGTGCAGTTGGTGAACAGAAAAGTGACGATCACCACCCTGCCGCGAAAGTCGGTCAGCGCGACACGGCGCCCATTCTGGTCGGTGAGCGCAAACGCCGGCGCCGGCTCGTCGGCGTCGAGACGGTCCCATCTGTTCGGACTCGCCGAGGCCTGCGCCGGGGTGCCGATGAAGAGCAGCAGGCCGGCCATGAGCGCCGCATAGGCGGCGGTGCGCCAGCGTGCCGGCGATGGCACGCCCGCCCCCGCCTGGCGTCTTCCGAGGAATTGCCCGAGGCACATGGCAGCCGCCAGCGGCAGCGCCGTAATCCAGTCGAGGGCGAAGGCATGGCGCAGGGCGAGGAAGAGAAACACCGACGCCGCCAGCAGCCCGAACCAGCGGTGCGAGCGGCGCGGCGCATGGGCGCGCAGGCGGCCGAGCGGCAGGTTGAGCGCCGCCGCCGTCGCCGTTGCGAGCAACGCAAGCGTACTCATTTGTCCTTCCGCCGCATGCGCCGCAGCAGCCACACCTCGCCGCCCAGCGCGAGGAAGCCGAGGCCGGACGGCCAGAGGTAGGCCGTCAGCGGCGTCGCCGGCTGCGGCAGCAGGTAGTACCAGGTGGAGAGCGACATCTTCATGCCCTCCTCGCCGTTGTCGCCGTCCCAGAGCTGGAAGGCGATGGGCATGAATTCCCCCGGCACGATCGCCGTGTCGCCGGGACTGACTTTTCCGAGCGGGCGGCGCAGGATGACGCGGTACTGGCCGTCCTTGTAGCTGCCCTGGGCGAGCACGCCGCCGGCTTCCGCCGGCTTCTCCTTGGCGGCGCCGTTGGCCGTCGCGCGGGAGAGGCCCTGCGCCGGGTTCCAGCGCCAGAGATCGACGGCATGCCTGGCGTCGCCGAGGAGGAAGTAGGGCTTTCCGCCGTCCTGTGCGGCTCCGGCCGGTAGTTGCAATCCGACCTGATCGGGCGGCTTGCCGCCCTCACCCTTGTTGTTGGTGCCGTCGTCCCATTCCAGCAGGATGGCGATTTCCCGGTCGTTGTAGAGCGCCCGCACGGTGATGACGTCGTGCATGGGCTTGAACCAGCGCGGCTCCTGGATGATCTGTCCGGCCAGCGGAAAATCGAACGGCTCGGCCTCCTCCCATGCCTTGGCGTAAGGATCGGTGGGAATCTCGCCGCCGATGAAGCCGGCCTTGAGCACCTGCCCGGACTTCTGCAACCGCGCCAGGCTCTTCACGAAGGCCGCCAGCGCCCAGCGGTCTTCCGCGGCGGGAATGGCGTCCACGAAGGACGGCATCGGCGTGCCGTTGAAGCCGGTGGTGAAGGTGCGGTAGATGTCCTCCAGGCGGTCGCCGCCGCGGAAGCGCCAGCTCTTGGTGAAATTCACCGGGCGGATGGGGAAGCCCCACTCGTCCTTCATGCCGGCGGCGGACGGGCCGTCGCCGCGCCCCTGTTGCCCATGGCACTGCCAGCACTTCTTTTTCTGGTAGAGATCCTTGCCTTTCGCGATCAGCTCCGGCGTGATCTTCGGAGGCGCGTCGACGACCACCTGCTCCTTGGCCGGCTCCTCCTTGAACAGGCCCAGTTCGTCGAAAGTCTTGACGTAGTGCACGAGCTGCCAGCGGTCATTCTCCGGAAGGTACTTTTCCCACGCCGGCATGGCGGTGCCGGGCAGGCCCTTGCTGATGACGTCGAACAGGTCGTGGTCGGTCGGAAGCTGGCCGGAGAGCGTGGTCCGAACCTTGAAGATGGCCGTGGTGAAGTTGCGCGGCCTCGGATAGACGAACTCGGCGGCCGGCCCGTCGCCCTTGCCCGCATCGCCGTGGCACTGCGAGCACCAGCGCCGGTAGAGCTTCTTGCCGGCCTCGAAGTCGGCGGCCACCGGCGTGCCCTTGACCGGCTCGGTCTGGACCTTGGGGGCGTCGGCTGCAAAAGCGCCGCCAATCATCATGCTGACCAGAACCACAAGAAACCGCTTCTGACGCAGAGGCGCAGAGGACGCAGAGAAAACCGATTCGACGATCTTGCTTTGCACTGTGCATTTCTCTGCGATCTCTGCGTCTCTGCGTCCTCTGCGTTGAAAGAGGCTTGTCATTGCCTTCATTTCTTCGGCTCCTCTTCCCAGGTGCGCGGCGTCGATCCGGAGCCGGCGTAGATGTAGAGGATGGCCTTCCAGATTTCTTCCTCGGTCAGCATCGTCTGCCACACCGGCATGGCGGAGTTCCAAGGCGTCGCGCTCCTGGGCAACCCCAGACCGCCGGTGGACACGCGCCAGAAGACGAACGACTCCTGGAGCATGGAGATCGTGCCGACGTCGCGGAAGTTGGCCGGGATCGGCGAGAACGCCCCGGAGAAGTGCCCGTCGCCGCGAAGCGTGTCTCCGTGGCAGAAGAAGCAGTTCCGGTAATAGATCACCTTGCCTTCGGCCGTGTTTTTCTCCAGTTGCGCCGCGTCCGGCACCCGCAACGGGTTCTTCAATCCGGCCGTCTCGATGCGCCGGCCGTGCAGGGCGAAGCTCGCGGGCGGCTCGGGATGCACGACGCGCGGCTCGAACGGAGCATCGGAGGATGGCGCGGTCCGCAGCCACGCGCCCCAGGCGAGCAGCAACGGGATGCCGGCAAGCACCAGCACCTGCACCAGTCTCGGTGCGCGCCCCTCGAATACGGCCCTCAGGGGCGCGATGAAGTTGCCGAAACGTTCCTCGTTGGCGGCGACGAACACCAGGATGCCCAAAGTGGACAAGGTCATGTAGATCATCAGCACGCTCGCCGGCATCGGCGGCCGCACCAGCAGCTTCAGCCCGGCGAGGATAGCCAGCCAGAGCGCGACGGCGATGTACAGCGTGTAGCGGGTCATGTTGCGTCTCCGGCAGCATTTCTCCCCTCTCCCTCGATGGGAGAGGGGCCGGGGGAGAGGGGGGACTTCTCGCGTGAGCGCGCCCAGGCCAGCACCAGCAGCATGACGGTGTTGAACACGGCGATCACGACGCCGAGGCGCACGCCTTCGTGCGACCAGGGCGAGGCGGCGCCGGTCGGGCTGTAGGCCTTGCCCGAAAGCCCGGCCAGATAGGCGGCGATCTCCTGGCGATCACCCTCGGGCAGGTCCGGCCGTGGCGGCATCAGGCCGGCCTGAAACCCTTCGGCCGTCCAGAGCTTCGGGTCGGCGATCTTCTGCGCGATCTTCGCGGGCTCGCGTCGCTCGGCCACCCTGGTCAGCTCCGGCCCGACCGCGCCGCCCTCGCCCGCGAGCTTGTGACAACCCAGGCAGCCGTTGGCATCCATCAACTGCCGGCCGCGATGCACCGGTCCGACCGCCTTCTTCCCGGCGGCGACGTCCCCGGCCTGAACGCTCACCGTCACCTCGGCGCCGCCAAGCGACTGCAGATAGGCCACCACGGCCTTCACCTCGGCCATCGACAGGCTCGCCGGGGGTTTCATCGCCGGCGGCATCATCTTCGGATAGCCCTCGACGATGAAGGCATACGGCTCCACCATCGATTCGATCAGATAGGCCTCTGCCGCTATACCCGGCTTGCGGGTCGCCGCCTTGCCGGCGGCCCTGCGCAGATCCGGGCCGCGCTCGTTGCCGCGTTCCTGGTCCTTGTGGCAGATCAGGCAGCCGCCCTTGCCGCGCAGGATCTCCTGACCCGCGGCGACCAGATCATCCCCGGTCGTCTGGGGCGTGATGACCTTCTTTTTCGGCGGGTGCTCCTCGAACTGCGGCACCAGTTGGCCTACGTAGGCATAGAGGCTCACCACCGCCAGCATGAACAGGAAGATCTTCGCGATGGTCACCTTCATGCCGCGCTCCCGGCGGCCTTCGCGGCCGAAGCCTCGCCTGCCGGACTCTCGGCCGGCTCGCCGCCTCGGGCCGCCAGCCAGAACACCACCGACACCAGCAGAAAGAACACGACGACGATGCACGACACGATGATCGTCGCCTGGCCATGGGCCATCGTGTAGGCGTTGGCGCTCTCGTCCATGACACGCCCGTACACATGCCAGTGCTGGCGGATGCCCGAGCGGATGTAGCCCATCAGGCCCATCAGCCAGGTGAAGCTGACGGCGAGGAAGAAAAGCGCGTACTGGGCGCGGGCGGGGATGTGGCCCCAGCGGATTGCGCCGATCTCCCTGGCGCCCTTGAGGAGCGGGATGTCGATGGCGACGAACAGCGCCATCGACGTCAGCACCGCCGAGACCTGATACACGGAAAACCCGATCCGCGTGATGGAGGGCACAAAATAGCTGTAGACGCCATAGCCCAGCACGACCGCAGCCGCGGCCGCGATGGCCAGCGCCTGGAGCGCCTTGCCTGCCACCGCCCACGGCACGATCGGGATGCGGTTGCCACGACGGTAGAGCATGAAGGAGAAGAACGTGGTGAGGATCATCAGATTGACCGCGGTGTTCTTGGCCGCCATCACGCCGAACAGGCCGAGGAAGGGGTGGTGCGAGCCGCCCATCGCCGACATCTCGGTGCCGGTGGCGATGATGGAACGCGGCGTCGCCCAGACGATGAAACCGATGGTGAGCACGATCATCATGCCGATCTGGAACTTCGTATAGCGCTCGGCGCCGGGGATGCGTCCCATGCCCAGCCACAGGTAGAAGTTCGAGGCGAGGAACAGCGACCCGATCAGCATGGCCTGGAGGATCCACAGCCAGGCGAAACTGCCGCCCATCATCGACACGCCCATCTGCTCGGAGAACTGGTAGATCTCGCGCCCCAGCCAGTAGCCGGCGAAGGGCAGCGGGATGAAGGCGGCGATGGCGATGAAGGAACCGACGTAACCCATCCAGTCGAAGCGCGCCCGTTCCTCGTCGGTTTTCGCATTGAGGAAACGCACCGCCGCGTAGGCGGCGACGATGGCGCCGCCGAAGGCGACGTTGGCGAGCAGGCGATGGATGTTGATCGGCATCCACGTGTGGTTGTGGATCACGCCCCAGAGGCTGACTAGATTGTTCGCGTCGTCGATGCCGGCCGGGCTCATCATGAACGTCACCCAGGCGTCGGCCACGAACAGCAGCGCCGTTCCCCAAAGGTTGACCAGCAGGCCGAGCAGCAGATGCCACTTCTTGCGCACGCCCTGGAGCAGGCTCCAGGTGTACCAGTAGAGGTAGGCGACGATCACCTCGCCGAAGATGAGCACGATGTAGGCGATCCAGGTCGGCTTGAAGATCTTCGACAGGATTCCGGTGAATTTCGGGTAGAGCACGATGAACAGCACCAGGAGCACGCAGCCGAGCACGGCGGTGAGCGTGTAGGCCATCGCCAGCAGCTTGGTGAATTCGCGCGCCAGGTCGTCGTAGCGTTTCTCTCGCGTCGCAACGCCGATGATCTCGGTGATGAGTGCGAAGATCGGCACGCCCAGCACGAAGGCGGCGAACATCAGGTGCAGCTCGGCGACGGCCCACACCGCCACCCGGTTGGGCAGGCCGAGAGCCGAACGGTAGTCGGCCGCTGGCAGGAACGAATTCAGCCCCTGCGCGATGAGGTAGGTCAGCACCAGCAGGACCGAAATCTTGACGACGCCCTTGTAGGTTCCCTTCAGCGCCTGGAATGCCGATGTCGCGATTGCCCGGGCCAAGAGCTCCTCCATTGCGAATGCCGCGCCGGCGCGGCAACGCCGCCGCACGCCGCCTCATTGCAGCATCCGTGCCAGACGAGGGATCCGCGCGGAAGCCCGCAGAACGCGGGTTTCGGACGGATCGAGGACGAAAGAGGGAGGGATTCGAGCGGTCGGAAATTGACCGCCGCGGCCACAAAACTACCGCTTGCTAGACGGAAGGTCCCAGGAACTCCGTCCAGCCGTAATCGGCGATCTTCGTGCGCAGGGTCAGCCGCGTGATGCCGAGCATTCTGGCCGCCTGGGTCTTGTTGCCGCGGCAGTGCTCGAGGGCGCGGCGGATGTGTCGCTTTTCGATTTCCACCAGGGGCGCGACGCTCAGATCCTCCCCGTCCGGGGCCGTCGCCCGGCTCGTGGCGGCCGTGAGTTCCTTGGGCAGATGGGCCGGCTCGATGGGTATGCCGCCGGAGAGGATGAGGGCGCGTTCCATGACGTTGCGCAGTTCGCGCACGTTGCCGGGCCACGCATAGTTTTCCAGCGGCCCATACACCAGCGGATCGAGGCGCGGTTCGTGGATGCCCATCATGCTGCCCGCCTCGGCGAGGAAATGCCGCGCCAAGGGCAGGATGTCCTCGCGCCGCGCGCGCAAGGGCGGCACGTCGATGCTGCCGACGTTGAGCCGGTAGTAGAGGTCCTCACGGAAGCTGCCGGCCCTGACCATGCCGTCGAGGTCGCGGTTGGTGGCGGCGACGAAGCGCACGTCCACCGTGAGCTCCTTCTGCCCGCCCACCCGGCGGAAGCGCTGCGTCTCGATGGCGCGCAACAGCTTGGGCTGCAGCGTCGGCGAGAGGTCGCCGATCTCGTCCAGGAACAGCGTGCCGCCGTCAGCCAGCTCCAGCAGGCCGCGCTTGGCCACCTTGGCATCCGTGAAGGCGCCCCTCTCGTGGCCGAACATCTCGGATTCGAGCAGGCCCTCGGCCAGCGCCGAGCAGTTGAGGGTCACCCACGGCCCGGCGGCGCGCGGGCTGAGGTTGTGGATGGCCTGCGCGATCCTCTCCTTGCCGGTGCCCGATTCGCCGCGGATGAGCACCGGCACGCGCGGCGCGGCAGCGATCCGCCGCGTCACCTCCACCATCGCGAGGAAGGCGGGGCTCGCGCCGATCATTCCTTCGAGCGGCGCCGGCTGGGCGACGCTGATGCGCAGCCGCTCGACCTCGACGCGCAGGCGCCGAGTCTCCAGCGCGCGGCGGACGATGTCCTTCAGGTCGTCGAGTTCGAAGGGCTTGTTCAGGTAGTCGTAGGCGCCGGCCTTGACGCACTCGACGGCGGTGCGCACCTCCGGGTAGGCGGTCATCACCACCACCAGCGCCTCGTTGTCAGTCTCGCGCATCGCGCGCAGCACGTCCAACCCGTGCATGTCGGGCAGGCGCAGGTCGAGCAGCACCAGGCCATAGCCGTTGGCGCAAAACAGCGACAGCCCCTGCGTGCCGTCCTCGGCCAGGTCGACGCCGTGGCCCAGCTTCTCGAGTACATCGCGCAAGGTCACCCGGATGGTGGTGTCGTCTTCGATGACCAGGATCCGTTCAGCCACTTTGCGAGAGCTCCCTGCATGTCCCGGCGCGTGAAGCTGCGCGCAGGGTTTCGATGTCCTCGCCCGGCGCGATCGGCCACAACAGTTCGAAGCATGTTCCGTGCCCCGGTGTCGACTCGATCCGAATGTCGGCGCCGTGCTGGAGCGCGATCTTCCTGACCACGGCGAGGCCGAGTCCGGAACCGTCGGCGCGTGTGGTGTAGAACGGATCGAACACCTTGGGCAACACCTCGGGCGGGATGCCGACCCCGCTGTCGCGCACGCACAGCCGCATCTTCGGCACTTCGCCGTCGAGATCCTCGGGGTGGCCGAGGCCGGCGCATGCGCCGATCTCGATGCGCCCGCCCTCGGGCATGGCATGGATGGCGTTGATGACGAGGTTGAGCAGCACCTGCTTCAGCCGGTTCGGGTCGGCCCAAAGCGCCGGGACAGTGGCGCTGCACGGCGAAAACGCGATCGTCACGCCGCGGGATTTCGCCTCCTTGCGCGTCCACAACAGTACGTCCTCGAGAATGGGCTCCAGGCGGCAGGCCGCAGGATGGAATTCCTGCGGCGCGGAGAAGCCGTGGAAGGTGCGCAGAAAATCGGACAGGCGGTTGACTTCGGTCAGGATGCGCTCGAGGTATTCGCGCTGGCGCGCCGGCAGTTCCTCTTCCAGCAGCATCTGCGTCACCGCCTTCATGCCCGCCAGCGGATTGCCGATCTCATGGGCGAGTCCCATGGCGACCTCGCCCAGCGTCGTCATCTTTTCCACCTGGAACATCTGCCGGTCCAGCTCGCGCCGCTCCTGTTGTTCGCGCTCCAGGGCGGTGGTGCGGCTCTGGACTTCCCGCTCGAGTTCGCCCTTACGGTCCTCCAGCGCGCGATAGGTCTGCTCGAGGCGGCCCGCCATGGAGTTGAAACGGCGGCCCAGGTCGGCGATCTCGTCGGCTCCGCGCACCTCGACGCGACGCGAGAAATGCCCCCTGGCGATCTCCTCGGCCTCGTCCCGCAACTGTTCCAGCGGGCGCAGCAGGTTGCGAGACAGGAGGAAGCCGGCGATGCCGGTGCCCAGCAACGTGACGGCCAGCACCCCGTAGAGCAGATAGAGATTGAACACGGCCTCGAACAGGCGCTTGCGTGGAAACGACAGCGCAATGGCCCAGCCGCCGGAGCCGCTCTCGGGCAGGATCTCTGCGGAAGCGATCGGCGCATGGGCGACGATCCATTCACCCTGCTCCTCCATGCCTTTGCGCAGGCTGACGATGCGGGTGAGCAACGGGCGCGACAGGAGCGCCGCGAGCGATTCGACCGACTGCATCCTGAAGGATTCCGGCTGCACCGCATCGGCCGAGCGCGACAGATAGAAGCCCGACCGGTCGAACAGGTAGGCCACGCCCCCGCGGCCGCTGGCCATGTCCTGGATCTGCTTCAGCACGAACGCGGCATGCAGATTGACGATCAGCAGCCCGCGCTTGATGCCCCGGCGGTCGGCGATGGGCGTGGCGAAGCGGATCACCGGCTGTTCCGGTACCTCCACCCTGCCGTGTTCGACGTTGAGGTCGAGCTGCGAGACGTAGACCTGTCCGGGCTCCTGCGCCATGCCCTCCATGACGTAATAACGGCCGGACTTGTCCTGAAGCTCGTTCCCGGGAACGACATACAGGTGCCCGTCGCGTTGGTCGACGCGCACCCTCTCGCGACCGTCCGCATCGAGCAAGCGCACCTGATAGATGTAGGGATACGACCCGGCGTAAGCGGCGAAGTCGCCTTCCATCCTCCGGCGCATCGCATCGGGCAACGGGCCGCTCGACAAGTGGTCTGCCGTCCCGAGAGGCAGGGAGGAGCTTGCCATGTAGAGCAGCTCGCTGGTGAGCTGGTCGAAGAAGCGGGCCATCCCCTCCGCGCGGCTGCCCACCTCCTGTTCGAGGTGATGCAGCGTCTCCTTGCGCAGCGCGTCGATCGAAAAATAGATGCCGACCAGGCCGGCGACCATCACCGGCACGATGGCCGTGATGACGAAGGCGAAATACAGTTTGGAGGAGAGTCCTCGAGCTGGCGGCAGCACGCAGCGCCCCGCGGAGCGGTTTGGCAGGCACAACTCTACCAGTTCCCACCACCCCTCCGGATTCAACCGGCCGGGCATGAGGTCTCGCCCGCGCAGGCGCCGGCACCGTGCCACCGGGTCGCGCCCCGCGCCCTCGGCCGCGTACAATCCGCGCGCATGCGTGCCGGCGCCTGACGGCCGGTCGTTTCCTGAAGGACGAGATCGAGAATGATGCGACCGGCCGGGGCGCAACGGAAGAACATGGCGCCGGCACCGGGCCGCCGGGGCTTCCGCGGCAAGTCGGTCCTCGTCAATGGCCTACGCATCCTGCACCTCGCCGGCCTGGTGGCCGTGGGCGCCGCGCTGCTCGGCGCGCAGGCCGCTCCCGGCGCACCCGCCCTCGCCCTGCTGGTCGTTCCCGGCGCCCTGATCGTCGCGCTCGACTGGTGGGCGAACCCCGCCTATGCCTTCCAGCTCAAGGGCCTGGGGATGGCGGTGAAACTCGCGCTGGTCGTGTGGATGGCACTCGACGAAGAGCACAGGCTGGTGCTGTTCTGGGCGATCCTGGCGCTTTCCAGCGCGCTCGCACATGCGCCGGGGCGCATCCGCGGCTACAGTCCCTGGCGCAGCCGCCGCGATCCGGGCTGAGCGCCCGACACCGCTATTTCTGGAAGCACAGCCCCCAGAGGTCAACGCCGGCGCGTGCGGGATAGAGCTTCTCGTGCAGCGAACGCAGCGCCAGGATTTCCTGGATGACCTCGGGCGGAAAACCCTCGCGGTCGTTGCGGTCGGCGATCATCAGCTTGTCGAAATAGCGGTAGATCTCGGGGCTGCCCCACATCAGCGAGATCGCGCTCTCGACGTGCGGAAAGCCGGCCGCGAGCCGCGCCGGATAGCGCAGGTTGTACTTGCGCACTGCTTCGGAGAGAATCCTGTTCATGTGCGAATTATCGGAAGCGCCTGCGGAAAACCCCAAGCAATCCGTCACGTTCGCGGCCGGCGGGGTGTGCACTACTCCACGAAGCAGCGTGCGCTGACATGCTCTCCATACTGGTGGCGAACGCCAAGGGCGGTTCCGGCAAGACCACACTGGCGACCAATCTCGCCGGATGCTTCGCCCGCCGCGGGGAGCAGGTCATGCTCGGCGACACCGACCGCCAGCAGTCCTCGCGCGCCTGGCTCGGGCTGCGGCCGGACGTGCTGCCGGCGATCCGCGGCTGGGAGATCGCGCCCGATGCGCCGGCGCGGCCGCCGCACGGCACCACCCATGTCGTGCTCGACTCCCCCGCCGGCCTGCACGGCCACCGGCTGCGCGAACTGGTGCGCATCGTCGATCGCATCCTCGTGCCCCTGCAGCCCTCGCTCTTCGACATGCTCGCCACCCGCGCCTTCCTCGAAGTGCTGATGGAGGAAAAGCCGCTGCGCCGGGGCCGCGCGCGGGTGGGCGTGGTGGGCATGCGCGTGGATGAGCGCACGCGCGCGGCGCGCGAGCTGGAGCGCTTTCTCGATGCATTCGGCATGCCGGTCGTGGGTTATCTGCGCGACACCCAGCTCTACGTCCAGGTGGCGGCCCATGGCCTGACCGTGTTCGATCTGTCGCCGGGCCGAGCCGGGCGCGAGATCGAGCAGTGGCGCCCGATCCTCGACTGGCTCGGAGCGCAGCCGGATTCGCCCGTCTGATCCCGATCCCACCGCAGGCGGCTTCGCGCAGCGATGGGCCGGCAGGCTCCGGGCGTCGCGCGTAAAATCGCACCATGTCCGCGCCGTCCTTCGTCCACCTTCGCCTGCACACGGAGTTCTCGATCGCCGACGGAATCGTGCGCATCGACGATGCGGTCGCTCGCGCCGTTCAGCTCGGCATGCCTGCGCTCGGCATCACCGATCTCGCCAACCTGTTCGGGATGCTCAAGTTCTACCGCGCCGCGCGGAGCGCGGGCATCAAGCCGGTCATCGGCTGCGAAGTCTGCGTGGCGCAGGACGGGCAAGGCACGCGTGCAGGCGAATCGAGGATCGCGCTCATCGCCCGCAACCGCGCCGGCTACACCCGGCTGTGCGAGCTGCTCACCGACGCCTACCTGTCCGGCCGGGCGCGCGATCGGGTGAGCGTCGCGCGCGCCGCCCTTTCCGGCGGCGACAACAGCGGCCTCATCGCGCTGTCCGGAGCGGGCTCCGGGGACATCGGCCAGGCGCTCGCCGAAGGCAAGCCGCGTGCGGCCGAGACCCGGGCGAAGCGCTGGGCCGCGGACTTTCCCGGTGCGTTCTACATCGAGCTCCAGCGTTTCGGCGCGCCCGGCGAAGAGGCGCTCGTCGCGCGCAGCGTCGCGCTCGCCGGCAAGCTCGGGCTGCCGGTGGTGGCGACCCACCCGATCCAGTTCCTCGACCGGGACGACTTCAAGGCGCACGAGGCGCGCGTTTGCATCGCCGAAGGCTACCTGCTCGCCGACTCGCGCCGGCCGAAGGCATTCACCCCCGAGCAGTGGTTCAAGTCGGGCGAGGACATGGCGGCGGCCTTCGCCGACCTGCCCGAAGCGCTCGCCAACTCGGTCGAGATCGCGCGGCGCTGCAATCTTTCCCTGGAGCTGGGCAGGAGCCGGTTGCCGCCCTATCCGGTCCCGGAGGGCGTCACCATCGACGAGCACCTCGCCGCACAGGCGCGCGAGGGGCTCGAGGCACGTTTGGAGCGGCTCTTCCCGGAGCCCGAAGAGCGGCAGGCGCGCCGCGCCGAATATGACGCGCGGCTCGCATTCGAGATCCGCACCATCGCGCAGATGGGCTTCTCGGGCTATTTCCTGATCGTCGCCGACTTCATCCACTGGTCGAAAGCGAACGGCGTGCCGGTCGGGCCGGGGCGCGGCAGCGGCGCCGGATCGCTGGTCGCCTATTCGCTCGGCATCACCGACCTCGATCCGCTGGCCTACGGACTGCTGTTCGAGCGCTTCCTCAACCCGGCGCGGGTCTCGATGCCGGATTTCGACATCGATTTCTGCCAGGACGGCCGCGACCGGGTCATCGAGTACGTGAAGCGGCGTTACGGGGCGCACGCGGTCTCGCAGATCGCGACCTTCGGCACCATGGCGGCGAAGGCGGTGATCCGCGACGTGGGGCGCGTGCTCGACCTGCCATTCAACGTCGTCGACCAGTTCGCGAAGCTGATCCCGAACGACCTGCACATGACGCTCGCCAAGGCGCGGACAGCCGAGCCGCTGATCGCCGAGCGCCTGGAAAAGGAAGAGGAGCTGCGCGAACTGTGGGCGCTGGCCGAGCGGCTCGAGGGGCTGACCCGCAATGTCGGCATGCATGCCGGCGGGGTGCTGATCGCGCCGGGACGGCTCACGGAATTCTGCCCGCTGTATTCGGCGGCCGGGCCCGAGTCGGCAGTCTCGCAATTCGACAAAGACGACGTCGAGGCGATCGGGCTGGTCAAGTTCGACTTCCTCGGCCTGCGCACCCTGACCATCCTTGCCGAAGCGGTCGAGCTCGTGCGGCGCGTCGAAGGGGTCGAGATCGACATCGAGCGAGTGCCGCTCGACGACGCCGAGGTCTACGAGAAGATCTTCCGCGCCGCGAACACCACCGCCGTGTTCCAGTTCGAGTCGCGCGGCATGAAGGACATGCTGGTGCAGGCGAAGCCCGCCTGCATCGAGGACCTGATCGCGCTGAACGCCCTGTACCGGCCGGGGCCGATGGAGCTGATCCCCTCGTATCTCGCGCGCAGACAGGGGCGCGAGCGCATCGCCTTTCTGCATCCGAGCCTCGAGAAGGTGCTCGCCGGCACCTGCGGAATCATGATCTACCAGGAACAGGTGATGCAGAGCGCGCAGGTGCTCGCCGGCTATTCGCTCGGAGGCGCCGACGAACTGCGCCGTGCGATCGGCAAGAAGAAGGTCGAGGAGATGGCGCGCCAGCGCGCGGTCTTCGTCGCGGGCGCGCAGGCGAGGGGCGTCGGCGCCGCGCTGGCGAACGAGATCTTCGACTACATGGAGAAGTTCGCGGGCTACGGTTTCAACAAGTCGCACGCGGCCGCCTACTCGCTGGTCGCCTACCGGACCGCGTGGCTGAAATGCCATCATCCTGCCGCCTTCATGGCCGCGACCCTGTCGTCCGAAATGGCCGACACCGACGAGGTGCGCTTCTTCCACAAGGACGCGCTGGACAACGGCCTCGCATTCCTGCCGCCCGACATCAACGAGAGCGGCTACCGGTTCGAGCCCACCGATGCACGCACGATTCGCTACGGCCTGGGCGCGATCAAGGGTACCGGGCTGGCCGCGATCGAGGCGATCGCCGGCGAGCGCAGCCGCGGCGGACCGTTCGCGGACCTGTTCGATCTGTGCCGCCGGGTCGACAAGCGACTGGTGAACCGCCGCGTGATCGAGGCACTGGTGCGCGCCGGCTGCTTCGATGCGATCGATCGGAACCGCGCCGGGCTGCTCGCCTGCGTCGGACTGGCCATGGAGGCCGCGGAGCAGGCGAGCCGCAACAGCCGTCAGAACGGCCTCTTCGACTCCGGCGAGGCGGAAATCCCCCGCCCGCCGGGCATCCGCGTGCCGGAATGGTCCGAGCGCGAACGACTCATCAACGAGAAACAGGCGCTCGGCTTCTTCCTCAGCGGCCACCCCTACAACGAATACCGGCAGGAACTTTCCGCCTTCGTGCGCGCCCCGCTCGCGCAGCTCAAGCCCTCGCGCGAGCCGGTCGTGCTCTCCGGCATCGTGCTCGCCGCGCGCTCCCAGATGAGCCGGCGCGGCAAGATGCTCGTGCTCGTCCTCGACGACGGTACGGCGCAGCAGGAGGTCACCGTCTACAGCGAGCTGCTCGAGGTGCAGCGCGCCAAGATCGTGACCGACGCCGTGCTGGTGGTCGAAGGCAAGGTGCAGGGCGACGATTTCACCGGTGGCATGAAGGTCAATGCCGTCGGCCTGATGACGGCTGCGGAAGCGCGCGGGCGCTACGCCAGGGCGCTGTGCCTGGCGCTGAACGGGAACGCGAGCCGTGCCGGTCCGGCGGCGGCGGAGAAGCTGCGCACCCTGCTCGCCCCCTACCGGGACGGGCCCTGCCCGGTGCGGCTGC
Organism: Betaproteobacteria bacterium CG2_30_68_42; assembly: GCA_001872285.1. GTDB lineage: Bacteria > Pseudomonadota > Gammaproteobacteria > Burkholderiales > Rhodocyclaceae > CG2-30-68-42. Next base: position 24,874 of record MNXU01000071.1, read on the forward strand.
GCTATCGCAACGAGCGCGCCGAATGCGAGCTTCCCCTGGGCGAGGGCTGGCGGGTGCGCCTCGAGGACGGCCTGCTCGCCGGGCTCAGGCAGTGGCTCAGCGCGGAGAACGTCGAGCTGCTCTACGAGTGAGACTCAGCCCCGTCCGGATCGGTGCTCACACGCTCGGACGCAGTTCGAAGCCCGTGAATTCTCCGCTCGCGTCCGTGATCTCGATGCCGGTGACGCGGGCACCCGGCGGGCCGCATCGCGCCCAGTCGAGGATGCGGGCGAGCGAGGGATCGTCGCCGGCCAGCAGCGCCTCGACGCTCCCGTCGCGGCGGTTGCGCACCCAGCCCGCGACGCCGTTGCGCTCGGCTTCCCAGGCGAGCGAGGCGCGGAAACCGACGCCCTGCACGCGCCCGCGGACGATCAGATGCTTCGCGGTCACGGCTTCGGCCCCTGCGCTTCGCCCTGCCGCCGGCGCATCCGCAGCCCCGCCATGAGCATCGCCGCCAGCCCGGCGAGGATGCTGACGATCGCATCGGTTGCGCTCGACGGGAAGTCGCGCAGCACAGGCGTCCGCCCGAGTGCGAACCAAGCGGCGCCGAGGGACACCGCCATCACGCCGAGCGCCGCGGCGAGAACCGCCGCCAGCAGGCGCGCGAAGCCGCGCCGGTCCTGCACCCAACGAGGCACGGCGGTCTATTTCACCCGCATGCCGGGCCGCGCGCCGGCATCCGGCGAGAGCAGGAACAGTCCCGGGCCTTCGCCCGAGGCGGCGAGCACCATGCCTTCGGAGAGTCCGAACTTCATCTTGCGCGGCGCGAGGTTGGCCACCATGACGGTCATCCGCCCGACGAGGCTCTCGGGCGCGTAGGCGGACTTGATTCCGGCGAAGACGTTGCGTGTCTCGCCGCCCAGGTCGAGGGTGAGCCTGAGCAGCTTGTCGGCGCCGGCGACCTGCTCGGCGGCGGCGATGCGGCAGATGCGCAGGTCGATGCGCGAAAACTCCTCGATGCCGAGCTGCGGCAGCGCGGCCTTTTCCTCGCCGCGGCTCTGGTGCTCGGCGTGGCGCGCCTGCGAGTGCGGCGGCGGCGCAGCCAGCGATTCCCTGTTGGCTTCGACGAGGGCATCGATCTGTTTCGCTTCGATCCGGGTCATGAGATGTTTGTATCCCTGGATGCGATGCCCGTCGCCGAGCAGGCTGCCCGCGTCCGCCCAGCTCATGGGCGCGATGCCGAGAAAGGCCTCCACGTCGGCGGCCAGCCGGGGCAGCACCGGCTTCAGGTAGATCGTGAGCAGGCGGAACAGGTTGATCGCCACGCTGCACACCTCGTGCAGTCTCCCCGCGGCAGCCTCGCCGGCCCTGGCGAGGTCCCACGGCTTGTGCTCATCGACATACTGGTTGGCGGCGTCCGCCAGGCGCATCACCTCGCGCAGGGCCTTGCCGGTCTCGCGGGCCTCGTAGAGCTCGGCGATCTCGGCGCGTGCGGCCGCGACCTCATCGATCAGCAGCGTGTCCGGGCGCGGCCAGGGCGCGCACAGCCGTCCCTCGAAGCGCCTGCTCAGGAATCCGGCGCAGCGGCTGGCGATGTTGATGTACTTGCCGACCAGATCGGAATTCACGCGGGCGATGAAATCGCCCAGATTCAGATCGATGTCTTCCATCGAGCCCGCGAGCTTGGCGGCATAGTAGTAGCGCAGCCATTCCGGGTTCAGACCCTGTGCGAGGTAGCTCTCGGCGGTGATGAAGGTGCCGCGCGACTTCGACATCTTCTGGCCGTCCACAGTGAGGAAGCCGTGGGCGAAGATGCCGCTCGGCGTGCGGTAGCCGGCATGCTCCAGCTCGGCCGGCCAGAACAGGGCATGGAAGTACAGGATGTCCTTGCCGATGAAATGATAGAGCTCGGTGCCCTCGCGTTCTGCCGCCTCGCGCTCCACGAAGGACGCAACGTCGATCGAGGGATTGCCGGCGGCAAGCCTGCGCAGGCTGCCGAAATAGCCGATCGGGGCGTCCAGCCAGACATAGAAGAACTTGCCGGGCGCGCCCGGGATCTCGAAGCCGAAATAAGGCGCGTCGCGCGAGATGTCCCAGTCGGTGAGCCGGCTCTCGCCCTCCTCGCCCAGCCATTCCTGCATCTTGTTCGAGGCCTCGGGCTGGAGCCGTCCCGGCGCGCGCGTCCAGCGCCTGAGAAAGGCCTGGCAGCGCGGATCGGAGAGCCGGAAGAAATAGTGATCCGAGGACTTGCGCACCGGGGTGGCGCCGGACACCGCCGAGCGCGGATTCTTCAGCTCGGTGGGCGCATAGGCGGCGCCGCACACTTCGCACGAATCGCCGTACTGGTCGAGAGCGCCGCACTTCGGGCATTCGCCTCGGATGTAGCGGTCCGGCAGGAACATCCGCTCCACCGGATCGTAGAACTGCTCGACCGCGCGCACCTCGATCAGCCCGGCGTCCTTCAGCCTGCGATAGATGTCTTCGGCATAGAAACGGGTCTCCTCCGAGTGCGTGGAGTGATAGCAGTCGAAGGCGATGTGGAAGCCGGCGAAGTCGCGCGTGTGCTCGCCATATACGCGCCGGATCAGTTCCTCGGGCGGGATGCCCTCCTTCGCGGCGCGCAGCATGACCGGCGTGCCGTGGGTGTCGTCGGCGCACACGTACCAGCACTCGTTGCCGCGCATCTTCTGGAAGCGGACCCAGATGTCGGTCTGGATGTACTCCACCAGATGGCCGAGATGGATCGCGCCGTTGGCATACGGCAGGGCGCTGGTGACGAGGATCTTGCGCGGCATGGCGACGGGGCCGGAAAAATGCGGATTGTATCGCGCCGC
>MNXU01000077.1 GCA_001872285.1 Betaproteobacteria bacterium CG2_30_68_42
GTGCACCTGGGGCACGTCGAAAGTCAGTTCACCGACGCGGGTCATGACGGTCTTGGGCTTGTAGCCATTGGCGTAGTCGATTCGCTCGGCAGTGCGTTCATGCGGTCGGGCATTGAGAAAGTGGTTACGTTCGATCTTGCTCGCTTCATTGACCAGGATGCGCAGGGCTTCGCCAGCACCGTCCAATCCGTTGGCCAGCAAGGCCGCAAAAGCGGCGTCCAGGGGGTGTGCACCTGGGGCACGTCGAAAGTCAGTTCACCGACGCGGGTCATGACGGTCTTGGGCTTGTAGCCATTGGCGTAGTCGATTCGCTCGGCAGTGCGTTCATGCGGTCGGGCATTGAGAAAGTGGTTACGTTCGATCTTGCTCGCTTCATTGACCAGGATGCGCAGGGCTTCGCCAGCACCGTCCAATCCGTTGGCCAGCAAGGCCGCAAAAGCGGCGTCCAGGGGGTGATGCTCTACGCGATGCGCCATGATGCGGTCGACTCCTTCGTGGGAATGGGTAAGAATGCCCCGACGAAATCGCCTGCGGGTGCTGCCTGCCAGGGTTTCGCCGCGAGGCTGTGCCGTCCTCCGCTCTTCGGGCGCTACGCGCCCTCATCGCTACGCCCGACACAGCCTCGCAAAACCAGCAGGTTACGAATTTACAGAACGGATGTTGCACTAACGGCGTAATGATGGGTAATTACTGGGTGATGCTATAAGTCTTTGCTTTTAATGCAGGCATGGCGGATGGGGTGGGATTCGAACCCACGAGACCCGTGGAGGTCTGCCGGTTTTCAAGACCGGTGCGTTCGACCGCTCCGCCACCCATCCTCCCTCCAACCGGCCGCCGCCGCAGGCTCCGGGGGTACCGGTCGAATGGTAGCATGGCTCCCGCAGCGCACACGGTGCGCGCGGCGCGGCCGGTTGCAACTTCCGCAGCACTTCGGTAGTCTTAGCCAGCGTCGCACGCGGGAACAACGTCATCAGACATCGGAGGTCATCCATGCAAGAGCAGATTCGTGTCATCACCGCCGGGCGCGAAGGCGCGCTCGGGCAGAATCGGGTGCTGCGCAACACCTACTGGCTGCTTGCGCTGAGCCTGGTTCCGACCGTCATCGGCGCAATGCTCGGCGTGCAGTTCCGGTTTTCGCTGCTCGCGGGCAGCCCGTTCGTCGGCCTGCTGCTGTTCCTCGGCGTCGCCTGGGGATTCATGTGGGGGATCGAGCGCAACAAGGACAGCGGCATCGGTGTCGCGCTGCTGCTCGGCTTCACCCTGTTCATGGGCCTGATGCTCTCGGGCATCCTGCAGGTCGCACTCGGATTCAGGAACGGCGCGAGCCTGATCGCGGTCGCCGGAGGCGGGACTGCCACCATCTTCTTCGTCCTGGCGGGCGTCGCGACCACCGCGAAGCGCGATTTCAGCACGATGGGCAAGTTCCTCTTCGTAGGCGTGATGGTGCTGCTGCTGGCGATGCTGGCCAACGCCTTCCTGCAGATTGCGGCGCTCGCGCTGACGATCTCTGCGCTGGCGGTGGTGATCTTTTCCGCCTATATCCTGTTCGACATCCAGCGCATCGTGCGCGGCGGAGAAACCAACTACGTCAGCGCGACACTCGCGGTCTATCTGGACATCTACAACGTGTTCGTGAGCCTGCTGCACCTGTTGCTCGCCTTCACCGGAGAGCGCGACTGAGGCGCACGCACCGATGTTGGACTGCGAGGGCGGCTGCGGCCGCCCTCGTCGTTTCCGTCAAGCTGCGCCGCGCTCGAAGCAGGCGATCGATTCCACATGGGCCGTATGCGGGAACATGTTGAGAATCCCGGCACCGCGTAGCCGGTAGCCTTTCTGCCGAACCAGGACGGCGGCATCACGGGCGAGGGTGGCCGGGTTGCACGAGACATAGACGATGCGCCGCGGCGCATCTTCCGCGAGCGCCTTGATGACCTCGATCGCGCCTTCGCGCGGGGGATCGATCAGCATCTTTTCCTGCCCGCCGAACTCGCCAAGGATCGCTTCGTCGAGCGCAAAGAGGTCGCCCGCGATGAAACGCACGCGGGCCGCGAGCCCGTTCGCACGAGCATTTTCCCGGGCCTGCGCGATCAATGCCGGGTTGCCTTCGATCGCGGTCACACGCGCGCCGCCACGCGCGATAGGCAGTGTGAAATTCCCCAACCCGCAGAACAGCTCGAGCACGCGCTCGCCCGCATGCGCATCGAGGAGCTGCACCGCCCGGCGCACGAGGACCTCGTTCATCGCGTGGTTGACCTGCGTGAAATCGGTCGGCATGAAGGCGATCCGTACCCCGAACTCCGGAAGCCGGTAGGCGAGCTGCGGCGGCTGCGGCGGGTGGAACGGGAAGGCGGTCTCGGGCCCGCCGGGCTGGAGATGGATCACCACCCCGAAACGGTCTGCGAACTCGCGCATCGCGGCCTCGTCCTGCGCCGTGGGCGGATCGAGCACCCGCAGCACCAGGACCGTCGCCGCATCGCCCATCGCCACTTCCACCTGCGGCAGGCGATCGGCCACCGACAGGGCGCCGATGAGCCGTCTCAGCGCGGGGAGCAGGTCGGAAATCGCGCGCGGCAGGACCTCGCAGCGATCCATGTCGGCGACATAGCTGCTCCTGCGCTCGTGGAAGCCGACCAGCACGCCGCCCTTACGCGGAACCAGGCGCACGGAAAGCCTCGCGCGATGCCGGTAGCCCCACTCCGGCCCTTCGATCGCGGCGAAAACCTGCTCCGGGCGCAGGCGGGCGATGTGCCAGAGGGCGTCCTCCAGGGCGCGCTGCTTCATCGCCGTCTGGGCGTGGAATTCGAGGTGCTGCATGATGCAGCCCCCGCAGACCCCGAAATGCGGGCAGCGCGGGCTCACCCGGTACGGGCTCTCAAAGAGGATCCGCCTGACGGTGCCGAACTCGTAGGTGGGCTTGCGCCGCAGGGAAGCGAACTCGACCCGCTCGCCCGGCAGCGCACCTTCGACGAAGACGGTCTTGCCTTCGAAGTGCGCGACGCCCTTGCCTTCGTGGTCGAGCGATTCGATGAGTGCCTGCGGCATGGTGACTCTGGCGAAAGCGCTCATTCTACGGGCTGTGGCAGATTTGATACATCCACCGGACGGGCTCGCACGGTTTCTCCTGAAAGGCATTCCTCCTCGTGGTGGGTGGTGCGGCCCGCGTGAAGGTGGCCGCCGTATGGCGCCGGCCACCCTTCAGCGCAGACCTGAATGCGGGAACGGCACGCCTACGCCTTGCCTGCTTGTTGCGCCCGTGCTAATATGCCGTCCGGTTGAGGTAGCTCCTCTGCCAAGGTGAAACTGAGATTCATGGCATCCATTTATCGATAAGGGAATCACACAATGAAACGCTCTCTCCTCGTCGCTGCACTGATCGCCGTCGCCGTTTCGGCTTGCGGCAAGAACGAAGAAGCGGCGCCTGCACCCGCGCCGGCACCGGCTGCGGAACCTGCACCCGCGCCCGCACCCGCCCCGGCTCCTGCGGACGAAGCGCCCAAGCCCGCCGAAGGCGCCGCCACCGACGCTGCTCCTGCTGCCGGCGATGCAGCCAAACCCGCCGAAGCCGCACCCGCTGACGAACCGAAGAAGGAAGAAGCCAAGAAGTAAGCGGATTTTTTCCGTGTAAAAAGCCGACCTTCGGGTCGGCTTTTTTCTGCGTCCGGCATCAGACGATCGCCCGCCATCCGAATCCTTCCTCCTGTCCGGCCACGCCGATCCAGCCGGGTTCGCAGTTCATCGCGGCGGCCAGCGCGGCGCGTGCGAGCCCCGGCCGATTGTTGTGCTCGCTCAGGTGCGCCGCGACGACATGCTGCAGGCGGGTCGTGTCCAGCGCGCCCAGCAGCACGGCCGCGGTCGCATTGTCGAGGTGGCCGAAGCGGCCGGCGATGCGCCGCTTGAGTGCAGGCGGATAGTCGCCGCAGGCAAGCATCCCGGCGTCGTGGTTGCACTCGATCACGAGGCCATCGCATCCCGACAGCATGCGCTCGATGTGCGGGGTGGAGCATCCGCTGTCGGTCAGCACGCCGAGACGGCTGCGGCCGTCGCCGAACACGAACTGTACCGGCTCGCGCGCATCGTGCGGAACGGGAAACGGGTGAGCTTCCAGCTCGCCGGCGCAGAACGGTTCGTGGCTGTCGATGAACTTCAGCTCGGGCGTTTCATCTCCAAAGCGCCGGATCGCCGAGAAGGTTCCCTGTGTCGTCCACACCGGAACGCGGTACCGGCATGCGAACCGGAAGGCACCGGCGACATGGTCGCCGTGCTCGTGGGTGAGGACGATGCCGGTGATCGCCTCGGGCGCGAGGCACAGGCGCGCGAGCCGCGCAACCGTCTCGCGCACGGTGAAACCGCAATCGAGCATCAGCCGGGTGGCTCCGGCCTCGACGACGAGCGCGTTGCCGCGGCTGCCGCTGCCCAGCGATGCGAAACGCATTACTTGAGCTGTTCGTGGAGTAGATTCAGGATCTTCCCGGCTGTCGCCGACTGGTCCACGCCGCCTTCGCGGGTCAACACCCGAAGCGTACTCACCTCCCCATCCCTGACGACCTGCACGCGGTACTGGAGTTTCGTATCGACCGCGGGTTTGTCGCTGCGCCAGAACATCAGCTTCGAGAGGAAGCCCGAGTCCTGCTTGCCGGTCTTGGAATCGATCCCGGGATCGACGTAGCGCACGAAAAACATCCCCTGCGTACGGTCGCGATCCTCGACGGTAAATCCGACCCGGTCGAGCGCGAGACCGACGCGACGCCATGCGCGATCGAACGGCTCCTTCAGTTCGAGCGCACCGCTACCGTCCGCGCCGCGGCGTAACACGGCGCGCTCGATCTTCGGACCCTGTGCGACCTGCGCCCGACTGCGTTCTTCCGTCACCCCCAGCTTGATCATCAACCGGCGAAGCATCTCCGCCTCGAGCTCCGGATCGGGCGGACGCGGCTGCCATACGGTGGTGTCCTTCGCGTCCGTCGAATAGACCTCCGTGAGGCCGCGATGGCTGATGTAGATCTCGGTCGTCCCGCGCGTCGCACCCGGCTCCAGGCGGGTGCGGAACTTGTCCCGCTCCGAGGTCGAGTAGAGCGAATCGAGCAGTTTTCCGATGGTGCTGCGGATGAAGTCCAGGGGGAGCTTGGCGCGGTTCTCCGCCCAGTCGGTCTCCATGATGCCGGCATCCGGCATCTCCAGGTTGATGAGGAATCCGGCTTCCTGCCAGAATTCCTTGATCGGCGCCCACAGGGCATCGGGGGCGCCCTCGACCACCAGCCAGCGCTGCGTTCCGGCACGCTCGACGCGGATCTTGTCCACCTGCGGAAGCACGCTCGCCGCCACCTGGGCAGGGCCGCGACCCGAGCGTTCGGCGCTGTACTCGGAATAGGTCGCGGTATCACGCACCACGGTGTCGGGCACGGCATAGCGGTCGTCGCGCCCCGGCCGGGTCAGGTCCGGAGGAATCTCGAGCGGGGGCAGCTTGCCCGCCGACTTGTAGTCGATCTCCTTCTTCTCGAAGAGCGTGCCGGAACAGCCGGCGAGCAGCACGGCGAGCAGCGCGCCGGACAACATCGCGCGGGTGCGGCTGGTGGCCAGGGAGTTTCGGATCATGTCGTTTTCAAACATCGATGCCGGCGAGTCGCATCGCCTGCGTCACGCGCTCGTGGCAGGCCGGCGTCAGCGGGGTGAGCGGCAGGCGGATGCCGTCTGCGATCAGGCCCATGCGGGCGCAGGCCCACTTCACCGGGATCGGATTGGCCTCGATGAAGAGATCGCGGTGCAGGCCGAAGAGCTTCGAATTGATCTCGCGCGCCCGCGAAACGTCTCCCCGCAGGGCGGCTTCGCACATCTGGTGCATGAGGCCCGGCGCGACGTTCGCGGTCACCGAGACGACCCCCTGCGCGCCGAGCAGGATCAGGGCGAGCGCGCTCGCGTCGTCGCCGCTGTAGATGGCGAATCCCGGCGGCGCGCGCCGGATCAGGTCGCTGCCCCGCTCGATCCCGCCGGTCGCATCCTTGATGCCGACGATGTTCGGGATCGCAGCCAGGCGCAGCGCGGTGTCGTTGGACAGGTCGGCGACGGTGCGGCCCGGAACGTTGTACAGGATCATCGGCAGCTCGACCGCTTCCGCGATCGTGCGGAAATGGCGGTACAGCCCTTCCTGGGTCGGCTTGTTGTAGTACGGAACGACGGAAAGATGGGCCTGGGCCCCGACCTTCACCGCCCACGCGGCCAGCTCGACCGCCTCCGAGGTCGAGTTGGCGCCGGTGCCGGCAATGATCGGGAGCCGCCCGGCGGCGTGCTCGACGGCGATGCGGATGATCTCGCAGTGCTCCTCGAAGTCGACCGTGGGCGATTCTCCGGTGGTGCCGACCACGACGATGCCGTCGGTGCCGGCCTTGGCATGAAAGTCGACGAGAGCGCGCAGCCGCGCCAGATCGAGGCTGCCATCCTCGCGCATGGGCGTGACGACCGCCACGAGGGAACCGGTGATCATCGCCACACCGTCCGCTCTCGCCGCCGCCCGAAACCCGTCATCCCGCAATTCATTGCCGCTCTCCCGATTCGCCCGCCCGCCGGCAAGATGCCCTGAGCGCGGCGCGGCGCAATGGTACCGTAAGCACGAAGCCTTGCGCCGCGCTCACAGGTCGGCGAGTACCTTGATATGCGCGCACACGCTGCGGGCGAGCGCAGAGAGCGCGTATCCGCCTTCGAGCATCGACACGATGCGCCCCTGCGCACTCTCCCCGGCCAGGGCCTTGATCCGGCCCGTCACCCAGGCGTAGTCGGCCTCGAGCAGACCGAGCGACGCCATGTCGTCCTCGTAATGGGCGTCGAAGCCGGCGGAAATGAAGAACGCCTGAGGGGCGAACGCGTGCAGCCGCGGCAGCCAGAGATCGCCCACCACCTGACGGAACTGATCCCCCCGCGTTCCCGCGGGGAGCGGCACGTTGCACATGTTGGGCGCCGGATTCTCGGTGCCGCAGTACGGGTAGAACGGGTGCTGGAAGGTGCCGACCATGAGGACGCGCGGATCGCCGCCGAAGATGTCCTCGGTACCGTTGCCGTGATGGACGTCGAAATCCACGATTGCGATACGCTCCAGCCCGCAGACTTCCAGCGCGTGTTTGGCTGCGATCGCGACGTTGTTGAAGAAGCAGAAGCCCATCGCCCGCGCGCGCTCGGCATGGTGGCCCGGCGGGCGCACGGCGCAGAACGCGTTCTCCGCCTCCCCTTTCAGCACCAGCTCGGTCGCATGGATGCCCGCCCCGGCCGCGCGCAGCGCCGCCCGCAGGGTGTGCGGGCACATCGCGGTGTCCGGATCCAGGTGATGCAGTCCTTCTTCGGGCGAGCTGCGGAACAGCTCCTCGATGTACGCGGCCTCATGCGCCCGGGCGAGCTGCTCGCGGGTGGCGAGCGGCGCGTCATGGAAGGCGAGATAAGCATCGAGTCCTGCCGCGATGAGCCGGTCGTTGATGACCGACAGCCGATCCGGGCACTCGGGGTGATGCCTGCCCATGTCGTGCAGCAGGCAGTCGCGGTGGAAGAGGAATGCTGTGGTCATGATGAGCGGCGCCAGGGACGGATCGGCCCGGAAAATCCACTACAATCGGCGCGCCCCGATTATCGCCTTTTCCTCCGCGGCACCACAAGGCCATGCCTCGAACCGTCCCAGGTGAAATCGTCACGCAGGCGAGCCGGGTCGTTCTCGGCAAGGAGCGCCAGCTGAAGCTCGCTCTGGCCTGTCTGCTCGCCGGCGGACACCTGCTGATCGAGGACGTCCCCGGGGTCGGAAAGACCACGCTGGCCCAGGCGCTCGCGAAGCTGCTCGGCATGCAGTTCCATCGCATCCAGTTCACCAGCGACATGCTGCCGGCGGACATCATCGGCGTCTCGGTCTTCGATCGCGATCTGGGCGCCTTCCGCTTTCATCCCGGGCCCATCTTCACGCAGTTGCTGCTCGCCGACGAGATCAACCGCGCCACCCCCAAGAGCCAGAGCGCGCTGCTCGAGGCGATGGAGGAACGCCAGGTCACCGCCGAGGGCGAGACGCGTCCCCTGCCCTCGCCGTTCTTCGTCATCGCCACCCAGAATCCGTCCCACCAGATCGGCACCTTTCCGCTGCCCGAGTCCCAGCTCGACCGCTTTCTGATGCGCATCGAGCTCGGCTATCCCGATCGCGCGGCGGAGCGTGCGCTGTTGCGCGGCACCGACCGGCGCGAACTGCTGGCGGCGATGCCTCCGCTGATCGACGCTGCGGCCCTGGCCGATCTCCAGCGCGAAGCGGCGGCGGTGCATGTGTCGGATGCCCTGCTCGATTACATCCAGGCGCTCGTGGAGCAGTCACGGCGGGCGCCCGAGTTCGCGATGGGGCTGAGCCCCCGTGCGGCACTGGCGATCCAGGCGGCCGCCCGCAGTTGGGCATTCCTCGAGGGGCGCGAAATGGTGTTGCCGGAGGACGTTCAGACGATCCTGCCGGCGGTGGCCGGCCATCGCCTGCAGGCCGCCTCCGAAGAGCTCTCCGGCGAGCGTCTGGTCGCCGACTGGATGACGAAGGTCGCGCTGCCATGACGCCCACGCTGGCGCTGCCGGCGGCTCCGGCACTCGCTCGCCTGCGCGATTTCGTCGACCGCTGGCTGTTCCGGCTCGCCGGCCCCGAGCCCGCGCCCATCGTCCTCGGCCAGCGGCGCGTCTTCGTGCTGCCGACGCGTGCCGGGCTCGCCTTCGCCGCGACCATCGTCACGCTGCTGATCGGATCGATCAATTACGGGCTCAGCCTCGGCTACGCGCTCACCTTCCTGCTCGCCGGCCTCGGCGTCGTTTCCATTTTGCATGCGTTCCGCAATCTGGTCCATCTGGGAATCGAGTACGGCCGCTGCGATCCGGTGTTCTGCGGCGGGGTCGCGCGTTTTCCACTCGTGTTGTCGAACCGGCGGGCGCAGGCCCGGATCGCGCTCGTGCTGACGCCGGCGGTTGGCGAGCCGGCGGTCGTCGATGTCGCAGGCGGGGCGAGCGCGGTCGTCGCGCTGGCCGTACCGGCGCGGCGGCGCGGCTGGCAGCGGCCGGGGCGGATCCGGATCGAAACGACCTTCCCGCTCGGTCTGGTCCGGGCATGGAGCGTCATCGAGCCCGACATGCGCTGCCTGGTCTGGCCGAGCCCCGAGCGAAATGCGCCACCGATCGAAGCCGGACAGGCGCCGTCCGACGGCACCAGCGCAGGCGCCGGAGGGAGCGATGATTTCTCCGGGCTGCGCGGCCATCGTCCCTCGGATTCTCCGCGCCATGTCGCGTGGAAGTCCGCGGCGCGCGGAGCCGCGCTGCTCACCAAGCTCTTTGCCGGCGGCGGCGGGGACACCGTGTGGCTGGACTGGGACCGCCTGGATGCCGGGCTTTCGGCCGAGGCGCGCCTGTCCCGGCTCGCGGCCCAGGTGCTGCGCGCGAGAGACGGCGGCGTGCGCTTCGGGCTGCGCATTCCCGGCGTCGTGCTCGCACCGCAATCGGGCGCCGCGCACGTCGAAGCCTGCCTCAAGGCTCTGGCCCTTCATGGCGAATCCCCGGCGCGCTGAACCGGGCGCATGCGTTTCGCCACGCCAGGCGATCTGGCTGCTCGCCGCATCGGCCGCGGTCGTGGCGCCGCTCATCGTGAAACTTCCCGCCGTGATCGGCGTGCCTTCCGGCATTCTGTTCGTCTACGCCGCATGGCTGTGGGCACGAGGCGGGCGGCTGCCGCCGCCCTGGCTGCTGGCGATCCTGGTGGCGGTGGCGACGGCAGCGATCGCGATCGCCTACCGGTCGGCCTTCGGCCGCGAGCCGGGAGTCGCCATGCTGCTGGCATTCCTCGCGCTCAAGCTGCTGGAGCTGCGCACCCGGCGTGACGGTTTCACCGTCGCCCTGCTGTGCTATTTCCTGCTGCTCGCGCTGCTCTTCGACCGCCAGGGCCCGGGAGTCGCCGCGTACGCCGTGGCGGGTGTGGTGCTGGTCACCGCCGCGGTCCTCCAGATCGCGCGCGACGGCCAGCCGGCGCGTGCGACGATCGAGCGCGCGCTGGTCATGACCGCGCAGGCGGTTCCGTTCATGCTGGTGTTCTTCGTGCTGTTCCCGCGCGTGCAGGGGCCACTGTGGGGACTGCCGAAGGATGCCTTCAGCGCAATGAGCGGCCTGTCGGACACCATGACACCGGGCTCGATCGGCGAGCTTTCGCTTTCCGGGGCGCTGGCATTCCGGGTGAAATTCGCGGGGGCGCCGCCCGCGCAGCGGGATCTGTACTGGCGCGGTCCGGTGCTCACCCGCTTCGACGGCCGGACCTGGCGGGCGGCCCGAAGCACGCCCCACGATCGCATCCCGTGGGAGCCCGCCGGCAAAGCCGTGGAGTATGTCGTCACCCTGGAGCCGCACAACCAGCGCTGGCTGTTCGCGCTCGAGCTGCCCGGCCTCGTTCCGGAGGCGGCGGTGATGACCTCCGAATTCCAGCTCCTCGCACGCACTCCGGTTCACCAGCGGGCGCTCTATCCGATGCGCTCCTGGCTGGAGGCGAGCGCCGGCGCCGCGGAACCGGAAGCCACCCTGGGCGAGGCGCGGCGTCTGCCTGCCCGCTCCAATCCGCGCAGCCGGATGCTGGCCAGCCGCTGGCGCGCCACAGCAGCGGACGATTCAGGCGTCATCGCACAGGCACTCGCGCATTTCCGCCGCGAGCCATTCGTCTATACCCTCACGCCGCCCGTGCTCGGCAAGGAGGCGATCGACGAATTCCTCTTCGGCACGCGGCGCGGTTTCTGCGAGCACTATGCGGGCGCCTTCGTCTTCCTGATGCGTGCGGCGGGCGTCCCTGCGCGTGTGGTCACCGGCTACCAGGGCGGAGAGATCAATCCGGTGGATTCCTACCTCGTCGTGCGACAGTCCGATGCGCACGCCTGGGCCGAGGTCTGGCTCGCGGGGCGCGGCTGGACGCGTATCGACCCGACCGCGGCGGTTGCGCCCTCGCGGATCGAGCGCGGGATCGCGGCGGCACTGCCGGCAGGCGACCCCCTGCCCTTCCTGATGCGCAGCGAACTCGACTGGCTGCGCCCGCTGCGCTTTCGCTGGGAGGCGATGGGCAACGCATGGGACCAATGGGTCATCGGCTACACGGCCGCGCGCCAGCGCGAGCTCTTCGGCCGGCTCGGCATGCAGGATGCAGACTGGCGTGCAATCGGCGGCGCGATGGGAGCGCTGCTGGCCGTCATGCTATCGGCATTCGGCGCATGGGCACTGCACGAGCACGCGAGGCAGGACGCCGTGGCCGGGGCGTGGTCGGCGTTTTCACGAAAGATGTCGCGGCTGGGCCTCGCGCGCAGGCCCCACGAAGGCCCCACCGACTATGCCCGCCGCATCGGCGCGGCGGCGCCCCGGCTGGCAGGGCCGGCCGCCGAACTGGCCGGGCTCTATGCGCAACTGCGCTACGGTCGCGGCGCCGGGCCCGGCGGCAGCCGCGAGTTCGTCCGGCGCGTCCGCAGCTTCAGGCTCCGGCCATGAGCCTGCCGGGAAAACTGCGCATCGGCTGCGCCGCACTGATGCTGGCCTGCGTCGCACACGCTGCGGGCCCGGCTCCGGAGCGCTTCGCGCAGCGTGCCGAGGTCGCGGACTTCCTCGACCAGATGGCTTCGAAGCACACCTTCAGGCGCGCCGAACTCGACCGCTGGTTTCGCGACCTGCGCCCCGAACCGCGCGTGCTCGCCTTGATCGCCCCGGGCGCCGATCCGTCGGCTCGCTCCTGGCGGCGATATCGTGAGCGTTACCTCGACGGCTCACGCATCGCCGCCGGCGTGCGTTTCTGGCGCGCCCACGCCGCAGAGCTGGCGAGCGCCGAGCTGCGTTTCGGCGTTCCCCGCAGGATCATCGTCGCAATCCTCGGCGTCGAAACGATCTACGGCCGCAACACCGGCCGCTTCCCGGCGCTCGCGGCGCTGGCGACACTCGCCTTCGATTACCCGCCGCGCGCGGAACTGTTCCGGCGCGAGCTGGAGGAATTGCTGCTGCTCGCGCGCGAACAGGGGCGCAGCCCGCTCGCCTTCCGCGGTTCCTACGCGGGCGCGCTCGGGCTCGCGCAGTTCCTGCCGAGCAGCTATCGCAGATACGCGGTGGACTTCGACGGCGACGGCGGCATCGATCTTTCGGCGAGCGCCGCGGACGCGATCGGAAGCATTGCCCGCTTCCTGAGCGAACATGGCTGGCAGAGGGAGGCCGAGGTGGCGCTGCCGGCGAAGGTCGGCGGGGAGGATGTCCAGGCGCTGGTCGAAGCCGGCATCGTCCCCACGCTTTCTGCCGAGGATCTCGAAGCGCGCGGTGTGCGTGCGCAGCCGCCGCTCCCGGCCGGTGCGCGCGCGGCGCTGATCGATCTGCCGAGCCCGGGCGAGGAGACCGAGTACTGGCTGGGCCTGCAGAACTTCTATGTGCTCACCCGCTACAACCGGTCGAGCTTCTACGCGATGGCCGTCCATCAGCTCGGGCACGAACTGGCGGCGGCTTGCGACGCTCGCTGCGAGGTCGCCGGATCACAGTAGCGCGTCTCTCGCCACGCCCCTGCGGTCGAGGATCGTGCGCAGGCGGTGCAGCGCCACGATCTGCGCATGCCGCACGCGTTCGCGGGTCAAACCGAGTTCACTCGCCACTTCTTCCAGGCTGCGCGGTTCGCCACCCTCGAGCCCATAACGCCGTTCGATGACCCGCCGCTGCCCCGCGCTCAGCCCCGAGATCCACTCGCGCACGCGCCGCTCCACCTCGTGGCGCTGGATGCCGGCCTCTGGCGGCTCGCAGTGCTCGTCGGCGAGCGACTCGCTAAGCGAGCTCTCCGAGCCGGACTCGAGCGGCGCGTCGAGCGATGCCGTGTGTTCATTGAGGAGCAGGATCTCGCGCACCTGATCGACCGGCTTGCCGGTGAGCGCCGCGATGTCCTCGGCTGCCGCGTCGCCGCCGCCGGTGGCCTCGACCATGCGCACGGCGCGCAGCACGCGGTTGAGCTCCTTGATCACATGAACGGGCAGTCGCACGGTGCGGGACTGGTTCATGATCGCGCGCTCGATGTTCTGGCGCACCCACCAGGTGGCATAGGTCGAAAACCGGAAACCGCGCTCCGGATCGAACTTGTCCAGCGCATGAATCAGGCCGAGGTTGCCCTCCTCGACCAGATCCATCAGCGGAAGCCCGCGGTTGAGATAGTGCTTCGCGATGTTGACGACCAGGCGCAGATTGTGGCGGATCATCTCCTGGCGGGCGGAAAAATCGCCCGCGCGCACGCGCCGGGCGAGCTCGGCCTCGCGCCGGGCGTCGAGCAGCGGCGTGCCCCCGATCTCGTTCAGATAGATCTGGACGAGGTCGTTGCAATAACCGTCCTCCGGCTCGGCGGCGATGCCGGGCTCGCCCTCCGCGATCGCCTCCCCGGCCTGGAACTCGTCGACGGGATCGGGTCCGATCATGGCTTGCGGCCGGGTAGATACTTGAGCGGATCCACCGGCTTGCTCTGCAGCCGGATCTCGAAATGCAGCTTGGCCTGATCGGCGTCGCTGTCGCCCAGCTCGGCGATCTTCTGCCCGCGCTCGACGAGCTGGCTCTCCTTGACCAGGATCTTGCGGTTGTGGGCATAGGCCGAGAGGAACTGGTCGTTGTGCTTGACGACGACCAGGTTGCCGTAACCGCGCACGTTGGAGCCGGCGTAGATCACCTTGCCCGCGGCCGCCGCAAGCACCGGATCGCCGGGCTTGCCGGCGATGTCGATCCCCTTGCTGGATGGCTCCTTGAACCCGTTCAGCAGCTTGCCGTTGGCAGGCCAGATCCAGTCGATGCCGCTCGCCGCGGCCGCAGCCGGCGCGGCTTCGACTGCGGCCGGGGCGGGTGTCTTGAGGGCGGGAGCCGGCGCCACTGCCGCCGGCGTGCCCGCTTCGCCCTGCCCCAGCCTCGCCCATGCCTGTTCGCTATAGGGCTGCCTGCCGCCCTTGGGCTCGCGATAGATCGTCGCGCCATCTGCGCTCGTAGCGCCACCCGCCGCCGCGGGAGCCGCGACCGACACCGCCGCGGGCGGCTCCAGCCGAAGGCGCTGGCCGACGTGAATGACATCCGGATTCTCGATGCGGTTCCAGGCCACCAGATCGCGGTAATCGACGCCCTGGTCGAGCGCGATCGCGTGCAGGGTGTCGCCCTTGCGGACGACGTAGCTTCGCTCCGCCTGCCGGGTCGCCGCGGGTTCGGCCGCGGGCACACCCGCCTTCGCGGTCGCCGGCGCGGGAGCGGTCGCAGGAGCCGGTGCGGGGGTGCGCGCACGCTCGATCACCGGCGCGGGCACCGGCCCCGAGCAGCCCGACAGCAGGACGGAGAACGCCCCGCCGGCGAGCAGTGTCCGCACGCGCGTCGAAATTCTTCCTCTCATTCCACCCCCGCCACCAGCGGGACGAAGCGAACCGGGTCGAACGCTTCCTGCCTGAATCCACCGCCGGGCAGACGGTCGATGACGCACAGCGACTGCTCGCCCGCGCCCAGCGGCAACACCATCCTGCCCCCGCTCGCGAGCTGCGCGCACAGCGCGTCGGGCACGCGGGCAGTGGAGGCCGCGACAAGGATTGTATCGAACGGCGCCGCCTCCGCCAGCCCGAGACTGCCATCGGCGTGCTTCAACCTGACATTGGGCAGCCGCAAGTACCGCAGGTTCGCCCGCGCGCGATCGAGCAGGGCCGCGATGCGCTCGATCGCATACACTTCGGTGGCGAGCCGCGCGAGCACCGCCGCCTCGTAGCCGCAGCCAGCGCCGACTTCGAGCGTCCTTCCGAGATCCCGTCCGTTGCGCGCGAGCTCGATCATGCGTGCGACCACCCAGGGCTGCGAGATCGTCTGCTGGAAGCCGAGCGGGAGGGCGGTGTCGTCGTAGGCGCGGCTCGCCAGCGCTTCTTCCACGAACACGTGACGAGGAACCGCTGCCATCGCGGCAAGCACGGCTTCGTCCCGGATCCCCTGTTCGCGCAGCCGCTCCACCATGCGCGAACGGGTGCGCGCCGAAGTCATGCCGACGCCCTGGAGCCGCTTCATTCCTGCAGCCAGCGCCGCACGCGGGGCAACTGGGCGTGGTGGGTCAGATCGATCTGGAGCGGCGTGACCGAGACGCAGCCCTCGGCCACCGCCGCGAAGTCCGTGCCCTCCCCCGCATCCTGCGCCTGTCCCGCCGCGCCGACCCAGTAGACGACCTCGTCGCGCGGATTGGTCGTGGCGACGACCGGTTCGGCCTTGTGGCGTTTGCCGAGCCGGGTGATCCGCATCCCGCGCAGCTCCGCCTGCGGCAGGTCGGGGACATTGACGTTCAGCAGCACCGGCTCGGCGAGCGGCATGCGCCGGAAGCGCTCCACGAGAGCGCTCGCCACGCCCGCAGCGGTCTCGTAGTGCTGGGGCGAGTGACCCACCAGGGAGATCGCGATCGAAGGGATGCCGAGCAGGAAACCCTCGGTGGCCGCCGCGACCGTGCCGGAATAGATCGTGTCGTCGCCCATGTTCGCGCCGTCGTTGATGCCCGACACGATGACATCCGGAAGATGGTCGAGCAATCCGGTGACGGCCAGATGCACGCAGTCGGTCGGTGTTCCGTTCACGCACAGGAAACCGTTGCGTGCCTTGCGCACCAGCAGCGGCCGGTCCAGGGTGAGCGAATTGCTGGCGCCGGAGTGGTCGCGCTCCGGAGCCACCACCGTGACCTCCGCGCTTTGCGAAAGGATGCGCGCCAGCACCTCGATTCCAGCGGAGAAGTAGCCGTCGTCGTTGCTCAGCAGCAGGCGCATGGGAATCGGGGAATGTGCGGAGGACCGGATCGCAGACGCGGCGCGGTTCCGGAGAGCTGCACCGGAACCCATTCCGGCCGGTGCGTGGATTCTAGCACCCACCGCGGCGCGCCCGGCGCGTGGGGTACACTTGCGGCGACTGCACCGAGCGAGCCGGCGAGGCCGGATGCGATCTTTCCGGGAGCATGGCACGATGGACGTACGACGACTGTTCGATCTCTCGGGCAAGGTGGCACTGGTCACCGGCGGCTCGCGCGGGCTCGGCCTGCAGATGGCGGAGGCGCTCGCCGGGATGGGCGCACGGGTCGCGATCAGCGCCCGCAGGAGCGACGAGCTCGAAGAGGCGAGGAATCGCCTGGAAGCCCTCGGCGGCGAGGCGCTGGCGCTGACCGCGGACCTCGCGCGGCCGGAGGCGATCCCCGGCGTGGTCGAGGGTGTGCTCGGTCGCTGGGGCGGAATCGACATCCTGGTGAACAACGCCGGGTGCAACTGGGTCGCGCCGGCCGAAGAGTATCCGGACGAAGGCTGGCGCAAGGTGATGGCGCTCAACCTCGACGCCACCTTCTTCCTGTGCCGCGAGGTGGGCCGGCGGGCGATGATTCCGCGGCGCGCCGGCAAGATCATCAACGTGGCATCGATCGCCGGACTCGCAGGCAACCCGCCCGAGATCGAGATGTATTCCATCGCCTACAACGCCAGCAAGGGCGCGGTGGTCAACTTCACGCGCGCCCTGGCGGCGGAGTGGGGACGCTACAACATCAACGTGAATGCGATCGCGCCGGGCTTCTTCCCCTCGAAGATGACCCGCGCGACGCTCGGGCGGATCGGCGCGCAGGTGCTGCGCGCCACACCGCTCGGACGCCTCGGCGGCGAGGACGATCTCAAGGGCGTGGTCGTGTTTCTCGCCTCGGAAGCCTCGCGCCATCTGAGCGGCCAGATCCTCGTCGTCGACGGCGGCGCAGCCGCTGCATGAGCGCGCCCGCCGCTGCCGGACCCGGTTGCCCGGAACGAGCCAGGCATCCGATCGATGCGCAGCGGCTCGCCGAGTACATCCGCGGTCATGTCGCGAATTTCCGCGGCGAACTCGCGATCGAGGAGTTCAGCGGCGGCCAGTCCAATCCCACCTATCTGGTGCGCGCGGAGCGCGAGGCCTGGGTGCTGCGGCGCAAGCCGCCGGGGCCGCTGCTGCCCTCTGCGCACGCGGTGGAGCGTGAATACCGGATCCTCACGGCGCTCTACGGAAGCGAAGTTCCGGTCGCACGCGCCTTTGCCCTGTGCGAGGATGACTCCGTCATCGGCACCGCGTTCTACCTCATGGAGTACGTCGACGGACGCATCTTCTGGGACCCCGCGCTGCCGGGGCTGTCTCGCGCCGAGCGCGGCGCGATCTTCGACGAACTCAACCGCGTCATCGCCGCCCTGCACTGCGCCGATCCGGCCGCCCTCGGGCTGGCCGACTTCGGCAGGCCGGGCAACTATCTCGCGCGCCAGATCGATCGCTGGTCGCGCCAGTACCGGGCATCGGAGACGGACCGCATCGAGGCGATGGACCGCCTGATCGAGTGGCTCCCTCGCGCGCTCCCGCCGGGCGAGGAGACCGCCATCGTGCACGGCGACTACCGCATCGACAATGTCATTTTCGACCGGCAGCGGCCGCGCATCCTCGCGGTGATCGACTGGGAGCTTTCGACACTCGGACATCCGCTCGCGGACTTCGCCTACCACGCGATGGCCTGGCGGCTCTCCCCCGGCGAGTTCCGCGGCCTGCTCGGCCACGACCTCGCGTCGCTCGGCATCCCCTCCGAGGAGGCCTACGTCCGCGACTACTGCCGGCGCACCGGCCGCGAGCCGATCGGGCACTGGGATTACTACCTCGCCTACAACATGTTCCGGCTGGCCGCCATCCTGCAAGGAGTGATGGCGCGCGCGCTGCACGGAAACGCGGCGAGTCCCGACGCGCTCGAGGCCGGCCGGCGCGCCCGCCCGATGGCCGAGGCCGGGTGGCGGCAGGCGGAGAGAATCCTCGCGGGCGGGTGAGTGGAAGCCTCTTCCAACGCGCAGAATCGAAGACACGCAACGGAAGGGCGGAGTTTCGACCAATGGGTCGACCCGACCTGCAACCGTCTGCGATGCTGGGCAATCGTCTGCGTCGGTTGCGGATCTCGGGTTCGATGACAAAGGAGCCGTAAATGGATTTCGCATATTCGGAAAAGACTCGGGCACTGCGCGAGCGCGTGAGCCGCTTCATGGAAGAGAACGTCTATCCGGCCGAGGCGGTGTTCGCGGCCGAAGTGCAGGAGAACCGTCGCGCGGGCAACCCCTGGCAGCCCACGCGCATCGTCGAGGAACTCAAGGCGAAGGCGCGCGCCGAGGGCCTGTGGAACCTGTTCCTGCCCGAGTCGGAATTCGGCGCCGGGTTGAGCAACCTGGAATATGCCCCGCTCGCCGAGATCATGGGCCGCTCGTTCATCGGCCCGGAAGTCTTCAACTGCAATGCGCCGGACACCGGCAACATGGAGGTGCTGGTGCGCTACGGCAGTCCCGAGCAGCAGCGGGAATGGCTGTACCCCCTGCTGGAGGGGACGATACGCTCGGGTTTCGCGATGACCGAGCCCGGCGTGGCGTCCTCGGATGCGACCAACATCGAGTCGCGCATCGTGCGCGATGGCGATCATTACGTCATCGACGGGCGCAAGTGGTGGACGAGCGGGGCGGGCGACCCGCGCTGCCGCATCCTCATCTTCATGGGCAAGACGAGCCCCGATCATCCCGACCGCTACCGGCAACAGTCGATGATCCTGGTGCCGATGGACACCCCAGGGGTGCGGGTGGTCCGCCAGTTGCCGGTGTTCGGCTACGACGATGCCCCGCACGGGCACTCGGAAATCGAATTCAGGAAGGTGCGCGTGCCCGCGTCCAACCTCCTGCTCGGTGAGGGCCGCGGCTTCGAGATTGCGCAGGGGCGTCTCGGGCCGGGGCGAATCCACCATTGCATGCGGCTGATCGGCCTGGCCGAGCGCGCGCTGGAGCGCATGTGCCGGCGCTCGCTCGAACGGGTCGCATTCGGCCGTCCCATCGCCGAGCAGTCGGTGACGCTCGAGCGCATCGCCAACGCGCGCATCCTCATCGACCAGACGCGCTGGCTGGTGCTGAACGCCGCCTTCATGATGGACACGGTGGGCAACAAGGCGGCACGCAAGGAGATCGCGATGATCAAGGTCGCCGCCCCCAACATGGCCGGCCAGGTGGTCGACTGGGCGATGCAGGCGCACGGTGGCGCCGGCGTATGCGACGACTTCGGGCTCGCCTATGCCTGGGCGCAGGCCCGCACGCTGCGCTTCGCCGACGGCCCCGACGAAGTCCACCGCAGCCAGATCGGCCGGCTGGAACTCGGCCGATACAAAGCGCCGAACTAATGCGCGAACTAATGGGGTCAGACACGATTAACACATATCGTGTCTGACCCCATTTTCTCCATTTCCCCTGGTGCCGGGAGAGGGAGTCGAACCCTCATGGTGTCGCCACCGGCGGATTTTGAGTCCGCTGCGTCTACCAATTCCGCCATCCCGGCTTCGCGCGGATTATCCCGGAGTTCCGGCGCCGGCGGCAAGCGCGGCCACGCTCCGCCGGCACGAGGGGTCTGGGATAATCCGGGAAACCTCGGATCACCGCCATTCGCCACCAGAAACACCGCATGGGTCACGGATTTCCCGCCTTCGGTGCCGCTCACCGAGACGACGAGCTCGCTACGCGTCCAGCCGAGGTTTCCAGGATCATCGCGCCGGTGAAACTGAGCGACTTCGACTACGCCCTGCCGCCGGAGCTCGTCGCGCGCCATCCGCTGCCCAGCCGCAGCGCGAGCCGGCTGCTGGTTTTGCGCGGCAGCCGCATCGACGACCGGTGCTTCCGCGATCTTCCCGCCCTGCTGCGTCCGGGCGACCTGCTGGTCGCGAACGACACCCGCGTCGTACATGCGCGCCTGCGCGGCGCGAAGCCGAGCGGGGGTCGCGTCGAGGCGCTGGTCGAGCGCATCGTCGGCGAGCACGAGGCCGATGCGCAGCTTCGCGCGAGCCACAAGCCGCAGCCCGGAACGCGCCTGCTGATCGACGGCGGGCTCGAGCTCGAGGTCGTCGCGCGCGAAGGGGATTTCTTCCGGCTGCGCTTTCCGGGCGACGACAACGTCATGACGCTGCTGGAGCGGCACGGCAGCCTGCCGCTTCCGCCCTACCTCGGGCGCGAGCCGGAAGCCGCCGACGAGATCCGCTACCAGACCGTGTACGCGCGCTCGGATGGCTCGGCGGCGGCGCCCACCGCCGGCCTGCATTTCGATCGGGCGCTGCTCGACGAGCTCGCTGCCCGTGCAGTAGGGTTCGCCCATCTGACCCTGGACGTGGGCGCGGGCACCTTCCAGCCGGTGCGCGTGGAGGACCTCGCTCAACATCGCATGCACCGCGAGCGCTACCGGGTGCCCGAAGAGACGGTGCGCGCGGTGGCTGCGGCGCGCGCGGCCGGCGGGCGCGTGCTTGCGGTGGGCACCACCAGCCTGCGCGCGCTCGAGGCGGCGGCCGCCTCCGGCACGCTCGAAGCCGGCGAAGGCGAGACCGGGCTGTTCATCCTGCCGGGCTACCGCTTCCGCGTCCCCGACGGCCTGATCACCAATTTCCATCTGCCGCGCACGACGCTGCTGATGCTCGCGTGCGCATTCGGCGGCACGCGCAACGTACTGCACGCCTATGGGCACGCCATCCGCTGCGGCTACCGCTTCTACAGCTACGGCGACGCGATGTTCATCGAGCGCGAGGCGCAGGCATGAGGTTCGAGCTGGCTGCGCGCTGCGGGGCGGCGCGCCGCGGACGGCTCCACCTGCCCCACGGCACGGTGGAGACGCCCTGTTTCATGCCGGTCGGCACCTACGGCGCGGTGAAGGGACTGGCGCCCGAAGACCTCGCCGCGCTCGGCGCCGAGGTCGTCCTGGGCAACACCTTCCACCTGTGGCTGCGGCCCGGCCTGGAGGTCATCGCCGCGCACGGCGGCCTGCACCGCTTCATGGGTTGGAACGGCCCCATCCTGACCGATTCGGGCGGTTTCCAGGTGTTCTCGCTCGGGGCGCTGCGCAGGATCAGCGAGGAGGGCGTGCATTTCGCCTCGCCGGTCAATGGCGACCGGCTGTTCCTCACGCCGGAAGAGTCGATGCGCATCCAGCGCGTCCTCGATTCCGACATCGTCATGGCGTTCGACGAATGCACGCCCTATCCGGCCTCGCCCGATGCGGCCGCGCAGTCCATGCGGATGTCCCTGCGCTGGGCCGAGCGCAGCCGCGCCGCCCACGAGAGCAACCCGAACGCGCTGTTCGGTATCGTCCAGGGCGGGATGTACGAGGACCTGCGCAGCCGGTCGGTCGAGGGGCTGCTCGGGATCGGCTTCGACGGCTATGCGATCGGCGGGCTGTCGGTGGGCGAGCCGAAGCCCGAGATGCGGCGCATCCTTGCCCACACCGCAGCCCTCCTGCCCGAGGACGCGCCGCGCTACCTGATGGGGGTGGGAACGCCCGAGGACATCGTGGAGGCGGTCGGCCGCGGAATCGACCTGTTCGACTGCGTGCTTCCGACGAGGAACGCCCGCAACGGCTGGCTCTACACGCGCACGGGAACGCTCAGGATCCGCAACGCCCGCTACCGCTTCGACACCGCAGCGATCGATCCCGAATGCCCCTGCCCCGCGTGCCGCGGCTTCACCCGCGCCTATCTGCACCACCTGCAGCGGGTGGGCGAGATGCTGGGCGCGCGGCTGGCGACGATCCACAACCTCACCTACTACCAGGGGCTGATGCGCGAGCTGCGCGAAGCCGTCGCCGCCGGAACGCTGGAGGACTGGATCGCGCGCTTCCGGGAGATGCGCGGCTGCCGCTGATATAATCGCGCGTTTTCCGAGCGGAGAGAACGACGTGCTGATCGCCAATGCCTGGGCGCAAGGAACCGCGGCGGCCGACCCCACCGGCGGCCTGATGGGCCTGCTGCCCATCATCCTGATGTTCGTCGTGCTGTGGTTCCTGATGATCCGGCCGCAGATGAAGCGCACCAAGGAACACAAGGAGATGGTCACCAAGCTGCAGAAGGGCGACGAAGTCATCACCCAGGGCGGCGTCGCCGGGCGCGTCACCCGCGTCGGAGAGGCCTTCGTCCATGTCGAGATCGCCGAGAACATCGAAGTCGCCGTGCAGAAGCAGGCGGTCTCCGCCCTGCTGCCCAAGGGCAGCCTGAAGGCGCTGTGAGACGCGGGCGCGGCGGCCGGAGCTTCGTACTCCGGCCCGACGCACTGACGCACAGCCTGGAACCATGAACCGCTATCCGCTCTGGCTCTACGCCCTGGTCGCGATCTCGCTCGTGTTCGGGCTGCTCTACACGCTGCCCAACTTCTACGGCGAAGTACCCGCGGTCCAGGTCTCCAGCCTCAAGGCGACGATCAAGGTCGACGAACGGCTGCGCACCCAGGTCGAAGAGACGATCAAGACCGCCGGCATCACGCACGACGGGATCTACTCCGACCCGAACAGCGTCCGGGTGCGGCTGCGCGACACCGACACCCAGCTCAAGGCCAAGGATGTGATCGAGAAAGCGCTCAACCCGCAGCCCTCCGATCCCTCCTATGTCGTCGCGCTCAATCTGCTCTCGGCCTCGCCGCGCTGGCTGACCGCGATCGGCGCGCTGCCGATGTACCTCGGGCTCGACCTGCGCGGAGGCGTGCATTTCCTGCTCCAGGTGGACCTGCCCGGCGCGATCACCAAGCGCCTGGACGCCACTGCGGGCGACCTGCGCACGCTGCTGCGCGACAAGAACGTCCGGCACGGCGGCATCAGCCGCCAGGGACAGACCGTCGTCGTGCGCCTGCGCGATGCGGCGCTGCGCGATCGCGCGCGCGCCGTCATCGCCGATGCCCAGCCCGACCTGCAGCTCGTCGATCAGGGCGCGGAGGGCGACCTGCGGTTGGCCGCTTCGCTCTCTCCCCCGGCGATCAAGCGCATCCAGGAGTTCGCGCTCAAGCAGAACATCACCACCCTGCACAACCGCATCAACGAGCTGGGCGTGGCGGAGCCGATCATCCAGCAGCAGGGCGCGGACCGCATCGTCGTGCAGCTTCCGGGCGTCCAGGACACCGCCAAGGCGAAGGACATCCTGGGCCGCACCGCGACGTTGGAAATCCGCATGGTCGACGACACGCCGGGTGTGCTCGAACAGGCGCTCCAGGGTCCGCCGCCGAGCGGCGCCGAGGTCTATGTCGAGCGTGGCGGCCGCCCGCTGCTGGTCAAGAAGCAGGTCGTGCTCACCGGCGAGCGGCTCACCGACGCGCAGCCCGGCTTCGACGAGAACCACCAGCCGGCGGTGCACCTCACCCTGGACGCCGCGGGTGCGCGCGTCTTCCGCGACATCACGCGGGAGAGCGTCGGCAAGCGCATGGCCATCCTGCTCGTCGAGAAGGGCAAGGGCGAGGTCGTCACCGCTCCGGTGATCCGCCAGGAGATCGGCGGCGGCCGGGTGCAGATCTCCGGCCAGATGACCTCGACCGAGGCGAGCGACGTCGCGCTGCTGCTGCGCGCCGGCTCGCTGGCGGCGCCGATGGAGATCGTGGAAGAGCGCACCATCGGCCCCAGCCTGGGCGCCGACAACATCCGCAAGGGCTTCCACTCGACGCTGTGGGGCTTCCTCGGCATCGCCGCCTTCATGATCGTGTACTACGTGCTGTTCGGCACCGTCTCGGTGATCGCGCTCGCCTCCAACCTGCTGCTGCTGGTGGCGCTGCTCTCGCTGCTGCAGGCGACGCTCACCCTGCCGGGCATCGCCGCCATCGCGCTCACGCTCGGCATGGCGATCGACGCCAACGTGCTGGTGAACGAGCGGGTGCGCGAGGAGCTGCGGGCCGGCGCGACCCCGCAGGCGTCGATCCACGCCGGCTACGAACGCGCCTTCGGCACCATCCTGGACTCGAACATCACGACCCTGATCGCGGGCCTCGCGCTGCTCATCTTCGGTTCCGGCCCGGTGCGCGGCTTCGCGGTCGTGCACTGCCTGGGGATCCTCACCTCGATGTTCAGCTCGGTGGTGATCTCGCGGGCGATGATCAACCTGATCTACGGCACGCGCCGCAAACTGGAGCATGTCTCCATCGGCGCAGCGTGGTCTCCGCCGAAGCAGGCCTGAGCCGCCGCGCACCCGAGGCGACCGCACACCATGGAATTCTTCCGCATCCACAAGGACATCCCGTTCATGCGCCACGCGCTGGTGTTCAACGTCATCTCGTTGATCACCTTCGTGCTTGCCGTGTTCTTCCTCGCGACGAAGGGGCTGCACCTGTCGATCGAGTTCACCGGCGGCACCGTGCTGGAGGTGGCCTACGACCACCCGGCCGATGTCGAGGGCATCCGCACGACGCTGGCCGCGCAGGGCCTGCGCGATGCGACGGTGCAGAACTTCGGCTCGGCCTCCGACGTGCAGATCCGCCTGCCGCTCAAACCGGGGCAGACCAGCGCCCAGGCGAGCGAGGTTGTCACGCGCGCGCTCTCGCAGGCCGACCGCAGCGTCAAGCTGCGGCGCGTCGAGTATGTCGGACCGCAGGTGGGCAGGGAGCTGGCCGAGGACGGCGCGCTCGCGCTCCTACTGGTGGTGATCGGCATCGTGATTTATCTCGCCCTGCGCTTCGAGTGGCGCTTCGCGGTATCGACCATCATCGCCAACCTCCACGACGTCGTCATCATCCTGGGATTCTTCGCGCTGTTCCAGTGGGAGTTCTCGCTGCCGGTGCTGGCGGCGACGCTGGCGGTGCTGGGCTACTCGGTGAACGAATCGGTGGTCGTGTTCGACCGCGTGCGCGAGACCTTCCGCACCAAGCGCGGCATGAGCACCCCCGAGGTGCTCAACCACGGCATCACCAGCACCATTTCGCGCACCGTCATCACCCACGGCAGCACCCAGATGATGGTGACCTCGATGCTCGCCTTCGGCGGGCCGGCGCTGCACTACTTCGCGCTCGCGCTCACCATCGGCATCCTGTTCGGGATCTACTCCTCGGTACTGGTGGCGAGCCCGCTGGTGATGTGGATGGGGGTCTCCCGCGAGCAGTTCATCAAGCCGAAGAAGGAAGCGGTCGCCAACGACGGCGCGGTGGTGTGAGCCGCGCTCAGATTCGCCGCGCGAGCTCCGCCGCCTTGCCGAGATAGTCCGCCGGCGTCATCGCCAGCAGGCGTTCCTTCTCGGGCGCGGGGATAGCCAGTCCCCGGATGAAGGCGCGCAGGCTCTCGCGGTCGATGGCCCGGCCGCGCGTGAGTTCCTTCAACTGCTCGTAGGAATTCTCGATGCCGTAGCGGCGCATCACCGTCTGGATCGGCTCCGCCAGCAGCTCCCAGGCTCCCGCGAGATCGGCGGCGAGATGCACCCGGTCGCATTCGAGCTTGCCCAGTCCGCGCAGCGTCGCGTCCCAGGCGAGCAGCGAGTGGCCGAGCGCAACGCCGAGGTTGCGCAGCACGGTGGAATCCGACAGGTCGCGCTGCATGCGCGAGACCGGAAGCTTGTCCGCCATGTGACGGGCGAGTGCGTTGGCGATGCCGAGGTTGCCCTCGGAATTCTCGAAATCGATCGGGTTGATCTTGTGCGGCATCGTCGAGGAGCCCACTTCGCCGGCCTTGGGCCGCTGTCGGAAATAGCCGAGCGAGACGTAGAACCAGAGGTCGCGGTCGGCATCGAGCAGCACGGCGTTCGCGGCGGCCAGCGCATCGAGGAACTCGCCGATGCCGTCGTGCGGCTCGATCTGCGTCGTGTACGGATTGAACTCGAGCGCGAACGACTCGACGAAGCGGCGGTTGAAGCCCTCCCAGTCGAAGCCGGGATAAGCGGCGAGGTGGGCGTTGTAGTTTCCGACCGCGCCGTTGAACTTCGCCGTGAGCGCGACCCGCGCCAGCCGCTCGCGCGCGCGCCGCAGCCGCCAGGCGAAGTTGGCCATCTCCTTGCCGAGTGTCGTCGGGGTGGCGGGCTGGCCGTGGGTGCGCGCGAGCATGGGAACGTCGGCAGTCGCATGCGCGAGTTCGGCGAAGCGGCCGGCAGCCGCATCGAGGGCCGGCAACAGGACCTCGGCGCGCGCATCGCGCAGCATCAGCGCGTGCGAGACGTTGTTGATGTCCTCCGAGGTACACGCGAAGTGGATGAACCCCGCGGCCCGGAGCGCGTCCGGGTCGCCGGCCAGACGATCCCGCAGCCAGTATTCGAGCGCCTTGACGTCGTGATTGGTGCGCGCCTCGATTTCCTTGATCTGCGCGGCGTCGTCCTCCGAGAAGGCCTCCACCAGCGCGCGCAGCCGCGCCGCGGCGGGCTGCGTCAGGGAAGCGAGTTCGGCGATCGCGGGCTCCAGGGTGAGCGCGAGCAGCCAGGCGATCTCGACCCGGACGCGATTGCGGATCAGCCCGAATTCCGAGAAATGACGGCGCAATGCGGAGACCTTCTCCGAGTAGCGTCCATCGAGCGGAGACAGTGCGGTGAGGGGCGTGACGGGCATCGCAAGGGCTTGCAGCGGTCGACCTCCGCATTCTAGCAGCCCGGTTTCGACTGCGGCGCCGATGATATAATTTCGCAGCTTCACGACCGCGCGACTCCCATGAAACTGATCGGATCTTTCACCAGCCCCTACGTCCGCAAGGTCCGCATCGTCCTGGCGGAGAAGAAGATCGACTACGAGTTCGTGGAAGAATCGCCCTCGGCCCCCGGCAGCCGCGTACCGCTCTACAACCCGCTCGGGAAGGTTCCGGTGCTCGTGCTCGACGACGAGAGCACGCTGTTCGATTCGCGCGTCATCGTCGATTACCTCGACAACTCGGCGCCCAACAACCGGCTGATCCCGACCTCCAACCGGGAGCGCGCGCAGGTCAGGCGCTGGGAGGCGCTGGCCGACGGCGTGTGCGATGCCGCGGCGCTGATCGTCATGGAATCGCGCAGGCCGGAAGGCGAACGCAGCCCCGCCTGGGTCGAGCGCCAGCGCGGGAAGGTGCTGCGCGCGGTGCATGCAATGTCGGAGGAACTCGCCGAGCAGGCCTGGTACCACGGCCCGAACATGAGCCTGGCGGACATCGCGACCGGGGTGAGCCTCGGCTATCTCGCGTTCCGCTTCCCCGACATCGACTGGCGGGGCGAGTATCCAAATCTCGGCCGGCTGGTCCGCAAGCTGGAACAGCGGCCCTCGTTCGCCGAAACGGTCCCGCCGGCCGCGTAAGCGGAACGCCGGCCCGCGCGGGCTGCGGCGGGATGTCCACCCACCGGAGTACACCCGATGAGCGACGCCCTCGGCTACCTGATCAAGGTCAGGCCGAATGCGATGGCCCCCTACTTCAAGTTCCTCAAGGAGGCGGGCAGGCATCTCGACCCGAAGACGCGCAACCTGATCTCGGTCATCACCAAGGTGCATGCCCAGACCGAGAACGGCTTCCGCCAGTACCTGGTGCGTGCCCTGCGCGAAGGCGCGAGCGCGGACGAGATCCTGGACGCCCTGCTGATGGCCTTCCCGGCGCTCGGCCTGGCGAAGATCGTGTGGGCGACCGATCTCCTGCTCGAGATGGACATCCCGGAATTCCGCCCCGCCCTGCTCGGCGCCCCGGAACAATGGCACGACGTGATGGCGGCCGGCGAGGCGAAGCCGGGAGAGGCGCTCCATCGCGAATGCGACGGCCGCAGGCTGTTCGTGTACCGGACGGACGAGGAGCTCCGCGTCTACGACAGCCGCTGCCCGCACCAGGTCACCGACATTCCCCACCTCGCGCTCGAAGGCACCCGGCTCACCTGCCCGAAGCATCACTGGGCGTTCGACATCGGCAGCGGACAGTGCATCGAGAAGGGCGACCGCCCGCTCACCCGCTTCGAGCACAAGGTGGAGAACAACCGCCTGCTGGCGTACTGGTAGCTTCCGGGGTCAGTTCTTTAC
Organism: Betaproteobacteria bacterium CG2_30_68_42; assembly: GCA_001872285.1. Taxonomy (GTDB): domain Bacteria; phylum Pseudomonadota; class Gammaproteobacteria; order Burkholderiales; family Rhodocyclaceae; genus CG2-30-68-42. The sequence continues at coordinate 27,729 of MNXU01000077.1, forward strand.
TTTATAGTTTTTCGGCGCCTGCGCACGTCACGGCGCTGTCGTCGATCTGCTCGTATTCTTCGAAAATTCGAGCTCTTTCCAAAAAACTATAAATTAAAGAACTGACCCCGTTGTTGAGATGATGCCGCCGCCCAGGCAGACATCGGACTCGTAGAGCACGACCGACTGCCCCGGGGTCACTGCCCACTGCGGAGCGGCGAAGACGACCTCGCAACGGTGCGCATCCACGCGCTCGATCTCGCACGGCGCGTCCTGCTGCCGGTAGCGCGTCTTCGCAGCATAGACCCAGTGGCTGTGGGGCGGCTCGCCCGCGATCCAGTTCAGATCTGCGGCCATCAGCCGGTCCGAGAGCAGCCGCGGGTGATCGTGGCCCTGCGCCACGATCAGCGCGTTGGCTTCCATATCCTTCGCCACCACGTACCAGGCCTCGTGGGCGCCCGCCTGCGCCTCGTCGCCGCCGCGGATGCCGCCGATGCCCAGGCCCTTGCGCTGGCCGATCGTGTGGTACATCAGGCCGTCATGACGGCCGAGAACGCGCCCGTCGATCGCGCGGATCTCGCCCGGGCGCGGCGGCAGGTAGCGGGAGAGAAACGCGCGGAACGGCCGCTCGCCGATGAAGCAGATGCCGGTGGAATCCTTCCGGGCGTGGTTGGGCAGGCCGGCCTCGCGCGCGATCCGGCGCACCTCGCGCTTGTACAGTCCGCCGAGCGGAAACAGGGTGCGCGCGAGCTGCTCCTGGTCGAGCCGGTAGAGGAAATAGCTCTGATCCTTGGTGCCGTCCTCGCCCTTGAGCAGCTCGAAGCGCCCGCCGGTCTCGCGCACCCGTGCGTAGTGGCCGGTGGCGATCCGCTCGGCGCCCATGGCGCGGGCATGATCGAGGAAGCAGCGGAACTTGATCTCGGCGTTGCACAGCACGTCGGGATTGGGCGTGCGGCCGCGCTCGTACTCGTGCAGGAATTCTGCGAACACCCGCTCGCGGTACTGCGCGGAGAAATTCACCGCCTCGAATTCGATGCCGATGACGTCGGCCACCGCCGCCGCATCCACGAGATCCTGGCGCGATGCGCAGTACTCGGCGTCATCGTCGTCCTCCCAGTTCTTCATGAAAATGCCGACCACATGCCAACCCTCGCGCTTGAGCAGCAGCGCGGCGACCGCCGAATCGACGCCCCCAGACATCCCCACCACCACCGTCCGGCCGGATCCGCTCACGGCGCTCACCGGTAGTGGCGCACCAGGTCAAGCGGGAAGCGCCGACCGGCGAGATAGTCGGCGACGCATTGCGCCACCAGCGGGCTGCGATGCCGCTCGCGCGTCGCGTTCAGCTCCGCCGGCGTCAGCCACAGCGCGCGCACGATGCCCTCGTCGAGCGGCCGCGCGGAATCATGGCCGAGCAGGTCTCCGCCGAAAGCGAAGCGCAGATAGGTCACCTCCGCGTCCGGACGGCGCCACTGATAGACCCCGACCAGGAAGCGCGGCGCGAAGCGGTGCGCGCTCTCCTCCATGGTCTCGCGCGCGGTCGCATCGAGCAGCGACTCGCCCTCTTCCAGGTGGCCCGCCGGCTGGTTCAGGCGCAGGCCCTCGCCGGTGTGTTCCTCGACGAGCAGGAAGCGGCCCTCGCGCTCGACGAGCGCCGCCACCGTGACGTTCGGCTTCCAGATGGTCATTCGATCTGCATTCCCGCGTGACGTCCCTATCTTACCGCGGCCACGCGAACCGGATAAAATGTCGCGAGTTTGTCTTCCGGGGAGAACAGCATGTCGATGGCCGACCGCGATGGTTTCATCTGGTATGACGGGCGTATGGTGCCTTGGCGGGAGGCGACCACCCACGTGCTGACGCATTCGCTGCACTACGGACTGGCGGTGTTCGAAGGCGTGCGCGCCTACAAGACGGTGAGCGGAACCGCGATCTTCCGGCTCGACAAGCATACCGAGCGCCTCTACAACTCGGCCCACATCTACATGATGAAGATCCCCTACGAACGCTCCGAGCTGCTGGAAGCGCAGAAGGCGGTGGTGCGGGCCAACCGGCTGGAATCCTGCTACATCCGGCCGATCGCTTTCTACGGTTCGGAGAAGATGGGGGTCTCGCCCAAGGGCACGACCGTGCATGTGGCGATCGCCGCCTGGCCGTGGGGCGCCTATCTCGGCGCCGAGGGGCTGGAGAAGGGCATCCGGGTGAAGACCTCGTCCTACGCGCGCCACCACATCAACGTCTCGATGTGCCGGGCCAAGTATTCCGGAACCTATGCCAACTCGATCCTCGCCAGCGCCGAGGCCACCGAGCACGGCTACGACGAAGCGCTGCTGCTCGACGTCGACGGCTTCGTCGCCGAGGGGCCGGGCGAGAACCTGTTCATCGTGCAGGACGGGAGGATCTACGAGCCCGAGATCGCCTCGGCGCTGATCGGCATCACCCGCTCGAGCGTGATCACGCTGGCCCACGAGATGGGCTACGAGGTGACCGCCAAGCGCCTCACGCGCGATGACATCTACATCGCCGACGAAGCCTTCTTCAGCGGCACCGCCGCCGAGATCACGCCGATCCGCGAGCTCGACGGACGCCAGATCGGCGAAGGCCGGCGCGGGCCGGTCACGACCCGCATCCAGAACCGCTTCTTCGATGTCGTCAATGGCCGCGTGCCCGAGCACGCGGACTGGCTCGCCCCCGTTTGAGAGTCGCCGACATGTCCGAGACCGCAGACCGTACCCGCAGCGTCGAAGTCGGCGCCGCCGACCTGCCGCTGCACTGCCCGCCGCCCGCCGCGCCGCTCTGGGCGCGGCACCCGCGCGTGTTCCTCGACGTGCTGGCAACCGGCGAGGCCGCCTGCCCGTATTGCGGGACGCGCTACATCTTCAAGGGCGAGCGGCCCAAGGGGCATCACTGAAGATCCTCGTCGTCGCGCCCTCCTGGATCGGAGATTGCGTCGCGGCGCAGCCGCTGCTGCGGCGCCTCCACGAGCGACATCCGGGCGCGGCGATCGACCTGCTCGCACCTCCCTGGGTCGCGCCGCTCGCCGCGCGCATGCCGGAAGTGCGCGGCGTCCTCGACAATCCGCTGCGCCACGGCGAGTTCGGGCTACTCGAGCGGCTCCGTCTGGCGCGCCGGATGCGCGTTGCGGCCTATGACATGGCGATCGTGTTGCCGAACTCCTGGAAGTCCGCGCTCGTGCCCTGGCTCGCCGGCATCCCCGTGCGCGTCGGCTACACGGGAGAGGCGCGCCACGGGCTGATCAACCGCCGCCACCGGCTCGAGCGCGGCGCCGGCTCGACCATCGCCGAGCGCTATGCGCGGCTCGCCGATGCCCCCGGCGAGGCGGCCCTGCCCGACCTCCCGCAGCCACGCCTCGCCGCCGAGCCCGCGCAGTGCGCCGCGACTGCAGCGCGGCTCGGACTCGATGGCGACGCGGCGCCGGTCGCCCTGTGCCCCGGCGCCGAGTACGGCCCCGCCAAGCGCTGGCCGGAGGAATACTGGGCACGGATCGCCGGCTGCCTCGCCGCGCGCGGTCATGCCGTCTGGCTGATCGGCTCGGCGAACGATACCGGCATCGCGCAGGCAATCGCAGCGGCCGTGCCGCGCGGCTGTCGCAACCTGTGCGGGCGCACCACGCTCGCCCAGGCGATCGACCTGCTGGCCATCGCGCGCTTCGTGCTCACCAACGACTCGGGCCTGATGCACGTGGCCGCGGCACTCGACCGGCCCATGATCGCGCTGTTCGGCTCGTCGAGCCCGCGCTACACCCCGCCCCTGTCGAAGAACGCCGAAGTGCTCTGGCTCGAACTGGCGTGCAGCCCGTGCTTCAAGCGCGAATGCCCGCTCGGCCATTTCCGCTGCATGCGCGAAATCCAGCCGGAACGGGTCGAGGCGCGGCTGGCTGCGCGCCTGCCGCCACCTTGAACCAAGATCGTCCGTTCAGCGACCCACAGCATCGAGCGCAGGCTATGCGCGTGCCGGCTGCCTTCGGGAGATCCGGAGCGCCAGGAGGAAGCTCATTGCGACCACGGCGACCAGAGCGAGGCCGAAACCGAGCTCCTTGCCGCTCGACCACGCACTGACCTCGGGGGACGCATAGCGGGCGAGGCCGAAACCGGCCACCAGCAGCGACAGTCCGGCCACCGTCAATCCCATGATGCGCGACGCGACGCAGGCGAGGCGGTCGGCACGGCGGATGAGGCGCGCGATCCACAGACCGTTGAGGCCGTCCATCAGCATCATCCCGAGCATGAAGAGAAGCCCCAGGGTCAGCGCCTGCGACACGCCCCCGAACTGCGTGCCGGTCATTGCGAACAGCGCCGCCTGGCTCATCGTATCGAAGGACAGGGCGAAGAGCGCGCCCACGGCGCAGACGAGCAGCGGGTTGCCGGTATGCTGCAGGCGGCCCAGAAAGCGCCCCTTGAGGCCGACCGGCTGCACCACCTGGCCCGGCCGGGCGGCCAGCACCGCGACCAGGTTCATGGCGCCTAGCAGCGTGAGGAAGACAATGGAAATCCACGCGCCGAGGTCTTCCATCCAGCCCGGCACGGCCCAGCGACGCGCCAGCGCCCCGACCGCCAGCGCAATGGCGACGACCACCGCGCCGTGCCCCACGGAAAACAGGAAACCGCACCAGCGTGCAAGCCGCGCTCTGCGGTGGCTGTTGAAGCGGGTCAGTGCGTCGATGGCGGCCAGGTGATCGGCGTCGAGGCCGTGCTTCATGCCGAGCATGAAGACCAGGAACGTCAGCGCCAGCCAGTCGTTCGGAAGCGTGTCGATCACTGAACTCCGCAAGCGGATGAGGAAGACCCGTTTCCCCTAATCACGAACCGTGCCGGATGGACAAGCGGCTGATACGCAAGAATTTGGCTTCCGGTGCGGGTCGCCGCCCCGGAAGCCGGCTTACCGCTGACGACGTTCTTCTGAAATCCTCTTGACCTCCCCGCAACATTCACCCGAGCGGGGTCAGGCAGCGTGCCGCTCGACCAGCAACCCCTCGCGTTCGATGAAGCCGATGATCGCATCCAGCCCCTGCCCGGTCTTCATGTTGCCGAAGACGAAGGGGCGTTCCCCGCGCATCTTCTTCGCGTCGCGCGCCATCACTTCCAGCGAGGCACCGACCATGGGGGCGAGGTCGATCTTGTTGATGACCAGCAGGTCCGACCTGGTGATGCCGGGACCGCCCTTGCGCGGGATCTTGTCGCCGGCGGCCACATCGATGACGTAGAGCGTCAGATCCGCCAGCTCCGGGCTGAAGGTCGCGGCAAGGTTGTCGCCGCCGCTCTCGATGAAGATCAGGTCGAGCCCCGGAAAACGCGCATTGAGGCGGGCGATCGCTTCCAGGTTGATCGAGGCATCCTCGCGGATCGCGGTGTGCGGACATCCGCCGGTCTCGACGCCGAGGATGCGCTCGGGCGCGAGCGCTTCGTGACGCACCAGGAACTGCGCGTCCTCCTCGGTGTAGATGTCGTTCGTGACCACGGCGATGTCGTAACGGTCGCGCAGCGCGCGGCACAGCGCAAGAGCCAGCGCGGTCTTGCCCGAGCCGACCGGGCCGCCGATGCCGATGCGCAGGGGTTGGCCGGCAGTCATGACGCCCTTCAGGAACGGAAAAGCCGCGAATACTGCGTCTCGTGACGGCTGCACGCGATCCCGAAGCCGGGGGCGAGATTGCTCCAGGCCTCGGGACCGAGCGTCAGCGCACGCTGCGCGAGCGCCGGCACGCGCGCGCCGAGCTCCAGCACGATGCGCTGGCCGGCGCTTTGTCCGAGCGGCACCACCTTGAGTGCCGCGATGGTCTGGTTCTCCAGCCACGCCCACAGGTATGCGGTGATCGCGTCCTCGTGCGGGATCCGCCAGGCCGCGGCGGCCGCGCTCCAGACCGCCGGGAAGCATGGCTCATGCACCAGCGCCAGACCGGCCAGGATCTGCGGAGGGAAATCGCCGAGCTCACGCAGCAGGCGCAGCATCGAATGACCCATCTGAACGGTTTCCGCGCGCAGTTCGGCGGCCTCCCGGCCGGCGAGGTACAGCTCGTTCCAGGTCGCCACGGCGGGCGCGTCCTCACCTTGCCAGGCTTCGAGCAGGCGCGACAGCAGCGGCGCCTCGAACCGTCCGAGGTTGAATTCGAGGCAGTCGCCGATCCACACGCGCGCGCTCGGCTCGTCGCTCACCGTGCCCGCCTCCACGGCCCATTCCAGACCCTGCGAATAGCTGAAAGCGCCGACCGGCAGCGCCGGGCTGGCGAGTTGCAGCAGGCGCGCCAGCGCACGTGTCGCGTCGCTCATGGCCGGCGGGTTTCGTGGATGCGCCGCCGTGCCGCTTCGAGGCCGGCGGTGGACACGTCCTGATGGGAGTGGCCGTAGGCGCCGGCCTCCGGCTCGAACGGCGCCACGACCTCATGGACCTCGCAGCCCAGGCCGATCAGCATCTCCTTGAGCACGTGGTCCGGCGCGAGCCGCAGGAAGGCCTCGCCCACCTGTACCGCGACGTGGCGGTTGCCGAGATGGTAGGCGGCGCGCGCCTGCTCCCTGGCGTTCGCCGCGCGCACTTCCAGCAAGGGTTCGGGTGCGGCGACAACCTCGACCACCCGCCCGTCCTGGCCGAGCAGCTTGTCGCCATGGCGCAGCACCGTGCCCGGATCGAAAAAGCACCCGACCTCCTCGCCGCCGGCGAGGCGCGCGCGCAGGCGGCTCCTGCGCCGCGCCTCGAAGGGCAGTACCAGTGTCTCGTCGGCCTGCGCCGAAGGGTCGGCGCGCCCCTCGATCAGCAGCATGCTCAAAACAGGAAGTAGCGCTGCGCCATCGGCAGCTCGGCAGCCGGCTCGCATACCAGCAGTTCGCCGTCGGCGCGCACGGCGTAGGTCTCCGCATCCACCTCGATCGCAGGAAGCGCGCCGTTGTGCACCATGTCGCGCTTGCCGAGGCCGCGGCAGTTGCGCACCGCTTCCAGCGGCTTCGCCAGTCCGAGCTTCGACACACCCTCCAGGGAGGCTTGCGATACGAAGGTCAGGGAAGTCTTCAATGCCCCACCGAATGCACCGAACATCGGCCGGGAGTGCACCGGTTGCGGAGTAGGAATGGAAGCGTTGGGATCGCCCATCGCCGCCGCAGCGATCATGCCGCCCTTGAGGATCATCGCGGGTTTCACCCCGAAGAAGGCCGGCTTCCAGAGCACCAGATCGGCGAGCTTGCCCGGTTCGACCGAGCCCACGACGTGGGCGATGCCGTTGGCGATGGCCGGGTTGATCGTGTACTTGGCGACGTAGCGCCTGACGCGGAAGTTGTCGTTGCGCGCGCTGTCCTGCGGCAAGCCACCGCGCTGCACCTTCATCTTGTGCGCCGTCTGCCAGGTGCGCAGGACGACCTCACCGACACGACCCATGGCCTGCGCGTCGCTCGCGATCATGCTGAAAGCGCCCAGATCGTGCAGGATGTCCTCGGCGGCGATGGTCTCGCGCCGGATGCGCGACTCGGCGAAGGCGACGTCCTCGGCGATGGCCGGATCGAGGTGGTGGCACACCATCAGCATGTCGAGGTGCTCGTCGATGGTGTTCACCGTGTACGGGCGCGTCGGGTTGGTGCTGGAGGGCAGCACGTTGGGTTCGCCGCAGGCGCGGATGATGTCCGGCGCATGTCCGCCGCCGGCGCCCTCGGTGTGGTAGGTGTGGATGGTGCGTCCCTTGAATGCGGCCAGAGTCGTTTCGAGGAAACCCGACTCGTTCAGCGTGTCGGTGTGGATCGCCACCTGCACGTCCATCGCATCGGCGACCGCCAGGCAGTTGTCGATCGCTGCAGGCGTGGTGCCCCAGTCCTCGTGCAGCTTGAGGCCCATGGCGCCGGCACGGAGCTGCTCGCGCAGCGGTTCCGGCTGGCTCACGTTGCCCTTGCCGAGGAAACCCAGATTCATCGGGAAGGCATCCGCCGCGCGCAGCATCGACTGGATGTGCCACGGCCCCGGCGTGCAGGTGGTTGCACAGGTTCCCGTCGCCGGGCCGGTGCCGCCGCCGATCATGGTGGTGATGCCCGACATCAGCGCCTCCTCGATCTGCTGCGGGCAGATGAAATGGACGTGGCTGTCGATGCCGCCGGCGGTGACGATGTTGCCCTCGCCGGCCACGATCTCGGTGGCGGCGCCGATCGGAATCGTCACGCCGGGCTGGATGTCCGGATTGCCCGCCTTGCCGATTCGCCAGATGCGGCCGTTCTTGATCCCGATGTCGGCCTTGACGATGCCGATCACGGCGTCGACGATCAGGGCGTTGGTGATGACCGTGTCGGCCACCTCGGCTGCGACACGCTGGCCCTGTCCCATGCCGTCGCGGATCACCTTGCCGCCACCGAACTTCACTTCCTCGCCATGGGTCGCGTAGTCCCGCTCCACCTCGATCCACAGCTCGGTGTCGGCGAGCCGCACGCGGTCGCCGGCGGTCGGGCCGAACATTTCGGCATAGGCCTGTCGCGTGATCCTCATTCCAGTTTCCCCATCACCCGGCCCCGGAAGCCATACACCTTGCGCTCGCCACCCAGTGCCACCAGCCGCACCGTGCGCGTCTGCCCCGGCTCGAAGCGCACGGCAGTTCCGGCGGCGATGTCGAGACGGTAGCCTCGCGCCCGTTCGCGTTCGAAGCCGAGCGCTTCGTTGGTCTCGAAGAAGTGGTAGTGGGACCCCACCTGGATCGGCCGGTCGCCGCGGTTGGCGACCGACAGCGTCACGGTGGCGCGTCCGGCATTGAGTTCGATTTCACCCGCCGCCGCGAGAATTTCACCTGGAATCATCCGTCATCTCCACTGGCGATGTTTGTTCCTCTGCGTCCGCCGCGATCAGGAAATCCCGCACCGCCGCGATCTGGTCGGCCACGGCGAGAGACGGTGCGTGCCCGACGCCGGCGAACTCGACGACTTTCACTCCGGGAGTGCGCCGCTGCATTTGCTCCACCGTTTCCGGCGGCAACACTTCGGAGTCCGCGCCGCGCAGCACCAGTACCGGACAGCGCACCGCCGCCCAGACGCTCCACAGATCGATGCCGCGCAGGAACTCCGGTCCGATCGGCAGCTCCGGATCGAGGTGCACCGGCAAGCCGCGACTGATGGCCGGGTCGTAGCACAGGCGGTAGCATCCGTCCTCCTGCTGTCGCACGCTGTGCCGGGCGAGATGCTGCCAGTAGGCGTCATCGAGCCGGCCGAAGCTGGCACAGGCTTCGCGCAGGTAGTGCTCCACCGCGAAGAGTGACTCGAAGCGTGTGTCGCCACCGACGCGCCCCTTGAGCCGGAGCAGAGAATGCCAGGGCACGAACGGACCGACGTCGTTCATGACCAGGCGGCGTATCGGCGAGCCCGCTTTGGCGGCGAGCAGCATGCCGATCAGCCCGCCCATGGAGGTGCCGATCCAGTCGAGCTTCGCGCTCGTCCGCCGGCGACCGAGCAAACGCGCCTGCAGACTGTCCAGCAGCCCGTCGCGGAGCGGCGTCGTGACACGCGCGATCAATGCCGCCGCATCGCCCAGATAGGTGGGAAAGCTGTAACCGGATTTGTCTTCGAGCCAGTCGCTGTCGCCGCGGCCGACGACATCCATGCAGACCACCCGGCAGTCGGCTTCAAGCCCAGCGGCGAGGCGGTCGAAATCCCGACTGTTGCGCGACAGTCCGTGAACGCAGAGGGCGACGTGGGGATTCGTCGCTTCGCCCCATTCCGTATAGGCGATGCGATGGAAGCCGTCCGGGCCCAGGCTGAGGAACTCGTGCTGTGACAGGGGCATGGTTACACGATCGGATGGTGCACGGTGACGAGTTTCGTTCCGTCCGGAAAGGTGGCTTCGACCTGGATCTCGGGGATCATCTCGGGCACGCCTTCCATGACTTCGTCGCGTTTCAGAAGGCGGGTTCCGGCGCTCATCAGCTCGGCCACGGTGCGACCGTCGCGGGCACCCTCCATGACCGCCGCAGCGATGTAGGCGACCGCTTCGGGATGATTCAGTTTGAGACCGCGCGCGCGGCGCCGCTCGGCGAGCAATGCCGCAGTGAAGATGAGCAGCTTGTCCTTTTCCCGGGGTGTGAGTTCCATGCTGTCTCCCTACGTGCTCCAGATGCGCGGGAGCCGAGCCTCGCGGCCGAGCAGTGCCGGCCTGAGCAGATGCCACAGCCCCACGAACCAGTCGCGCGCGGCCTCCGACGAATGGCCGAGGTAACGCGCCACCAGCAGCCGCGGCAGCACGGTCAGGCCACGCTGCGCAAGGGGTTCCCGGGGGACGATTTCCCGGCAGGCGGCCAGCAGTGCCGGCGCGATGCGCCCGCCGGCCGCGAGCAGGGTGCCGAAAACACTGAACCCCGCCAGTCCGACCGGCGAGGCCAGCAGCGGCGATCCGCCGGGGAGCCGGCCCTGTTCGATCCACAGGAGTTTCCCGGCCTGCTCGATGCGCGTCGTGAATCGCAGCTCGCCGTTCGCGAAGCGCTCATTCGCGGCGCGGCGCCCCAGGCAGACCACCTCCCAGCCGAGGTAGCGCGCCTGCGCCGCGAGGCGGATGGCACTGCGCATCGCGGCGCGGCCGCCGTCAAACACGATGGCCTCCTGCGGCAACCATTCCAGTGCGGCACCCGCTCCAGCCTCGAAATCCAACGACTGCATCGCCCACGGACCGGCAGAGCGATACCACTTGGCGGCGCCGGGCGTGGTCAGCAGCGCGTGGGCACCGTCGCCAGCCGTCACAGCGATCTCCAGCCGGTCGCCGCCTGCGATGCCCGACGGCGGATGCAGCACGATGGCATGGCATACGGCTACGCCCTCCGGATACAAGGCCTTCTGCACCCGCAGCGGACCACGATGATCGCGCTGCGCCAGGATGGTGGCCGCCTCGCGCCGTTCGAAGCGCAGATCGAGGCTGGCATGCCAGCCTTGCTCGCAGACGGGGTCACGCTGCATCGAAGCATCATACCGAAAGCAGTCCGCGCACGCCGTCGCTCTCCATGTCTGCGCCCGCACCGCGTTTGACGATCTCGCCGCGTTCCATGACCAGGTAGTCATCGGCCAGCGAGCGCGCGAAGTCGTAGTACTGTTCGACCAGCAGGATGGCCATCTCGCCCGACGCGGCCAGCGCACGGATCGCCCGCTCGATGTCCTTGATGATCGAAGGCTGGATGCCTTCGGTCGGCTCGTCGAGGATCAGCAGCTCCGGCTCCATGGCCAGGGCGCGGCCGATCGCCAGTTGCTGCTGCTGGCCGCCGGAGAGATCGCCGCCGCGCCGGCGCAGCATCTGCCCGAGTACCGGGAACATCTCGAAGATGCGTCGCGGCACTTCGGCTCCGCGCGGGCGTGTCGCCAGCCCCATTTGCAGGTTTTCCAGGACCGTCAGGCGCGGAAAAATCTCGCGTCCCTGCGGCACATAGCCGATGCCGGCGCAGGCGCGCTCATGGGGCCGCAAGCGGGTCAGGTCGCGCCGGCCGAAATGAATCGTGCCGGAAGCCGCGGGCAACACGCCCATCAGGCATTTCAGCAACGTCGTCTTGCCGACACCGTTGCGACCCAAAAGTGCCGTGACCTTGCCGGCGGGCGCATCGAAGGCGAGGTTGCGCAGGATGTGGCTGCCGCCGTAGTACTGGTTCAGACCTTCGACCTTCAACATGGGAAACCTCTCACCACCAGGGCACCAAGAGCACCAAGCGACCCCAAGACAACCAAACCAGACCTTTGCTTCGGTTCTCCTGGTGCATCTTCGTGTCCTTGGTGTCTTGGTGGTAAATGCTTTCGCAGTTCAGCGTCCAAGGTATACCTCGATCACGCGCGGGTCGCCCTGCAGTGTTTGCATGTCGCCCTCGGCGATCACACTGCCCTCGTGCAGCACCGTCACCTTGCCGCCGAGCTGCCGGATGAAGGCCATGTCGTGCTCGACCACCACCAGCGAATGCTTGCCTGCCAGCGACTTGAGCAGCTCCGCGGTCCGCTCGGTTTCCTCGTCGGTCATTCCCGCGACCGGTTCGTCCAGCAGCAGCAGCTTCGGCTCCTGCACGAGCAGCATGCCGATCTCCAGCCACTGCTTCTGCCCGTGCGAGAGCAGCCCCGCCTCGCGCCCGCCCTCGGAATCCAGACGGACGAGGCGAAGCGTCTCCGCGATGCGCTCGCGCGCCTCGGCTCCGAGTTCCGCCAGCAGGCTGCGGCGCACTCGCTTGTCGGCTTTCATCGCCAGTTCGAGGTTCTCGAACACGGTGTGATGTTCGAAGACCGTCGGCTTCTGGAACTTGCGGCCGATTCCTGCAATTGCGATCTCGGGCTCGGTCAGCCGGGTGAGATCGAGCGTCTGGCCGAAAAATGCGTGACCGGAATCCGGTCGCGTCTTGCCGGTGATGACGTCCATGAGGGTCGTCTTGCCTGCGCCATTGGGACCGATGATGCTGCGCAGTTCGCCGGAGTCGATGGCCAGCGACAGCTTGTTCAGCGCCTTGAAGCCGTCGAAGCTGACGGTGATGTCGTCGAGATAGAGGATGACCCCGTGCGAGAGGTCCACCTCCCCCGGCTTGACCCGGTGGGCGAGGCCGGTGGATGCGCGGTCGCGGTTCCTCTGCCTTTCCTCCAGCCTGGCCCTCAGCTCCGGCGGCGGCATCACCAGGCCGGGCGGCGCGATGCCGAAGATCGGTGGAATGAGCAGCTCGCGCAGCTTCACGACTGAATTCCTGACCGCTCTCGGCGCAGAGGACGCACAGACGCAGAGCACGCGCAGAAAAGACTGGCACTTTCATAACAAAGCCTTTCTCTGCGATCTCTGCGTCTCTGCGGTCTCTGCGTTGAAAGAGATTGTCTTTTCATGACCGAATTTCCTTGCCTCCGTGCAGGCGGCGCCACAGCCCCACGACGCCGCCGGGCAGGTAGAGCGTGACGGTGATGAAGAGGAAGCCGAGGAAGAACAGCCAGTACTCGGGGAAGGCTACGGTAAACCAGCTCTTCGCCAGGTTGACGAGGACCGCTCCCAGCACCGCGCCCACCAGCGTGCCGCGGCCGCCCACGGCGACCCAGATGGCGATCTCGATCGACGCTGCCGGGCTCATCTCGCCCGGATTGATGATGCCGACCTGCGGCACGTAGAGTGCGCCGGCGATCGCGCACAGCAGCGCCGACAGGGTCCAGATGAAGAGCTTGTACCAGAGCGGGTTATAGCCGATGAACATGACCCGGCTCTCGGCGTCGCGGATCGCCGACAACACCCGCCCGAAGCGCGAGGTGACGAGGGTACGTCCGAGCACCAGCGTCGCCGCGAGCACCAGCGCCGAAAGGGCGAACAGCGTCACGCGCATCTCCGGCGCAGTGATGGAATGACCGAGGATGCGCTTGAAATCCGTGAAGCCGTTGTTGCCGCCGAACCCGGTCTCGTTGCGGAAGAACAGGAGCATTGCGGCGAAGGTCATGGCCTGGGTAACGATGGAAAAATACACACCCTTGATGCGCGAGCGGAAGGCGAAGAAGCCGAACAGGAAGGCAACCAGCGCCGGCACGACCAGCACCAGCAGCAGCGCCCACAGGAAGTTGTCGCTGCCCGTCCAGTACCAGGGCAGCTCCTTCCAGTCGAGGAAGACCATGAAGTCCGGCAGGTCGCTGCGGTAGGATCCGTCGCGCCCGATCTGGCGCATCAGGTACATTCCGAAAGCATAACCGCCGAGGGCGAAGAACAGGCCGTGGCCCAGGGACAGGATGCCGGCATAACCCCAGACGAGATCCATCGCCACCGCCACGATCGCGTAGCACATGATCTTGCCGCCGACGCTGATGGCGTAGGTCGAAAGGTGGAACGGGCTCGCCGGCGGCACCACGAGGTGCAGAGCCGCCGCCAAGGGCAGCAGCAGCACGAAGACGCCGAGCGCGATCCCGCCCTTCGCTCCGATGCTGCGGCAGATGCGCACAGTCAGGGACGTGCGCATCTCAGTTTTCCAGCGACCGGCCCTTGAGGGCGAACAGGCCCTGCGGGCGCTTCTGGATGAAGACGATGATGAACACCAGCACGACGATCTTGGCGATCACCGCCCCGGTCCAGCCCTCGAGAAACTTGGTGACGACACCGAGGCCGAGCGCGGCCCAGACTGCGCCGGCAAGCTGGCCGACACCGCCGAGCACCACCACCATGAACGAGTCGACGATGTAGCCCTGCCCCATGTCGGGGCCGACATTGCCGATCTGGGACAGCGCCACGCCACCCAGACCCGCGATGCCCGCGCCGAGACCGAACGCCAGGGTGTCGACCCGGCCGGTCGGCACGCCGACGCAGCCCGCCATGGGCCGGTTCTGGGTGACGGCGCGCACGAAGAGGCCGAGGCGGGTCCGGTTGAGGACCGCCCACATCAGCGCCAGCACGACGGTCGAGAAGGCGACGATGGCGATGCGGTTCCACGGCAGCACGGCGCCGGCGAAGACTTCCACGCCGCCGGACATCCACGAGGGATTGGCGACTTCGACGTTCTGAGGACCGAACAGGGACCGCGCGCCCTGGATCAGCATCAGGCTGATGCCCCATGTGGCGAGCAGGGTCTCCAGCGATCGGCCGTAGAGATGCCGGATCACGACGCGCTCCAGCGCCATGCCCACCAGGGCGGCGGCCATGAAGGCCACGGGGATCGCCGCGAACACGTAAGCATCCAGCCAATTCGGCGCATGGGCGCGGAACAGGCCCTGCACCGCGAAGGTGGAATATGCGCCAATCATGAGGAATTCCCCGTGGGCCATGTTAATGACGCCCATTACGCCGTAGGTTACGGCGAGGCCCAACGCGGCCAGCAGCAGGATGCTGCCCAGGGAAATTCCGGTGAAGACCCGCGCCAGATTCTCGGCGCGGGACAGATGCGCCTCGACGCGCTTGAGGGATCGACTCGCGGCCGTGCGCACCGCGGCGTCCCTCTCCTGCGCGAGCAGGCCGAGCAGAAGGGCCCTGGTCGTCGGATTTCCGCTCTGTGCCAGCGCCTTCACCGCGCCCAGCCGTTTTCCCGGATCTTCCGATTGCAGGCTCGCCTGCGCGAGCGCCAGGGTCAGGACCTGGCGGATGGGTTCGATGGTTTCGGCGGCCAGGGCTTTCTCCAGCAACGGCACCACTCGCGCGCTCGCGCTGGCCCGCAATGCGCCGGCGGCTTCCAGGCGCACTGCCGGATCGGCGTCCATGAGCCTGAAAGCCGCGAGGACGTTAACCAGTTCGCCACGGATGCGGTTGTTGATGACCACGCCTTCCGCACCGTCCGGCTCGGCTGCGAGCGTCGCGCCGCTGCCCGCATCGATGACCTTGTCGCCTTCCTTGTAGAACAGCGTGTCGCCGGCGACGTAGAGGCCCTCCTCGGCCATGGCGCGCAACAGCTTCTCCGCCTGCTTGTCGCCGCTCTCGGCGAGCAGCGCAATGGCGGCGAGCCGGTCGTCGGAATCCTCGGCGGCAAGCCGTTGCACGACGGCCGGATCGAGGGCGGCGTAGGCGGGCACTACCGCCAGCCACAGCAGCAACGCGACGGCTCTCATGGGTCCATGCGGCCGCGGGAGCCCCCCTGGGGCAGGGAGACTCCCGCCGGTGGCCGTTCACCTCATGCTTGCGGCTCGTCCTTCTTCTTGTCGTTGCCCGGGATATACGGGCTCCAGGGCGCCGCCTTGATCGGGCCCTTGGTCTTCCACACGACGTTGAACTGGCCGTCGGCCTTCACTTCGCCGATGAACACCGGCTTGTGCAGATGGTGATTCTTCTCGTCCATCCTGGCCACGAAGCCGGACGGCGCCTTGAAGGTCTGGCCAGCCATGGCGGCGACCACCTTGTTCACCTCGGTGCTCTTGGCCTTCTCCACCGCCTGCTTCCACATGTGGATGCCGATGTAGGTGGCTTCCATCGGATCGTTGGTCACGACCTTGTCGGCGTTCGGAAGCTTCTGCTTCTTCGCCCAGTCCTTGTACATCTTGATGAACCGGGCGTTCTCGCCGTTCTTCAGCGACATGAAGTAGTTCCACGCGGCCAGGTGGCCAACCAGCGGCTTGGTATCGACGCCCCGCAGCTCTTCCTCGCCCACCGAGAACGCCACCACCGGAACATCGGTCGCCTTCAGGCCGGCATTGCCCAGTTCCTTGTAGAACGGAACGTTGGAATCGCCGTTGATCGTCGAGATGACGGCGGTCTTCTTGCCCGCGGAGGCGAACCGCTTGATCCTGGCGATGATGGTCTGATAGTCGCTGTGG
Source organism: Betaproteobacteria bacterium CG2_30_68_42 (assembly GCA_001872285.1). Classification (GTDB taxonomy): domain Bacteria; phylum Pseudomonadota; class Gammaproteobacteria; order Burkholderiales; family Rhodocyclaceae; genus CG2-30-68-42. The sequence goes on from MNXU01000077.1 coordinate 43,880, forward strand.
CCGAAAGGCGTGTAGTCCTCCATGATGTCGGCCTCGGTCACGCCCTTCGACTTGAGAAAGGCGCGCAGGATCTTGTTGGTGGTGCGCGGATAGACATAGTCGGTGCCAAGCAGCACCCAGCGTTTGGCGGAACCACCGTCCTTGCTCATCAGATACTCGACGGCGGGAATGGCCTGCTGGTTGGGCGCGGCGCCGGTGTAGAACACGTTCTTCTCCAGTTCCTCGCCTTCGTACTGCACCGGGTAGAACAGCAGGCCGTTCAGCTCCTTGAACACCGGATTGACCGACTTGCGCGAGACGGAAGTCCAGCAGCCGAACACCACCGCGACTTTGTCCTGGCTGAGGAGCTGGCGCGCCTTCTCCGCGAACAGTGGCCAGTTGGACGCCGGGTCGACGACCACCGGCTCCAGCTTCTTGCCCATGACCCCGCCCTTGGCATTGATTTCCGCGATGGTCATCAATGCGGTCTCCTTCAATGCGGTCTCGGAGATGGCCATGGTGCCGGAGAGCGAATGCAGGATGCCCACCTTGATGGTTTCCGCAGCGTATGCGGGAAATACCGCCGCTCCGGTCGCGGCCAGCGTGACGGAGGCGGCCATCACCTTGATTGCGGTTCTGCGTTTCATGCGATTACCTCTTCTGGAAAGTTGTCGACTGTCCCCTTCCGCTCCTCGTCCGGGTGACAGGAGGGATCTAGCGAGAAGCGTGCCACGCCGCATTTTCCTGCGGCGGTCTGCGCCGGCTCGCGAGTGTCGGCAGCACGCATGAATCGGTGCGCGGTTCGGCGGCCGGGCGACGCGCGACGCGATCCACCGGCGCGGCCGCACCCAACTTGGTGCGTCACGCGGTCCTCGCATGCCCAGCTTGGTGCGTGCGAACCGTAGAGCGGTGTGAGAGCGGGGAGCCGTATCCGCCCGGCTGACGGCACCTCCAGTGTGCGTAACCAGCGCAAGCAGCGAGACGACTCGGGCGCAGAGCAGTCATGAATCGGGCGACCGCGAAGCGAACCGGGCGCGGCGCCAAAGCGGCGAACATCGGATCGAGAACGACCCTGCGGTTCGTGTCGATGCGCATGAGTTCGGCCCCGATCCAGCACCAGGCGCATTACACGGCCTGAAGAAGGAATTCGACTCTTGCGGCCTCGTATGCGAATTCGATGCTTCCCGTCTCCGTGCGATTCAGCAGCCCCACGGACTGGAGAGCCGTGACGTCGCTGCGCACTGCCTTCCCATCGCGTTCGACGCGACGCGCCGCTTCGCGCATGGAAACGGGACCGGCACCACAGAGGACCTTCAAGAGCTCCCACCGCTTGGCGGAGAGTACTTTCCAAAGGAGTTCCGGGGTCGCGAAGCCGATACGCGCTGACCGCCGGCCCTTGCCGGAGTTCCAGGCGTCCGCGAACGCGCCCATGCCTTCTCGGGCGGCACGAACGTCAAGCATGACCGTTTTCGTTCCGCCTCTCGTGTCGCGTCGAAAGCAAGCGACCCGTCGTTTGCCGCGGCCGGCCGATCGGGCGGCCGAGGGCGGGGCGCCTACAGGACGTAACACAGGATCGCGACGTAATGCGCGGCGCTGCCCGCGATCACGAACAGGTGCCAGATGCCGTGTGCATGGGGAAGGCGCGTATCGAGGGCATAGAAAACGATGCCCACGGTATACAGCACGCCGCCCGCCGCGACCCAGGCGAAGCCCTCCGAACCCAGCGCGCGCAGCAGCGGAACGAGGGCCACCAGCGCCACCCAGCCCATCACGACGTAGATCGCGACCGAGAGGATGCGCGCATCGTTCCTCGGCCGCAGCTCCTGCATGGAGCCGAGCAGCGCGAGCCCCCAGACCACCCCGAACAGCGACCAGCCCCAGGCACCGCGCAGCGTGACCAGGCAGAACGGCGTGTAACTGCCGGCGATGAGCAGATAGATGCCATGATGGTCCAGCTCGCGCAGGATGTTCTTGGCGCGCCCGCGCAGGCTGTGATAGAGCACGGAAAAACTGTAGAGGAGCACCAGCGTCGCGCCGTAGATCGACACGCTGACGATCTTCCACGCATCGCCTCGTGAAGCCGCGAGCACAACGAGCACGATCGCGCCGGCGAGCGCCAGCACGGCGCCGGCGAGATGCGTCCAGGCGTTGAGCCGTTCTCCGTAGTACATGGGCTTTGCCGGGTCCCGATCACTCACCGAATTGCGCTGCCCCGCCCGCCTCGCGGTCTCCGGGGTCTTGCGGACGGAATGCCCGCGTGCGACGATTGTGCGCGTGACAGCGCATGCACGGCAACGGCCCGAGCGGCCCGGCAATCGTCCGCGATGAGATTCCGCAGCAGGTTCCCCGCCGGGCAGCCGTTCGTCCCGCCCGGTCCCTTCGCGGTCCGCCGGCGGCATGGGTAGCCCCGCGGCGCGAGCCCAGACGATGCCGGGACACAAGCCCTTCTTCCCCACGCCGCAGGACGCAGAGTCCGCCTTCTACGACGCGATCGAGCGCGCCGACCTCGACGCGATGATGTCGGTGTGGGCTGAGGACGAGGAGATCGTCTGCGTGCACCCGGGCGGGCCGCGGCTGTCGGGCTTCGCGCGCGTGCGCGAAGGCTGGCGGGTCACCTTCACCGGCGGGCCGCGGCTGAAGATCCGCCTGTCGGAAGCGCTGCGCCTGCAAGGCCCGCTGGTTGCCGTCCATAGCGTGCTCGAAAACATCGTGGTCGCCGGCGAGGGCGCGCTGCGCGTGCCGGTGATCGCCACCAACATCTACCTGCGCACCGCGACCGGCTGGCGGATGCTCTCCCACCACGCTTCCCCCGCCCCGTCCGGACCCGAGGTCGTGGTGCCGTCCCAGCGCACGCTGCACTGAGCGGCATGGACGCTTCCTGCCCGCCCTACCGGGCGCCGCGCTGGCTGCCCGGCGGCCACGCACAGACCGTGTATGCGAAGCTCATCACGCCGCGCCCGCCCGCCTACCGGCGCAGCCGCTGGGAGACGCCCGACGGCGACTTCGTCGACACCGACTGGATCGCGCCGCGGCCCGGCGCCCCGCTGGTCGTGCTGTTCCACGGCCTCGAGGGCAACTCCCGCAGCCACTACGCCGCGGCACTCATGCATGCGGTCGCGCGCCGCGGCTGGAACGGCGTGGTGGTGCATTTTCGCGGCTGCTCGGGGGAGCCGAACCGGCTCGCGCGCGCCTACCACTCCGGCGACGACGAGGAGATCGACTGGATCCTGCGGCGGCTGCGCGCCGCGCAGCGCGGCGCCCTCTATGCCGCCGGCGTGTCGCTCGGCGGCAATGCGCTGCTGAAGTGGCTCGGCATGCGCGGCAGCAAGGCGTGCGGCGTCCTCGAGGCGGCGGGCACGGTGTGCGCGCCGGTGGATCTCGCGGCCGCCGCGCGTTCGCTGGAGCGCGGCTTCGGGCGCGTCTATGCCCGCAACTTCCTGCGCACGCTCAAGCCCACCGCCCTCGCGAAGCTCGGCCGCTTTCCCGGCCTCTACGCGCCCGAGGCGGTGCTCGCCGCGCGCAGCCTGCGCGAGTTCGACGACACCGTCACCGCGCGCCTGCACGGCTTTCGCGACGCCGCCGACTACTATGCACGCGCAGCCGCGCGGCCCTGGATCGCCGGCATCCGCGTGCCCACCCTGATGATCCACGCGCGCAACGATCCATTCCTGCCCGCTTCCGCGCTGCCCCCGGCCGGCGAGCTTCCACGCGCGGTGCGGCTCGAATGCACGGAGGATGGCGGCCACGTCGGCTTCGTCAGCGGCCCGTTTCCCGGCACGCACGACTGGCTTCCGCGACGGCTGCTCGCCTTCTTCGGCGGATTCCCCATGGCATAATCCGCCCGGAGGAGGTTTTATGCAGCCACTCGCAGCGGAGATCTTCAAGGCCTACGACATCCGCGGCATCGTCGGCAGGACGCTCACGCCCGAGGCCGTCGAAGCGATCGGACACGCGCTCGGCTCGGAAGCGCGAGCGCGCGGCGGCCGCGCGATCGCAGTCGGGCGCGACGGCCGTCTGTCGGGTCCGGAGCTCGCCTCGGCGCTCGCGGACGGCATCCGCGCCGCCGGCATCGATGTCATCGACATCGGGGCGGTGGCCACGCCGGTCAGCTATTTCGCCGCCTTCCATCTCGAAACCGGAAGCTGCGTGAGCGTCACCGGCAGCCACAATCCGCCCGACTACAACGGCCTCAAGATGGTGCTCGCCGGCGAGACCCTCGCGGGCGCCGCGATCCAGGCCGTCCGCGCTCGCATCGAACGCGGCGACCTCGCCCACGGTGCGGGTGGCCTCACGCAGGCGGACGTGCGCGAGGCCTATGTTCGCCGCATCGTCTCCGACGTGCGGCTCGCCCGCCCGATGAAACTGGTGGTCGATTGCGGCAACGGCGTGGCTGGCGACCTGGCGCCCCGTCTGTTGCGCGAGCTCGGCTGCGAAGTGCGCGAGCTCTACTGCGAGGTCGACGGCCGCTTCCCCAACCATCATCCCGATCCGTCGAAGCCGGAGAATCTCGCCGACCTCATCCGCACGGTGGCCGCGACCGGCGCCGAACTCGGACTCGCCTTCGACGGCGACGGCGACCGGCTGGGCGTGGTCACGCGCGCGGGCGAGATCATCTATCCCGACCGCCAGCTCATGCTGTTCGCCTCCGACGTGCTCTCGCGCAATCCGGGCGCGCAGATCATCTACGACGTCAAATGCACGCGAAACCTGGCCGTGTGGATCCGCAGCCATGGCGGCGTTCCGCTGATGTGGAACACGGGGCATGCGCTGATCAAGGCGAAGCTGCGCGAGACCGGTGCGCCGCTCGCAGGCGAGATGAGCGGACACGTCTTCTTCAAGGAGCGCTGGTACGGCTTCGACGACGGCATGTATGCCGCGGCACGCCTGCTCGAGATCCTCTCGCGCAGCCCCGATGCCGGCGCGGTGCTGAGCGAGCTTCCGAGCTCGGTCAGCACTCCGGAGCTGAACCTGAAGATGAATGAAGGCGAGCCCTTCGCGCTCATCGAGGAACTGAAGAAGACCGCGCGCTTCGAAGGCGCGCGCGAGATCTTCACCCTCGACGGCATCCGGGTGGAATATGCCGACGGCTTCGGCCTGGCGCGCCCCTCGAACACCACCCCGGTGGTGGTGCTGCGCTTCGAAGGCGACACCCCAGAGGCGCTCGCACGCATCCAGCAGGTCTTCAGGCGCGTGCTCGCCGCCGCCCGCCCCGGGCTCGCGCTGCCGTTCTAGCCGAACCCGGGAGCCGGACAGTCGAAGGCCCGCAACCCCCGGAAGGATTGCGGGCCTTGGCCTTCGAGTTTCGGAAATCCGTTACGCCGGCTGGATGTTCGACGCCTGCTTGCCCTTGGGGCCGGTCGTCACATCGAAGGAGACCTTCTGCGCCTCCTTGAGCGTCTTGAATCCGCTGCCCTGAATCGCCGAGAAATGCGCGAACAGGTCTTCGCCGCCATCGTCAGGGGTGATGAATCCGAAACCCTTGGCGTCGTTGAACCACTTTACCGTACCAGTTGCCATTGTCGTATCCTGTTGAAGGTTGTCTGGGCGAAATGCCCGTACGGCCCGACATCAAGAACGAAACGGCTGGTTTGCACCTGCAACTTGTCTCTTGAAGCGTGTCGTGCGCGCATTCTCGCACAATAATCCGGCACGCGCTCGACTGATTTCGTGCGGGAAATGCGAAAGGAAATGGGGTCAGACACGATATCCGCCTCCAACGAAGGATGTGGGTTCTGCGGTTGTCATGCGGATATCGTGTCTGACCCCATTTCCTCCATGCGGATATCGTGTCTGACCCCATTTCCTCATTTCCTCAGGCGAGCGCATGCAGGAACTCGTTGCGAAGCTGGGCGTCCGTCGCGAAGCAGCCCGACCAGGCCTGGGTCACCACCCGCTCGTCGCCGCGCCGGTCTTCGCCCAGCAGCAGGCAGAGCTGCTCGGCTTCGATCACGCAGGCCGCACCCAAGGCGCGCCCGTGGGTCACCAGCGCGTCCGCGATGTCGCGCGTGAGCCATTCCTGATAGGTGAAGCGGTGGCCGATCGCGTCTACCATGCGCGCGATGCGACCGAAGCCGTGCAGACGACCTCCCGGAACATAGGCCACATGCGCCTCGCCGCGGAACGGCACCAGATGATGAGGGCATACCCCGTGGATGGCGATGCCGCGCACCACCACCATGTCGGCGCACGCATCCTCGAAGCCCTCGCCGAGCGCCTCGGCCGGATCGAGCGCGTAGCCGCCGAGCAGACGCCGCTCCCACAGCTCGCGCACGCGCCGCGCGGTCTTCCCGGTATGAACGGTGTCGGGCGCGATCCCGCAGGCGCGCAGCAGATCGGTCACCGCGCGCTCGAAGGCAGCCGCATCGAACGGCCCGATCTGGGCGATGCCGGGGCCGCTGCGCGCGCCGGGCGGGGGAGAATCGTCACACGCGCTCATCTCGCCGGATTCGTCATCGCCCGCCCCCGTCTTCGCCTGCCGCGGCTCAGAGCCGGTGCTCCGCCCACCCCCTCACGGAGGAAAGCGCCGCAGCCAGGCCCTCGGGCCGACTGCCGCCGGCCATTGCCATGTCGGGCCGGCCGCCGCCCTTGCCGCCAACCTGGCGGGCGACGAAATCAGCGAGCTCGCCGGCGCGGATGCGCGCGGTCAGATCCGCCGTCACGCCGGCCACCAGCGCCACCTTGCCGTCGCGCACCGCGCCGAGCACGATGACCGCCGGCGCCAGCCGGTCCTTGAGCCGGTCCATCGCCTCGCGCAGCGCCTTCGGATCGGCACCTTCGAGCCGGGCGGCGAGCACGTGCGCACCCCTCACCTCGACCGCCTGCGCGGCGAGTTCCTCGCCCCGGTCCGCCGCCAGTTTCGACTGCAGGCGCGCGAGTTCCTTCTCCAGCGCACGCGCGTTCTCCAGCACCTGGCGCACGCGTGCGGCGGCCTCCTCGGGCTGCACGTGGAGCTCGCCCGCGATGCTCGCGAGGCTCTCCTGCTGCTGCCGGACGCTCGCCAGCGCGCCCTCGCCGGTCACCGCCTCGATGCGCCGGATGCCCGCAGCCACCCCCGATTCGGCCACGATCCTGAACAGGCCGATGTCGCCGCTGCGCCGGACGTGAGTGCCGCCGCACAGCTCCGTCGAGAACTCGCCCATGCGGATCACCCGCACCTCGTCGCCGTACTTCTCCCCGAACAGCGCCATCGCCCCGGACTTCACCGCTTCGTCATACGGCATGATCCGGCAGGCGACCTCCGAATTGCGCCGGATCTCGCGATTGACCAGCGCCTCGACCTCGGCGATCTCGGCCGGCGTCAGCGGCCGCGGCTGGGAAAAGTCGAAGCGCGTGCGGCTCCCATCGACCAACGAGCCCTTCTGCTGAACATGGGTTCCGAGCACCTTGCGCAGCGCGGCATGCATCAGGTGGGTGGCGGAGTGGTTGAAAGCCGTCGCTTCCCGCCCGCCCGCATCCACCCGCGCGGCGAGCCTTGCGCCCACGCGCACCTCGCCCGTCTTCACCACGCCGAAATGGCCGAACACGTCGGCCTGCAGCTTCTGCGTGTCCCGAACCTCGAACAGCGTCGAGCACACCGCGCCGCCCGAGAGCTCGCCGCGGTCGCCGACCTGGCCGCCGGACTCGGCGTAGAACGGCGTGCGGTCCAGCACCACGATCCCGTTCTCGCCCGCCGCGAGCGCGTCGACCGCGGCGCCGTCGCGGTAGGCCGCCACCACGGTCGCCTCGGCGGCGAGGGTGTCGTAGCCGAGGAAAACGGTCCTGACACCTTCATATTCGACGCTGCCCTTCATGCGGAACTGCGAATGGGCGCGGGCCTGGCTGCGCTGGCGCTCCATCGCGCGCTCGAAGCCGTCTGAATCGACCTTGAAACCGCGCTCGCGGGCGATGTCCGCGGTGAGATCGAGCGGGAAGCCGTAGGTGTCGTAGAGCTTGAAGAGCGTCTCGCCGTCGAGCATCCGGTCCTCGGATTCGAGCGCCTCCTCGAGCAGCTCCATCCCGTGCGCGAGGGTCTCCGCGAAGCGCTCCTCCTCCTCGCGCAGGACGTCGCGCACTCGCGCGGCCTCGCGCGGCAGCTCGGGATAGGCCGCGCCCATCGCCGCGCACAGATCATCCACCAGCCGGTGGAAGAAGATGCCTTTCTGGCCGAGCTTGTAGCCGTGGCGGATCGCGCGGCGGATGATCCTGCGCAGCACGTAGCCGCGGCCGTCGGCCCCGGGGACGACGCCATCCACCGCCAGGAAGGCGCAGGCGCGGATGTGATCGGCGATGACCTTGAGCGAGTTGTCCGAGAGATCGGTCGCGCCCGTCTCGCGCGCTGCCGCCCGGATGAGGTCCCGGAAGACGTCGATGTCGTAGTTCGAGTGCACGCCCTGGAGCACCGCCGCGATGCGCTCCAGTCCCATGCCGGTATCCACGCTCGGCTTGGGCAGCGCATGCAGCACGCCCGCCTCGTCGCGGTTGAACTGCATGAACACCAGGTTCCACACCTCGATGTAGCGGTCGCCGTCGGCTTCCGGGGAGCCGGGCGGCCCGCCCCACACGCCCGGCCCGTGGTCGTAGAAGATCTCGCTGCACGGCCCGCAAGGGCCGGTGTCGGCCATCTGCCAGAAGTTGTCGGAGTGGTATCGGGCCCCGCCCGGCTTGTCGCCGATGCGGATGCAGCGGCTGCCGGGTACCCCGATCTCGCGCGTCCAGATCTCGTAGGCCTCGTCGTCCTCCTGATAGACGGTCGTCCACAACTTTCCCGGCGGGATCCGATACACGCCGGTCAGCAGATCCCAGGCGTGGCGGATGGCGTCGCGTTTGAAGTAGTCGCCGAAGCTGAAGTTGCCCAGCATCTCGAAGAAGGTGTGATGGCGCGCGGTGTAGCCGACGTTCTCCAGGTCGTTGTGCTTGCCCCCGGCGCGCACGCAGCGCTGCGCGCTGGTGGCGCGCGAGTAGGGACGCTTGTCTCGCCCGAGGAAGACGTCCTTGAACTGCACCATCCCCGAATTGACGAACAGCAGGGTCGGATCGTTGGCCGGGACGAGCGGACTGGAGGCCACGATGGTGTGGCCCCTGGACTCGAAGAACCTCAGGAACTTCTCGCGGATCTCGGCGCTGTGCATGAGCGGTATGGCAGAGGGGCGGTGCGCGTACCGCCGACGCAGGCGATTCTATCAGCCCAGCCGCAGCGAAGGCCGACTCACACGATCTGCTTCAGGACCTCGAGGAGCAGGCGAACCGCTCCGGCGACCGCCAGCGCGATGCCGACCGACAGCGCCACCGAGACGAGCGCCTCGCGCCTGCCGATCGTCTTCGCCATGACCGCGAAGGTGGAAACGCACGGAACGTAGAAGGTGAGGAACAGCAGGAAGGTGAAGATCTGCGTCCGGTCGAGCAGCGGCGCGATGTCCTGCGTGCCCAGCGCCTGGAACACCATCAGCAGGGAGAGCTCCTTGCGCAGCACCCCGAACAGGATCGGCACGCCGAGCACCGCCGGAAGCCCCAGCCACCAGTGCGTCACCGGCGTGAGCAGGGTGTTGATCGCCGCATCTGCGCCCCAGTGGCCGAGCAGGGCCAGCACGACGCTGCCTGCCACCAGCAGCGGCAGCACGATGGTGACGATATCGCGCGTTCGTGCCCAGGTCTCGGCGGCGAGCGGCGCCCAGCGCGGAGCCGCATAGGGCGGGATGTCGAGGACGAAACCGGGCGGCGCTTCGGCATAGCGGCGGGCGAGCAGGCGGCCGAGGCCCGCGATCACCACCAAGGTCGCTGCGAAGACCGCGAAGACGCCGAGCCCGCCGAGATACTTGCCGCCGATCGCCAGGATGATCGCCGAGCGCGCCGAGCACGGCACGAAGGTGATGAGCAGCGCCGCAATGACGCGTTCGCGCCCCCTGGCGGCGGCCGCTGCGGCCGAGATCGCGGGCACATTGCAGCCCAGGCCGATCAGGAAGGGCACGGCCACCGCGCCATGCAGGCCGATGCGGTGGAAACCGCGATCCACCACGAAGGCCACGCGGTGCATGATGCCCGAGTGTTCCAGCGCGACCAGCAGCACCACCAACGGCAGCATGTAGGGCACGACGATGCCGACGAGGCCGATCAGGCCATCGGCCACGGCACGCGCGACCACACCCAGGGTGGAGCTCGGCTGCCAGCCCTGCACCCACGCCGCCAGCCGCGCCGAGGTGAGCGCGTCCAGCAGAGCGCTGACCTCGAACACCATGAACAGCACGAGGGCGAACACGGCGAGACTGCCGGCGAGGCCCCAGCGCGGGTGCAGGAAGAGCGCATCCAGCAGAGCGCGCCAGCCTTCCTTCTGCTCGCCTGCCGCAGACCGCGTGACGCTTTCGAACAGGGTGGCGGCGCGGTGGTTGCGATCCGCGTGCAGTTCGTCGGAGAGCGCTCGGGGGAGCCCCTGCCCGGCCTGCGCACGCAGGGCGATCGCTTCCTCCCGCAGAGCGGGGAAATGCGCCCCCAGCTCGCCCAGGAACCAGTCGTCGTTTTCCGCGAGTTGCGTCACCAGCAGGGACCGCGGCACGCGGAAGGCCTCCTCGACGTCGGGGCGCGCAACCAGTGCATTGAGCCCATGAAGCCGCGCGGCGATGTGCTGACTCGGCGGCTGGGGCAGCGGGCAGGCCTTGCTGCGCGCCGCCTCCAGCGCGGCGGCGAACAGCTCCGCGATGCCCTTGCCCATGTGCGCCACGGTCGGCACCACCGGTACGCCGAGCTTTTCCGAGAGCGAGCGCACGTCGAAGTAGAGCCCCTTTTCGCGCGCCTCGTCCATGCGATTGAGCGCGATCACCATCGGCCGGCCCAGCATCGAGAGCTCCAGCGCCAGTTCGAGATCGCGTTCGAGCGCGGCCGCGTCCGCCACCAGAACGAGCACCTCCGGCGGCGCGAAGGACGCCTCCGGCTGGCGCGGCTCGTGACGGGCGATCGAGGGCCAGCGGTCGCCCCACAGCAGGTACATCAGCACGACCCGGTCGGCTTCGCTCAGCCGGTGCAGCGAACCGATCGCCGGAAGATCGACCAGCGAGATCTGCTCGAGCCCGAGCGCGACCACGCATTCCTCGTAGGTCGAGGGCTCACCGGCCAGCCGTTCCTGGCGCACGGCGACGCTCGCCGCAGCCTCGAAGATCGTGCTCTTGCCCGTGCGCGCTTGGCCCACCAGCGCCACGCGCGGGCGGCGTGCGCCACGCAGCAGCGGCTTGTTCAGCGGAATGACAACCGGTTTTGCATTCGTCATGAGCGGCCCCTCCTCGCGGCGACGGAGCCGGGGCGCGGACGAACGCGATCCCGCCGCCGAATCGCGTGCATCGCGCGGGCGTGAAAAAGCCGCGTGGGCATTCGCGTCCCGCGCGGCTCGATCGGGCGTGGGGCGTTACTTCAGTTCGACCGCCTTGATCTGACCTTCCTTGCCGCCCAGCGTGAGCTTCAGCGGGAAGCTCACATAGTGGTAGCGCGTCGTGACGTTGTCATCGTGCAGCGAGAAGCTGATCGGGAACGTCTGCCCCGGCACGAGCGCCACGTCGTCCTTGTTGGCGGTCGCGAGCTTGCGCCGGAAGTAGACGGTCCACATGCCGTTCGCGTAGTCGCTCTTCGCCATCACGTCGGCCTCGCTGCCCGCAGGTTTGCGGTTGGCGTAGCGCGGCAGCAGGTCGCCTTCCTTCCACGCGCGGTTCGGGTCGTAGGCGATGCTGTTGTCTTCCTTGAGGCGCGGAGCCTTGAGGTCGCGGAACTGGCTCTCGGCAAGGGCCGCGGCGCCACCGTTCTTCGCCGGGTCGTACATCACCTTGGGCTGCTTCTTCGCGCCATCCCAGTTCTTGAAGAACGGGGTCTTGCCCACATCTGCATTGCGCGACTGGAACACGTGATCGTCGCTCGCCGCATCCACGGGGCCGGAACGCGCCGCACGCCACTGCCACAGATCCAGCTTCACGCCCTGCTCCCAGAGGGCGTCGAGCTCGGCCTTGGACTTGAGCTTGTCCCAGCCGCCGGTCGGGCCGATCTCGGTGCGCGTCTCGCGAAGGTATTTGAGGCTTTCATCCTTCTTCATGCCCGCCTTCCCGAGCACCGGATGCGCGTCGAGTGCCGCCGCGGTGGGCTCGTTGGGCATGTGCCGCAGGTCGTTGTGGCAGGTCACCCAGCAGCCCTGGTTGTTGAAATCGGGTACGGCCTTGCCGTCGCCCAGCATGACGTTGAAGCGGTCCTCGTAGGAGACCTTCGCCTTGCCCGACTTGACGGAGGGATGATTGATGTAGGTGGCGTAGCGGTCCCACTTGCCGCCGCGATAGACGAGGTACTCGTGGAAGGCGCCCGCCGTCTTCGCCGGCCAGCTCGCCTTGAGGTAGAAATACTCTTTGTCATAGGCCGCCTGGATGCTGACCTTCTTCGAGCCGGGCTTTCCCGCGATCGGACCGGGCTCGAGCTTCTTTCCGGTCACGATCGTCTCGCCGAGACCCTCTTCCTCGCCGTCGTGGCATTCGAGGCAGCCCTCACCCTTGCGCAGCGCCTTGGCACCGCTCTTGTGATTCTCTCCGAAGATCCATTCCTGGCTCGCCTGACCGGGGTAGAACAGCGTGAGCTCGGTCTTCGGCGCCGCGGACCAGTCGAGGGTCGTGGGGTCGGCGGCGAGCGCCCCGCCGCATCCCAGTGCGGACAAGGCCATCGCCAGTGGAATCCTGCGCATCACATGCATTTCGATTACCTCCCTGAAGAGCCCGATTCGGGCGGAAGTCCTGATGCGCGGGGCGAGCCCCGCAGTGGACGGCGTCCACTATATTCGATCCGTCCAGGGATGACAATTCTCGATATCGCAACATTCTCGACCCGGCCCATTCTCGACATCGACCACCGCCAGGATTGCGCAGGTGGGCGCGCCCGTCCGTGCAGGTCGCCGCGTGCGTCGCTGCATCGTTCAGGTGAGCTTCATCACCACCATCCCGAACACGTTCGCGGCCGAGTCGGCACGATCCGACATGTTCGAGATGTGGCGGTAGACCTCGCGCCGGTAGAACAGGCCGGGCAGGCGCTGCGGGTCGGTGGCGCTGGCGAACAGATCCTTGATCGAGGCGCGGTACAGGCGTTCCACCCGGCGTTCGAGCTTGCGCACCTCGTGCGCATGATCGCCGGCGACCCGCGGGTTCTTCGCCAGGCGCAGGATCGCGAGCTCGAGCTGCTCGGCCTCCTCCCACACCAGCCGCACCATCTGGCGCACATAGTCGTCCGCATCCACCCTGAGGATGTTCATCTCCTCCATCGTGGTGAGCGCGTAGGTCACCATATCCTCGAAGCAGTGGGACAGGTTGAAGATGTCCTCGCGGTCGAGCGGCGTGATGAACGTCTTGTGCAGCTCGTCGATGAGCACGCGGCGCAGCTCGCTCGCCTCCTCGGCCAGCGTGCGCAGCGCCTTGATCGTGTCCTCATCGACCGCCTCGAGCGTGGCGACCAGGTAGCGGATGCCCTCCACGGACTTCGCCGCCTGGGCGATCAGCATGGTGATGAACCTGCTGTCATCCCTCAGCCTTCCGTCGAACCAGCCCATGATCAGCCTCCCCGCCGCAACAGGAATTCCACGAGATGGTAGATCGGCGCCGCCAGCAGCGCCGCCGCCGGCAGCGTCAGCACCCAGGCCGTGAGGATCTCGTCGAGCACGGTCCAGCGCACCCTGGATTTCCGTTCGGCCGCCCCGGCGCCGAGGATGCTCATGGCTGCGACCTGCGTCGTGCTCACCGGCCCGCCCGCCGCCGAGGCCCCGAGAACGATCGCCGCCGAGGCAAGCTGAGAGGTGAATCCGTGGATCGGGTGGATGCGGTAGAAGCCCGCGCCCAGCGTGCGGATGATGCGCCAGCCCCCCACCCCCGTGCCCAGCGCGATGGCCGAGGCGCTCAGCAGGATGACCCACCACGGCACCACGAACACCGGCGTGAAGCCGAGCGAGAGCAGCCCCATGGCGATCACGCCCATCGTCTTCTGCGCATCGTTCGCGCCGTGGGCGGCCGCGAGTGCGGTCGCCGTCACGATCTGCGCGCGCGCGAGCGCCACGTTCGCGCGCGGCGTCGCGCCGCGCAGCAGCCACAGCGTCGCCTGCATGATCGCAAAGGCGGCGAGGAAGCCGGCGAGTGGCGAGACGAGCAGGGCGATCCCGACTTTCCACAGCCCGTGCGCCTGGATCGCACCGAATCCGGATGCCGCGGCGGCGGCGCCGACGATGCCGCCGATCAACGCATGCGAGGAGCTGACCGGGATGCCGAAGTACCAGGTCGCGGCGTCCCACACGCTTGCGGCGACGAGCGCCGCCACGACCACGGCAACGCCGATCGCGCGCGGATCCACCACTTCCGCGCCGATGGTCTGCGCGACCGCGACCCCGAACAGGAAAGGCCCGGCCAGGTTGGCCGCAGCGGCGAGCAGCAGCGCCGCGCGCGCACTCATCGCGTGGGAGGCGATCATGGTGGCGACCACCGCTGCGCTGTCCTGGAATCCGTTGAGGAAATCGAACAGCAGTGCCACGGCGATGAGCACGGCGAGCAGGGTGAGGGCCGACATGGCCGGGGCTCGCGCCGCGCGGGCCGATCCCGTCAGCCGAACAGGCCGCCGACGCGCGTGCCGGCGACGCGGTTCACCACGAACAGGCAAAGCGCACACACCGCGATCAGGATCACCCCGAGCGCCGCCGCCTGGCTCTGCGAGCCCGCGATGTAGAAGGTGAAGATCCCGAACGGGATCATCTCCCATCCGCCCAGCGTGAGGAAGATCGTGGCGGAGGCTTCCTGGATCGACATGATGAACGAGAACAGCGCGCCGACCAGGATGCCCTTCCAGACCAGCGGGACCGTGATGTCGCGGAAGGTGCGCAACCGGGTCGCGCCGACGTTGGCGGCGGCCTCCTCCATCGACGGGTGCACGAGCAGCAGCGAGGAGTAGCTGCCGCGCACCGTGTAGGGCAGCCTGCGCACCGCGAGCACCAGCGGCAGGATCACCCACATGCCGGTCAGCGGGATGCCGATGAAGGGCAGCGGAACGTTGAAGGCGCGGATGTAGGCGATGCCGATCGCCGTTCCCGGTATCGCCAGGATCAGCGTGGTGAGCGCGTCCATCGTGCCGCGCCCCGGAGCGTTAGTGCGCGCCATGATCCACGCCATCGGCACGCCGATCGCGAGGCACAGCAGCAGGGCGAGCCCGGCATACAGGAAGGAATTGACGATGAACTTCGGCGTATCGATGCTGACCGTGCGGAAGAACTCCAGCGTGTATTCGACCGGCAACGGCGTGAGCGCCCAGCCGCGACCGACCGCGGCCAGCACGACGCCGACCTGCGGGATGACGCACACGGCCATCAGCACGGTGAGCAGGCACACCGCGAGCCAGCGCTGTACCGGCCCCAGGCGGCGGCGCTCGACGCGCGAATAGGCGAGCGAGCTGTAGTCCTTGATCGCGACGTACTCGCGCGCCGCGATGACGAACACGACGGCGAGCAGGACCAGCAGCGCCGAGATCACGATGCCCATGCGGAACAGCCGCCGATCGACGAACTGCATGATGTTCAGGTAGGCCTGCGGGGCGAGCAGATCCTGCACCCCGACCACCAGCGGCGTGATGAAGTCGGCGAAGGTCCAGATGAAGACGAGCAGCGCCCCCGAGACGTAGCCGGGGGTGGTCAGCGGCAGCGTCACGTCGCGGAAGCGGCGCCAGCCGCTCGCGCCCACGCTCTGCGCCGCCTCCTCGAGCGAGGGGTCGACCTTGGCGAGCGCGTCCAGGATGCTGAGCGTCATCAGCGGAAACAGGTGCACCGTCTCGACCAGCAGCACGCCGTGCATCCCGTACATGAAATTGACCGGCTCGGTCAGGCCGAACCAGTCCATCAGCACGACATTCACCGTGCCGGCGCGCCCGAGGATGAAGACGAAACCCAGCACGCCCACCAGCGGCGGCAGGATCATCGGCAGCATGGTGAGGTAGGAGAAGGTCTTGCGGTAGGGGAAGTCGTAACGCACGATCAGGAACGCGACCGCGATGCCGATCGCCGAGGTCGTCATCACCGCCGCCGCGCCCAGCACCATCGACCTCCAGAACGAGCGCAGGTAAAACGAATCGGTGAAGAAGTCCTGGAAGTTCCCGAGCGTGAAAGCGCCGGCCTCGTTGGTGACGGCGTCGTAGAAGATGCGCGTGAGCGGGAACAGCACGAACAGGATGAGGAAGGCCCAGATCAGGCCGAATCCGAGGGCCGCGCCGGAGGCCCGCGGCAGTTTCATCCCGGCATCGCCACGGTGCTGGCGGCTTCGAAACCGACCGCGACCGGAGTGCCCATCGGCAACTGCTGGTGATGCCAGGGATCGCGGATATCCACCTTGAACACGATGCCCTCGCCCAGATCCACGTCATAGCGCACGGCGTTGCCGAGGTAGGCGGCGAACACGATCCGGCCCGCCGCCAGGTTGCGCCCCGGCGCGGGCTCGCCGTCGAGGGTGGCGTTCTCGGGGCGCACCGAAACCACGCAGCGGTCTCCCGGACGGAAGCGCTCGTCCATCAGGACCTCGAGCACGCCGAGCGCGGTTCGCACGCGCAGGCTGCGCTCGCTCGCGTCCGCCGTCTCCACCGTTCCGTCGATCAGGTTGTTGATGCCGATGAAGTCGGCGACGAAGCGGTTCTCCGGACGCTCGTAGAGCGCCTTCGGCGGGCCGAGCTGCAACACCTTGCCCTTGTTGAAGACCGCGATGCGGTCCGACAGCGTGAGGGCCTCTTCCTGGTCGTGGGTCACGTAGACAGTGGTGATGCCGAGTTCCTTCTGCAGCTTGCGGATCTCGGCGCGCACCTGGATGCGGATCTTCGCGTCGAGGTTGGACAGCGGCTCGTCCAGCAGCAGGATCTTCGGATTGAGCACGAGCGCGCGCGCCAGCGCGACCCGCTGCTGCTGGCCGCCCGAGAGCTGCCCCGGATAGCGCTCGGCGAGTCCGGTGAGCTTCACCTTCTCGATCACGCCGCCGACGCGCTGCGCGATCTCGGCGGCTGCGACCCTGCGCAGCTTCAACCCATAGGCGGTGTTCTCGAACACCGTCATGTGCGGCCACAGCGCGTAGTTCTGGAACACCATCCCGATGCCGCGTTCGTGTGGCGGCAGCGCGTTGACCACGCGGCCGTCGAAGCGGATCTCGCCCGCGTCCGGCGTGTAGAAACCGGCGATCAGCCGCAGCAGCGTCGTCTTCCCGCAGCCCGAAGGGCCGAGCAGGGTGAACATCTCGCCCTCCTCGATGGAGAAGCTCACCCCGCTGACCACCTCCAGCGGGCCGAAGCGCTTGCTCAGGCCCTGTGCGCCGATGCGCATGCGCCGGTCGCGCTCAGCGCTTGAGGGTTTCCCAGGCCGACTCGATCTCCTTGCGGAACTGCTCGTTCACGGGCTGGTAGCGCGCCTGTGCCTTCGCATCGTCGTAGATGTTGGTCACGTCGATGTCGAAGTAGGAGCGCACCCCGCCGGTGAACTCCACCGCCATTTCAGCGCGCGAGCCCGGCGCACCCTGCACGCGGAACTTCGGCGTGATCGGGAACACGCCCCGCTCCATCGCCACCCGCTGGCCGCGCTCGGAGAGCATGTACTCGATGAAGGCGCGCGCCGCCTTCGGATGCTTCGCACCTGCGAGCACGGCGATCGGCTCGGGCGTGATCCAGGCGGTCTTCGGGGCGACGAACTTGATGTCGAAGCCGGCCAGCCGGTCCTCGAAGGCCATGTAACTGGGCACCGCGAAACCGGCCGCGAATTCGCCGCGCGCGACCACCGAAGGAACGTCGCGGCTGCGCGCGGTGAAGATCCCCGTGTTCGCGCCCAGGCGCTTGAGCCAGGCCCAGCCCTTGTCGTCGCCTTCACGCTGAAGGATCACCTCGTAGGTCGCGTGCGAACTGCTCGAGCGCGTCGGGGCGCACTGCGCGACATGGCCCTTGAGCTTGGGGTGCAGCAGATCGTCCCAGTCCTTGGGCACCGGAACGCCGAGCCGCGCGAGCACCTTGGGTTGATACACCAGCCCGTAGGGCTCGAGCACGGTGCCGATCCAGAAACCCTTCGGATCCTTCAGGTAGATCGGCCTCGGCTTGCCGATGGTCGCGGGGATCGCATCGACCGTGGCCTGCGGCAGATCGAGCTTCGAGAGCAGTTTCTGCTCGGAGAGCTTGTCGAAGAGCGCGCTCTCGCCGCCCCAGAAGATGTCGACCTCCGGGCGGCCCTTCCATTCGACGATGCGCCCGTAGGACACCGGCGTTCCGGCCGCCAGAGCGCTGGTCTTCACCGTGACGTTCCACTTCTCCTTCGCATACTTCGCGAAATCGGCCAGCGTGGGATCGGTGAGTGTCTTCGCGACCGGGGTGATGAGGACCAGTTCCTCCTCCACCGGCTGTGCCAGCGCGAACCCCGCTGCGAGGGAAAGGGAAGTGAATGCGAGTGCGAGAGTCTTCAGACGGCGAGCCATGACATCCTCCTGTTTTCAGAGCGATGAACCGGACCGGCGTTTCGGTCCGATGATTTCGGATCCTGATTATTGTCAGAGCCAACTGCGGTGCTAATATAGCATATGGCACGGGTGGGGATCGTCGGCGGGGGCGCGTTCGGAACGGCGATGGCCTGCGTGCTGCGCCGGGCCGATCACGAGGTGCTGCTCTGGGCGCGCGAGCCCGAGGTGGTCGCGGCGATCGACGGCGAGGGCGTCAACACGCTCTTCCTCCCCGACGTGCCCATCGCCGCCGGCATCCGTGCGACCAATGATCTCGGCGAAACCGTTCGCGGCCGCGATTTCCTCCTGACGGCGGTGCCGGCGCAGCACCTGCGCGAGGTGACGGGCCGCATGCGTGCGGGGCTGCGCGAAGGCACACCGGTGGTGAGCTGCTCCAAGGGCATCGAGCGCGGCAGCCACGCGCTCATGCCCGAGGTGCTCGCCGAGACGCTCCCGCAGGCGGTGGTCGCGGTCCTGTCGGGCCCTTCGTTCGCGCGCGAGATCGCCTCAGACCTGCCCTGCGGCGTGGTGCTCGCCTGCGCCGATGCCGCGATCGGTGCATATCTCGCGCGGCAGATTTCGAGCACGCGCTTCTGCATCCACCGTTCGGACGACGTGACCGGAGCCGCGGTGGGTGGAGTGATGAAGAACGTGATCTCGATCGCGAGCGGCATCGCCGCCGGACGCAGGCTGGGCGAGAACGCACGCGCCACCCTGATCACGCTCGGCCTCGAGGAGGAGATCCGGTTCGGCGTCGCAAAGGGGGCGCAGCCCGCGACCTTCCTGGGTCTCGCCGGACTCGGCGACCTCATGCTCACCGCCAACAGCCTCGCATCGCGCAACACCTCGCTGGGCGTGGCCCTGGGCGAAGGCCGGCGCCTGCCCGACGTGCTGGCCGAACGCCGGCAGGTCACCGAAGGTGCCTTCTCGGTCGAAGGGGTCGCCGCGCTCGCACGCAGCCTCGGCGTCGACATGCCCATCACCCGCGCCCTGGATGCGGTGCTCAATCACGGGTGCGAGCTCGACACCGAGATCGCCCGCTGGATGGCACGCGTTCCAGGCGCGGCCGCGTAGCGGGCGCGGCGCGCTCGACAGCGCCGGCGGCTTGCGCTACGTTGGCGCGCATCGGCGCTGCATGCGCGCGCGACCCGGGAGCCCGTCCCATGAAATTCGTCCTCGCCCTCGACCAGGGCACCAGCAGCTCGCGGGCCATCGTCTTCGACGAGGAAGGCAGCATCCGCGCACTCGCGCAGAAGGAACTCCCGCAGATCTTCCCGCAGCCGGGCTGGGTCGAACACGACCCGCTGGCGATCTGGAACGACCAGCTCGCCGTGGCGCGCGAGGCGATCGCACGCGCGGGGCTCTCCGCGCGCGACATCGCGGCAATCGGCATCGCCAATCAGCGCGAGACCACCGTTCTCTGGGATCGCAGGACCGGAACGCCGATCGCCAACGCCATCGTCTGGCAGGATCGCCGCACCGCGCCGGCCTGCGAGCGGCTGAAGGCCGCGGGCGCCGGGGAGCTCATCCGCGCGAGGACCGGCCTCGTGCTCGACCCGTACTTCTCGGCGACCAAGATCGCCTGGCTGCTGGATCACGTGCCGGACGCACGCGCACGCGCCGGCCGCGGAGAGCTCGCCTGCGGCACGATCGATACCTGGCTCGCGTGGAAGCTCAGCGGCGGGCGGCTGCATGTGACCGAACCCTCGAACGCCTCCCGCACGATGCTTTTCGACATCCATGCCGGCCGCTGGGACGAGGAACTCGCCGCGCTGTTCGGGGTGCCGATGGAACTGCTCCCGAAAGTCTCCCGTTCGAGCGGGATCTACGCGGAGAGCACGCCGGAGCTGTTCGGCGCCCCGATCGCGCTCGGGGGCATCGCCGGCGACCAGCAGGCCGCGCTCTTCGGGCAGGGCTGCCATGCTCCCGGCATGATCAAGAACACCTACGGGACCGGCTGCTTCATGCTCGCGCACACCGGTGCGCAGCCGCTCGCCTCGAACGCCGGCCTGCTCACCACCTGCGCTGCGCGAAGCTCGGACGACCCGGAGTACGCGCTCGAGGGCAGCGTGTTCGTCGCCGGCGCGGCGGTGCAGTGGCTGCGCGATGCGCTCGGCATCCTGGACTCGGCGGCCCAGGTGGAGGCGCTGGCGGCGCAGGTCGAGGACAGCGGCGGCGTGGTCTTCGTGCCCGCCTTCACCGGACTGGGTGCGCCCTACTGGGACGCTTCGGCGCGCGGCACCATCGTGGGACTGACCCGCGGAACCGGCCGCGCGCACCTGTGCCGCGCCGTGCTCGAGGCGATCGCCTGCCAGTCGGCGGAGCTCGCGCAGTCGATGCGTTCGCACGGCGCCGGAATGCGCGAGCTTCGCGTGGACGGCGGCGCGAGCGCCAACGCGCTCTTGATGCAGCTCCAGGCCGACCTGCTCGGGGTGCCGGTGGCGCGCGGCAGGATCAAGGAGACCACGGCGCTGGGCGCCGCAGCGCTCGCCGGCCTCGCTGCCGGAGTGTGGCCTTCGAGCGACGCGATCCGCGACTCCTGGAAGGCGGATCGTGTGTTCGAACCGCGGATGGACTCAGAGCGGGCGCAGGCGATGATGGCGACCTGGCGCGCCGCCGTACGCTGCGCGCGCGGCTGGTCGGCCGCGCGCGGCTGAGGCTCAGCTCGGCGCCAGCGAACGCGGGCTGCGCGCCGGGCGATCCTGCACGCCGTCGTGGTTCAGGTCGCGCTGGCGGTCATGCTTCTGCTTGTAGATGCGGCGGCTCTGCACGTCCTGCTGGTGCTGGATGCGGGCGCGCTCCCTGGGTGTCACCACGCCGTCGCCCTGCGCCCGCTCCTGCATGCGTTCCACCTTGTTGCTTCGCAGCCGCGCCGCTTCGCGCTCGGTGAGCTGGCCGGACGCCAGACCCTGCTGGATCCGCCGTTCCTGATTCGCCTGCCGCTCGTCGATCCCGGCCGCGGCCGCGCTCCCGATTTGAGAAAGCGCCGCTGCGGCGGCGCACAGGATGAGAAGTCTGCCTTTCATGTTGTCTCCTTCGCCATGGGACGGCCCCACGCTCCATTAACGGCATGGTAACGCCAACGCACAGCGAAAATTGTAAGCGTTTGTCTCTACGGGCCGGTCGCCGCGCCCACGCAGATGGCATCGATCCGGTCGGTGAACAGCGCATCCACGCCCCCGTCGAGCAGCCGGCGTGCCTGCTGCGCATCATTGACCGTATAGACGGCGAGCCACAATCCGGCCGCATGCACGGCCTCGATCCCGCCCGGCCGCAGCCGCGCAGCATCGGTGTGGATCGCGCGGCAGCCGAGCCGAAGCGCGCTGGCCCGCCAGTCCCCGGCCAGATCCTCCACGAGCAGCGCGCGCGGAAACTGCGGGGCCCGTGATCCGGCGGCCTCGATGGCCGTCCCGGAAAACGAGGACAGCAGTGGCGGCTCGCCGCGCCAGTGGCGCGCGAGCACGCGGGCGACGACCTCGCCGGTATGCGCCTCGTGCCCGGCGGCCGGCTTGATCTCGACGTTGGCCCACAGACCCAGCTTCCGACAGGCGGCGATCGCCTCCTCCAGCCGCGGCAGCCGCTCGCCCGCGAATGCGGGATCATGGCGAATGCCGGCGTCGAGCGCGCGCAGCCACGCATCGCCCGTCTGCGCGACGAACCCGTGCCCGTCGGTGGTGCGCTCGAGCGTCTCGTCGTGGATCAGGAACGGCGTTCCGTCCGCCGAGAGCATCACATCGAATTCGACCGCGCGACAGCCCGTTCGAGCGGCGGCACGCAGGCCCGCCAGCGTGTTCTCCGGCGCGGCCATCCCGCCGCAGCGGTGCGCGATGACGTGCGGGTACGGCCAGGGCTTCACCGCTTCGCACCGAGCGCCGCGTTGCCGCGCGCCACCGCCGCGTCGAGCGCGGTCTTGGCCGGCTTGCCGTCGACCCACGCCGCCGAGAGTTCTTCGCCCACGATGCGGCGCATGGCACGGTACGCGTCGCCCGATCGCACCCGGGCGTCCGCGAGCCTGCGCCGTTCGGTGAGCCGCACGGCGAGCAGAGACGCCGGCGGTTTGCCGAGCCCCGCCACCTCGGCCACCCCGGAGGAGGGGCCGAGCGGCAGGAAACCCGATTCCGCGACCCACCGCCGCTGGACCGACGGCTCGATCAGGAACGCGATGAAGCGCGCCGCGAGCCGGTCCTCGTCGCGCTTGCCGCCGGCGAGCACCCACAGCGAGCCTCCGCCCGGGGCGACCGATGCAGGCGTGACGCCGTAGACATCGTCGTGATAGGGCAGCTCGGCCATGCCGAAATCGAAGCCGGCCTCGCGCGCGATCCTCACCCGCGCGTCCGAGCCGCTGGTCAGCAGGCCACAGGCTCCGGAGGCGAAGCGGGTGTCGGCCTCGTCGGCGGTGCCGAACAGCCGGAAGTAGCCGCTGCGAAACCAGCTCGACAGCACGGCCACATGCTTGACGTTGACGAGGCCGTTGAAGGCGAGCCGAAGTGCGCCCGGCCCCGGCGCGACGAACGGCTCGTGGTGCTGGGCGGAAGTGTTCTCCAGGTGCACCCAAACCGGCCACGAAGAGGTGTACGGACATTCCATTCCGGCGTCATGGAGGGCACCGGCGGCCTCCTGGAGCGTGAGCCAGGTCGCGGGCGCCGCGGCCGGCGTTCCGGCGCTACGGAGCGCGTCCTTGTTGTAGTACAGCACCGGAAGGAAATAGGCCATCGGCAGCGCGTTCAGCCGCCCGCTGGCGTCGCCCGCCGCCTCGCGCAGCGCGGGGTAGAAGCGCCGGGCATCGAGCGGCTTGCCGTTGCGCGCCATGAAACGCTCCAGCGGGAGGATGCGCCGGCCGCCCGCGGGGCTCATGTCGTCATCATCGCGCAGCAGCACCAGGCGGGGCGCGGCCCCGCTCCCCGAACCGCGTGCGCGGGACTTCTCGACGACCACGCGCCCATGACCACCGGCGCCGTTGAACTGCGCCGCCAGCGCGGCGAGCGTGGCCGAGCGCGCCGAATCCAGATCGTGAACCAGCGTGATCTCCACCCCTGCCGCGGCACGGCAGGCCAGCAGCACGAGTGCGGCGACGACGAGATGTCTCGGCATGACGTCCCTGGGGCGGTCCCGGAAAAACGGCTATATTACCGCCGCATCCGAACCCGAAACCTGGAACCCGAAACCTTGGCCCCCGTCCCCCCCCGCCTCCTGTTCGGAATGACCGGCCCGTTGAAGGACCTGCGCGTCCTCGACCTCTCGCGCGTGCTCGCCGGCCCCTGGTGCAGCCAGTTGCTGGCCGATCTGGGCGCGGAAGTGATCAAGGTCGAGCGCCCCGGCACCGGCGACGACACGCGCGCATGGGGTCCGCCCTGGCTCAGGGACGAGGCCGGGCGCGACACCGCCGAGTCCGCCTATTGCCTGTGCGCCAACCGCGGCAAGCGTTCGATCGCGCTCGACCTGGCGCGGCCCGAGGGCGCCCGTATCGCGCGCGAGCTGGCCGCAAAGAGCGACGTCCTGATCGAGAACTACAAGGTCGGCGCGCTCGCGCGCTACGGGCTCGACCACGCGAGCCTCGCTGCGCTCAACCCGCGGCTGATCTACTGCTCGATCACCGGCTTCGGCCAGGACGGGCCGCGCGCGCGCGAGGCCGGCTACGACTTCATCGTCCAGGGACTCGGCGGCCTGATGAGCATCACCGGCCGGCCCGACGGCGAGCCCGGTGCCGGGCCGCTCAAGGTCGGGGTGGCGGTCACCGATCTCATGACGGGCATGTATGCGGCGGTGGCGGTGCTCGCCGCGCTGGCCCACCGCGCGCGGTCCGGCGAGGGGCAGACCATCGAGCTCGCGCTGCTCGACTGCACGGTGGCGATGCTGGCCAACCAGGCGACGAACTATCTCGCGAGCGGCCGCTCGCCCGGACGGCTCGGCAACGCCCACCCCAACATCGTGCCCTACCAGAGCTTCGCAGCCGCCGACGGCGATGTCATCGTCGCGGTCGGCAACGACGGCCAGTTCCGCCGCTACTGCGAGGCGATCGGGCGGCCCGGGCTCGCCGACGATCCGCGCTTCGCCACCAACCGGGCGCGAGTGGCGAACCGAGCGCCGCTCGTCGCACTCCTCGAGCCCATCATGGCCCAACGGCGCAGCCGCGAGTGGGTCGAGCGCCTCGAAGCCGCGGGTGTTCCCTGCGGTCCGATCAACCGGATCGAAGAGGTCTTCGCCGATCCTCAGGTGATCCATCGCGGCATGAAGATCGAACTGGAACACCCATTGGCCGGCCGCGTTTCCCTCGTGGGGAATCCCATCCGCATGTCTGCGACGCCGATCGAGTATCGCGATCCGCCCCCGCTGCGCGGGCAGCACGGCGCGCAGATCCTGCGCGAGCTGCTCGGCATGGACGAGAAGGAGGTCGAGCGCCTGCGCGGCGCCGGGGTCATCGAGTGAGCGATGATGAGCTGTCTCCGCTGGAAGTCATCCGGCACTACCCGCCCCACGGCGAGACGCTGCCCGGTCTGCTGGCGAGCCGGGCCGCCGCGATTCCCGGCGCTGCGTTCCTGACCGACGGCAGCCGCACCGTGAGCTGGGCGGAATGCGAGGCACGGGTGGGTCGGCTCGCGGCCGGGCTCGCAGCGCGTGGCATCGGGGACGGCGCGCGGGTGGCGGTCGTCTCGCGCAACCGCATCGAGACCGTGCTGCTGCTGTTCGCGGCTTCGCGGCTTCGCGCGATCCTGATGCCGCTCAACCCCGAGCTGACCGCGGCCGAGATCGCAGCACTCCTCGACCACGCGCAGCCCGCCGCGATCTTCGCCGCCGCCGAAGCGCTGGGAACGCGCCGGGATGCCCTTCGGAAATCGGGATACGCCTCGCGAGTCTTCTGCTTCGACGGCGCACGGGAGCAGGCCGAGGACTTCGCGAGCCTCGGCGCCGGGGCCGCCCCACCTGCCTGCGCGGCGCGGCCGGAAGACACCTGCCTGCTGCTCTACACTTCGGGGACGACCGGCGCGCCCAAGGGCGTGCTCCACAGCCAGCGCAACTTCGTGCGCGCGGGCGAGGCCTTCGTCGAGCGCATGCACCTGCAGCCCGACGACCGCCTGCTGTGCGTGCTGCCCTTCTTCCACATCAACGCGCTGTTCTATTCTCTGGCCGGCAGCGCGGCGTCCGGCGCCACACTGATCGTCGCGCCGCGTTTCTCCGCCTCGAATTTCTGGCGCTTCGCGGCCCGCACCGGGGCCACCGAGGTCAACATCATCGCGACGGTGGGCAACATCCTGGCACGGCGGCGGCGCGCCGAGTTCGTGCCCCATGCCATCCGCAAGCTCTACGGCGCACCGATTCCGCCGCGGCTGCGCGAGGTCCTGCGCGAGGAATTCGGCATCCCGGTGCTCATCGAAGGCTACGGCATGACGGAGGTG
This sequence comes from Betaproteobacteria bacterium CG2_30_68_42, assembly GCA_001872285.1. Lineage (GTDB taxonomy): Bacteria > Pseudomonadota > Gammaproteobacteria > Burkholderiales > Rhodocyclaceae > CG2-30-68-42. Next base: position 69,717 of record MNXU01000077.1, read on the forward strand.
CCGGGCGCGATCAACCAGGTCTGGGACGCGGTGCCGAAGCCCGGCAGCATGGGGCGCGCGGCGCGCCACCCCGACCCGCAGCGCCCCTTCGCCGGCCTGCGCGTGCTCGACGAGGCCGGCAGGGAATGCGCACCGGACGAGGCCGGCGAGCTGTGGGTGAAGACGCCGATCCTGATGCAGGGCTATTTCCGCGACCCGGAGGCGAGCATCGCGGCGGTGCGCGAGGGCTGGTTTCGCACCGGCGACCTGGTGCGCCGCGACGCCGCGGGCGAGGTCACCTTCGTCGCACGCCTCAAGGACATCATCCGCCGCCGCGGGGAGAACGTCTCCGGAGCGGAACTCGACCAGGTCATCGGATCGCACCCCGCGATCCAGGAAGCGGCGGCGATCGCAGTGCCTTCCGAGCTGGGCGAGGACGAGATCCTGGTCGCCGCCGTCCTCAAGCCGGGCGAGCGCCTGAACGCAGCCGACCTCGCTCGATGGTGCGCCGGGCGGCTCGCCGCCCACAAGCTGCCGCGCTATGTCGCCTTCGTCGAGGCGCTCCCGCATACGCCCACCCACCGGGTCGCCAAGCACCGCCTCAGGTCCGATCCCGGGCTGACGCGCTCGGCGGTCGATCTCGCGGCCACACGCCCGGCCTGATCCCACGCACGAACCTGGATCCGGTCTATATCCGATCCCCCATGGTTCAACCCTGAATATCTCGCGGCGGGTATAATCGCCCGGAGCGATGTGGGGGTGCTTTGGGGGAATGGCCATGAGAATCGGCTGCATCGGCGGCGGGCCGGCGGGGCTGTATTTCGCCATCCTCATGAAGAATGCGGATCCGGCGAACGAGGTCACGGTCTGGGAGCGCAACCGCGCCGACGACACGTTCGGCTGGGGCGTGGTGTTCTCGGACGCGACGATGTCGAACTTCGCCGAGGCCGATCCCGCCACCCACGATCGCATCCTGCGCCGCTTCCGTCACTGGGACGGGATCGACATCCATTTCAAGGGCACCCTCACGACTTCCACCGGCCACGGCTTCGCCGGCCTGAGCCGCCGCGCGCTGCTCGACATCCTCCAGCACCGCGCCCTCGAACTCGGCGTGCAGGTCGCATTCGAGACCAACGCGCTCGACCCGGAGAGCCTCGCCGGCTACGACCTGATCGTCGCCGCCGACGGCATCCATTCGCGCACCCGCCAGCGCTACGCGGCGCTGTTCAAACCCGACATCGACGTGCGCAAGTGCCGCTACATCTGGTACGGCACGCACCGCAGGCTCGACGCCTTCACCTTCATCTTCGAAGAAACGCCATGGGGGTGGTTCCAGGCCCATGCCTACCGATTCGACGAGGACACCAGCACCTTCATCGTCGAGACGCGCGAGGAGACCTGGCATGCGGCCGGCCTCGACCGGGCGACCACCGCGGAGTCCATCGCCTTCTGCGAGAAGCTCTTCGCCCGCCAGCTCGAAGGCGAACCGCTGCTCGTGAATGCCGGCCACGCGCGCGGATCGGCGTGGCTCAACTTCCCGCGCGTGCTGTGCGAGCGCTGGTATCACGGGAATCTGGTGCTGATCGGAGACGCCGCGCACACCGCCCACTTCTCGATCGGCTCGGGCACCAAGCTGGCGATGGAGGACGCGATCGCGCTCGCGGCCACGCTGCGCGACGAACCCCGGATCGAAGACGCGCTCGCCCGCTACCAGGCCGAGCGCAGCCTCGAGGCGCTGAAGCTCCAGAACGCGGCGCGCAACCGCATGGAATGGTTCGAGAACGTGGCGCGCTACGTCCATCTCGAACCCACGCAGTTCGCCTACTCGCTGCTCACCGGCAGCCAGCGCATCGGCCACGACAATCTGCGCAGCCGCGACCCCGGCTTCGTGCGCGGGGTGGAGGCCTTTCTCACCGAGCGCGCCGGAGCCGGTGCAAAGCCCGTCGCCCCGATGTTCCTGCCCTTCCGGCTGCGCGGAATGCGGCTCGCGAACCGCGTCGTCGTCTCGCCGATGTCGATGTATTCGGCCGAGGACGGCACGCCCGGAGACTTCCACCTGGTGCACTACGGCGCGCGAGCCCAGGGCGGCGCCGGTCTGGTGTTCACGGAGATGACGGACGTTTCCCGCGATGGACGCATCACGCCCGGATGCGCCGGGCTGTACAAGGATGAGCATGTCGCGGCGTGGAAGCGCATCGTCGATTTCGTCCACACGCGCAGCCGTGCCCGCATCGCCCTCCAGCTCGGACACGCCGGGCCCAAGGGCTCGACCGGGCTCGGCTGGGAGGGCATGGACGAGCCGCTTTCGGAGGGCAACTGGCCGCTCGTCGCGCCATCCGCGATCGCCTGGGGACCGGCCAACCAGGTGCCGCGCGAGATGGACGAGGAGGACATGGCGTGCGCGCGCGATGCGTTCGTCATCGCCGCGCAGCGCGCCGTCGAATGCGGCTTCGACATGCTGGAGCTGCACTGCGGGCACGGCTACCTGCTGTCCGCATTCAT
>MNXU01000017.1:0-27645 GCA_001872285.1 Betaproteobacteria bacterium CG2_30_68_42
AAGGAGAAGCACCAGGTGCTCGGACCCTGTCCGTTGCACCTCACCACCTTCGACCTGACGCGCCACGGCATGGTGGTCTCGGGACATGGCACCGAGAGCTTGCCGCAGATCGTGCTGGAGATGCGCGGAGACGACATCTACGCCGTCGGCGTGCTGGGACTGATTTACGGCTATTCGGCCAACACGACCGGACGTCGGGTTTGACCCTCACCCCCAGCCCCTCTCCCGCAACCGGGCGAGGAGAGCGCAGTGAGTCGCTGCGCGACTAACTCGATATGGAGAGCAACATGAGCGAAAAAGACAAATCGAGCGCCTTCGGCGTTTTCGCCAAGGACTATGTGCCACTGCCGCCCAAGGACGCGGACGTGTTCACCACCGCCTGCGACTACTGCACCATCGCGTGCGGCTACAAGGTCTACCGCTGGCCGGTGGGCAGGGAGGGCGGCAGCGGCAAGGCGCAGAACGCCATCGGCGCCGATTTCCCACACCAACTGGTCAACACCGGCGCCTGGGTCAGCCCCTCGCAGCACAATATCGTGCGCCACAAGGGCAAGCCGCACCATGTAGTCGTGGTGCCGGACAAGGACGCCAGGGTGGTCAACGTCGGCGGCAACCATTCCATCCGCGGCGGCACCCTGGCGCAGAAGTGCTACAACCCGGAGAACCGCACCGCGGAGCGCCTGCTCTACCCGATGATCCGGGTGCGCGGCACGCTGATGCCGGTGTCCTGGGATCTCGCCACCGAGGTGATGGCCGACATCTCGAAGTACATCATCGCCAAGTACGGCGAGCATGCCTGGGCCATCAAGATGTACTCCTACCAGTACTTCGAGAACACCTACGCCATCACCAAGCTGGGCATGACCTCGGTCGGTACGCCGTCGATCGCGCCCCACGACAAGTGTTCGGGCACCAACGATGCCGCCGGCCTCGACGACGCCGGCATCAACTCCTTCTCCGCCAGCTACCAGGACTGGGCCGATTGCGAGGTGGCGTTCCTCTCCGGCGTCGATCCCTACGAGACCAAGACCGTTCTGTTCACGACCTGGATGATGCCGGGGGACAAGAAATTCATCTTCGTCACCCCGCACAAGACCATGGGCGTGGCCTGGTCGGTCAAGGCGGGTCGCGGCCTGTGGCTGCCCATCACCCCGGGCACCGACAGCGTGCTGCACATGGCGCTGGCGCGCATCGTCATCGAGAACGGCTGGCAGGATCAAGAGTTCATCGACAAGTGGATCGCCAACTCGTGGGAAGTGGATTCCGGCTTCGGCCGCGGCACGCGCAACACCGGCTGGCAGTGGCGCACCACCTGGGGCACCTGGCAGAGCGACTGGCAGGACTACCAGAAGTTCATCCTGTCGCAGGAGGAATCCAAGCTCGAGGTGGCGGCAAAGATCACCGGCCTCAAGGCCGAGGACATCCGCAAGGCCGCCGAGTGGATCGCCAAGCCCGTCAATGGCAGGCGGCCGAAGACCTCGTTCATGCTGGAGAAGGGCAACTACTGGTCCAACAATTACATGAACACCACCTCGTTCGCCAGCCTCGGCCTCATCTGCGGCGCCGGCAACCGGCCCGGCCGCGTGATCTCGCGCGGCGGCGGCCATCAGCGCGGCATGATGGGCGCCGGCGGCAAGCCGGGCTGGATGAATCCGGAGAAATATCCCGGCCGGCGCAAGAAAAGCTTCAACCTGGACCAGTGGCTGATGAACGACCAGATCAAGTTCGCCTGGGTTTTCGGCACCACCTGGGTGGCGGCCATGATGGCTTCGCAGTCTCTCTCCGACAAGATGCAGTCGCTCACGCGCAGCAACCCGCACCAGATCGCCAATCTGGACCGCGCCGCCATCTTCGAGACGCTGAAGAAGCGCGTCGACTCCGGCGGCATGGTGATGGTGGATTCCGACATCTATCCCGTCGGGCCGTTGGGCACCGAGTACGCCGACATCGTGCTGCCGGCGGCGACCTGGGGCGAGGACAATTTCACCCGCTGCAACTCCGAGCGGCGCCTGCGCCTGTATTCCAAGTTCTACGACGCGCCGGGCGATGCCAAGCCGGACTGGTGGGCGGTGCAGAAATTCGCCCGGAAAATGGGTTACGACGCGGACGGCAGCTACAACTGGAAGAACTCCAATGACGTCTTCGAGGAAGCGGCGCGCTTCGGCCGCAACGGCGTGCTGAACTACCATCCCCTCGTGGTCAAGGCGAAGGCGCAGAAGGTGCCGGCCCAGGAACTGCTGCGCACCTACGGCACGGAAGGCATCCAGACGCCGATCCGCATGAAGGACGGCAAGCTGATCGGCACCGCGCGACTGCACGACCCGAGCAACGACTGGGAGGAAATCGAAGGTCCGGAAGTCAAGCGCAAGTGGCTCTACGCCTTCAACACCCAGTCGGGCAAGGCCATCCTGCTGAAGAGCCCGTGGAAGTTCGCCGGCTGGATCCAGTTCTACGAGGCGATCAAGCCGCGCGCCGAGAAGGGCGAAATCTGGGTCACCAACGGCCGCATCAACGAGACCTGGCAGTCGGGCTTCGACGATCTGCGCAAGCCGTACCTGTCGCAACGCTGGCCCTATCCCTTCCTCATCGTGCATCCCAACGATGCGAAGAAGAAGGGCATCGAGTCGGGCGACTTCGTCCAGGTGCACAACGACACGGTGTACGTGCAGACGGGCCAGCCGCAGGGCGTGCTCGATGCGGACCTGAACTTCAACAACCTGATGAAGGACGGCCACATCAAGACCACGGAAGGCCAGTTCGTCGCGGTGGCGATCGTTTCGGACGAGATGCGGGAAGGGGTGGCCATGGCCAATTTCAACTTCCCCGGCGCGCCGGCCAACTCGGTGGTCTCGGCGGTGCCCGATCCGGTCACCAACAACTACCGCTACAAGCTCGGCCGCGGCGTGCTGACCAGGATGGGCGAGTCGCCCTACAAGCACTCCTTCACGGCCATGAGCCTGAAACCGCGCAACATCGCCTGACTCCTCCGAAATACGCGGTGATGGTTCGACCGGGGCGCATGCCCCGGTTTTTTTGCGACGCAGGAGCACGACGGCCACAGCGCAGCCACGTGCGACGCCGGCACGCGGGGAGTGGGCCGTGCTGGACTCGAACCAGCGACCAAGGGATTATGAGTCCCCTGCTCTGACCGACTGAGCTAACGGCCCGCCGGGGCGGGGCGCGGAGATTCTACCGCAGGGTGCAGCGGGTTCCGGAGCGATTCGGATCGCCGCGCGTCGTAGAATCGGGTCGCCATGCGCGCCACGACGATGCTCCCCCTGCTCCTCGCCGCGGCCCCGGCGTTCGCTGCGCTCGCGCTACTCGACGACAGCGGGCGCACCGTGCGCCTCGCGCGGCCGGCCGCACGCATCGTGAGCCTCGCCCCCGACATCACCGAGAACCTGTTCGCGATCGGCGCCGGGGCTCGCGTGGTCGGCACGGTCGAGTTCAGCAACTTCCCTGACGCGGCGAGGCGCATCGCGCGCATCGGAAGCAGCGAGCGCATCGATGCCGAGGCGGTGGCGGCGCTCACACCCGATCTGATCATCGCCTGGGAGAGCGGCAACATCGCCGCCGACCTCGCGCGGCTGAAGGCGCTCGGTCTGCCCGTCTTCGTCACCCAGCCCCACCGCATCGAGGACATTCCAGCCGAGCTCGAACGCCTGGGAGAACTCGCCGGCACCCCGGAGGCCGCGCGCATTCGGGCGGCGCAGTTCCGCAGCCGGCTGGCGGCACTTCGCACGCGCTACGGCGCGCGCCCACGGGTCACCATCTTCTACGAGGTGTGGAACCGGCCCCTGATGACGGTCGGCGGACGCCAGGTCATCTCGGATGCCATCCGCGTATGCGGCGGGGAGAACGTATTCGGCACTCTGGAGCAGTTGGCGGCGGCCGTCAGCATCGAGGCGGTGCTCGCGGCCGCGCCCGAGGCGATCGTTGCCAGCGGAATGGACGCGGAGCGCCCCGAGTGGCTGGACGAATGGCGGCGCTGGCCGGGGCTCGCGGCGGTCGCGCGCGGGAACCTGTTCTTCGTTCCCCCCGACCTCATCCAGCGCCACACGCCGCGCATCCTGGACGGCATCGAGCGGCTGTGCGTGCATCTGGAGACCGCGCGCGCGCGGCGCGCCGTCCGCTGAGCGCGCTCATGCCGGGATGTAGTGCCGCCGCCCGCCGTCGGCGAGCGCGCGCAGCGGGTGCCCGTACAGGCGCGACAGGGATTCGGCGGTGAGCACCGCGTCGATGGGTCCCTCCAGCGTCCGGCCTTCGCCGAACAGCAGAGCCGCCCGGTCGGCGTAGCGCAGTGCCAGGTTGATGTCGTGCAGCACCATGACGACGGCGACTCCGGTGTCGCGCGCGCGGGCCGAGAGCAGTTCGAGCACCGCGATCTGGTGATCGAGGTCGAGGTGGGCGAGCGGCTCGTCGAGCAGGTAGAGCCGAGGTTGCTGCGCCAGTACGGCGGCGATCGCGAGCCGCTGCCGCTCGCCTCCGGACAGGGTCTGGACTTCGCGTGCAGCAATGCCGTCCAGTTCCACCGCGGCCAGCGCCTCGCGCGCGATGCGCTCGTCCTCGGGTCCCTCCCAGGCCCAGCGGCCGAGATGAGGATGGCGTCCGGTCAACGCCACCTCCAGGACGCTCGACGGGAAGGCGTCGCGCTGTACCTGCGGCAGCACGCCGCGCAGCACGGCTGCACGCTGCGCTCCGAGCGCCGCATAGGTCTCGCCGCACAGTGCGATGCTGCCCGCCTGCGGCGCGCGCAACCCGGCCAGCGTCGCGAGCAGGGTGGTCTTGCCGGTGCCATTGCGGCCGAGGATGGCGAGCCGCTCTCCGGAGCGCAGATCGAAGCCGAGGCCGGCCGTGACGCGCACCGTGCCGATGCGCACCTCGAGATCGCGCACCGCAAGACAAATCGGAAATGGGGTCAGACACGATAAATTCGGGCCCGCCATCGAGGTCTTGGGGCAGGGAAGGGCCGTGTACATCGCTGGCGTTTGTCGAGCATTTATCGTGTCTGACCCCATTTCCCCTTTGATGTTCGGGGAAAGCGAAGGGCCGTGTCCAGCGCCGGCGTTCGTAGAGAATTTATCGTGTCTGACCCCATTATTCGTTTTCATGAAATGGAGGAACACCGGCACGCCGATCAGCGCAGTCAGCACGCCCACGGGCAATTGCTGCGGCGCCAGGACGGTGCGCGCCAGCGTATCGGCAATCGTGAGCAGGGCGCCGCCCGCCAGTACCGCGGCCGGCAGCAGCACGCGCTGATCGTTGCCCAGGGCGAGCCGGACGAGGTGGGGCACGATCAGGCCGACGAAGCCGACCGCGCCCGCCGTCGTGACCGCCACTGCCGCCGCGGCGGAGGCGAGCACGTAGATCCCCGACCTGATGCCGGCCACAGGCACCCCGAGCGCGCGCGCGCCGGGTTCACCGCGCGCCATCAGGTTGAGATCGCGCGAGACCGGCATCGCGGCTGCGATCCCCACGATCAGCATGACGAGCGCGGGCCACGGCGAACCGGCGTGGGCGAGATCGCCCATGAGCCAGAACAGCATGCCGCGCAGCCGGTTCTCGGGCGCGACGGAAAGAATCAGCGCAACCAGTGCGCCGCAGCCGGCCGCGACGATGACCCCGGTGAGCAGCAGCCGGGTCTGGGTCCACGAGCCGTCGCCGCGCGCCAGCCCGAACACCAGAGCCGTGGCGGCGAGCGCCCCGGCGAAGGCGCCGCCGTTGACGAGGAAAAGCGGCAATCCCGCGAGCATGGCGCCGAGCGCCCCGACCGAGGCTCCGCCGGAAATGCCCAGCACATAGGGATCGGCCAGGGGGTTTCGCAGCAGCACCTGCATCAGCGCGCCGGACAGTGCGAGCAGGCCCCCGCAGGCGAAGGCCGCGAGCGCGCGCGGTGCCCGCAGGCTGCGCACCACCTGCGCCGCAACGCCGTCGCCCGCGCCGAAGAGCGCCGGGACGATCTCGCCTGCGGGGATCGAAAGGCTGCCCGCCGCAACCGCCAGCAGCAGGCTCGCCAGCCCCAGCAGGGCGAGGGCCAGGATCACCAGCAGGGCGCGGCGGCGGCTCGGCATGTCACTGGAACCGAAGCTCGGCGCTCACCATCAGGCTGCGGCGCCGTTCCGGATAGGCGCTGAAGGTGGTCGGCGCGGTCGGAGAATCGACGATGGCATAGGAGTAATAACGCCGGTCGAACAGGTTGTCGATGGATACGGCGAGCGTCAGGTCGGAGATCCGGTGGCTCACCTTCAGGTCGGCGAGCGTGTAGGCCGGCATCCTGCGGAAGCGGTTGGCCTGGTCGTTGTCGTGGCGCTGCCTGCCGACATGGCTCACCGCCAGATCGAGCCGCGTCGCGGGCCCTGCCTGCCAGCCGAGCGCGATCCCGGCGCGATGGCGCGGCACCAGCGGCACTTCGTTGCCCGAGACGTCCACCCCCGCATAGCTGCCGCTGCGGAACTGTGCATCGGTGAGCGCGTAGCGTGCCGAGAGCTCGATGGATGCGCCCGGCTTCACGCTGCCCTCGAGCTCCAGCCCGCGCCGGCGCGTGGGCGAGAGATTGACGTTCTGGAAGGTGAGTGCGTTGAAATGCAGCTCGTTGGTGAGGGCGATGTCGAAGAGCGCGGCGCGGGCGCGGGCGCCGGCTCGCCGGTATTCGAGGCCGATCTCCCGGTCACGCGACTTCTGGGGCAGGAGCGGGCCGGCACAGGGCGGAAAAAAGCAGCGGTTCTCGTCGACGTTCGCGATGCGGAAGCTGCGCCCGAAGCGGCCATACAGCCCGAGGCCGCCTCGCAGGTCCTGGCGCGCGGACAGCTCCCAGGCGTCGAGCGGGTCCGAGCGGCTGCGCCGCGGCAGTGGCGTCACCGACTCTTCGGTCGAGATGCGCACGCGCTCGCGACGCCAGCCGGCTGCGAGTCGGGTCGCGGCGCCGACGCGCAGATGGTCCTGCACGTAGAACGCGGCGTTGCGCTGGGTCGCGGTTTCATGGGTCGGAGAGGGAAACCCGAAGAAGGTGAAGGTCGAGTCGTTGGTGTAGTCCCAGTCGCTCCAGTCGAGGCCCGCGATCGCGACGTTGGCCATGCCCGCGCGGGCGCTGGTCCATTTCAGCCGCGGCGAGACGCTCACCACCCGGGTGTCGATGTCGGACAGGAAGGTGCCACCCGCGAACTGGTTGAATAGCCGGCTGGCCTTGGCACGGTAACCCAGGTCGGCCGCCAGCGTCACGCTGCCGGCCTCGTGTTCGCCTGCCAGCGCGATGCGCCAGCCGTCGAGGTCGGCGAAGTCGTCGGGGGTCGAGGTGCCGCGCGGGTCGGCTGCCAGTTGCGCCTCGCTGCGCGCGCCCGGAAGGCGGGCGCGCTGGCGGTCGGCACCCGCGCGGATGGCGAGGCTGTCGCCAGCCTGCGAAAAGCGCCACTCGCCGGAGGCGTTGTCCTGGGTGGCGCGGTTGTTCGCGCGGTAGTTGTCGGCCTCGTAGTGGTTCGCATGCAGCGATATCGCCGAGGTCTCGCCCGCGATGCGGCCGCTCGCGCGCAGATCGGCGCTGCCGTAGCTGCCGGCTGCGGCATACACGCTCGCCGCCGGTGCCGCCGCGCTCGCTCGCCGGGTGATGATGTTGATCGTGCCCCCGGTCGCGCCTCCCCCGTAGAGCACGGCGCCACCGCCGCGCACGATCTCGATGCGCTCGATGGCGTCGAGCGGAACGGCGGAGAGCTTCGGACTCGCGAGTTCGTTCTCGCTGATGCGTTGGCCGTCGAGCAGCACCAGGGTGTTCTGGTCGCCGGTCGCCCCGAAGCCGCGCAGGTCGAGGGGAACATCCGGGGTGCCGAGGAAGCTGATCCGCGTGTGCACCCCGCCGACCTTGTTCAGCACTTCGGCGAGCGTCGCCGCGCTGCTCCTGCGGATGTCCTCCGCGGTGATGACCTGGATGCCGACCGGGGTCTCGACCGGATCCGAATCGAAGCGCGTGGCGCTGACCACGATGGCCGTCTCATCGGCGGCGAAACAGGGGGACAACAGTGCGGAAACGACGAACGCGAGCGCCGTGCGGCGCGAGGATGGATGCATGATGAGGCTCCCTTCAGGCCGGCGCGCGTCCCCGCGGCCGGCGGTTGCGAACACGGAAGTGCGAAGGGAGCGTGGCGGCGGGACGAAACCCGGTGCCGGCTGCCGCCCCCCGCGGCATTTCCGAACTGGTCTGTCCGAGGCCGGTATCCGGGCTCGCAAGTCTTGATCCGCCGCCTTCCCGGGCTCATCGCCCAGTGGCAGTGTGGCGGACCCGCACTCGCTTACCGTTGCGGGGGCAGCTGAGGAATCGCCGGAGAACCGGCCCACCTCATTCCCGTTGAACCCTCCGGCGCAATGCCGGGCGGGCACCTGGGACATGCACGGCGTGCGGCCTTGCGACCGCACGCCGGGGCGGATTATAGCGCGCGCGGGCAACCGTTGACCGCGGGCGATGCGGGCCACTATAGTGCGTCCATGGAAAAAGAGATCGCCGCGCTCGAACTCAAAGTCGATCAGCTCATCGCGCAGTGCGAGCGGCTGCGCTGGGAGAACCGCAGCCTGCGCAGCCGGGCGGCCGGTCTCGAGGACGAGCGCCGCCGGTTGTGCGAGCGCATGGATGCGGCCCGCGAACGGCTCGAGGCGCTGAAGGAGCGGCTGCCCGCATGAGCGCCCCTTCCCACACCATCGAAGTGACGCTGATGGGCCGCAGCTACCGGGTGGCCTGCCCGCCCGGAGAGCGCGAGGCGCTGGAGACCGCGGTCGCCTATCTGGACGGCAAGCTGAAGGAGATCGCCATCCGCACGCGTGCCAGCGGCGAGCGGCTGGCGGTGATGGCGGCCCTCAACATCGCGCACGAGCTGATCGAGCTCAGGGCCGCCCCGGCGCCCGACGCAGAGGCACTCAGGAGCCGGATCGGCGCGCTCACCGGCCGCGTCGAGGCGGCGCTCGCGCAGCAGGATCCGCTTTTTTGAGCTTGGGCCGTCGTGGCGCAAGATCCGATCAATCCCCTGCGGTGTTCGTCAAGGCCAACCATTCCTTGAACCGATACATCGGCATCATGGCTGCCGACCGCACATGTCGCTGTTGCGAGCGCCCTTCGCCGGGCGCACCTGATGCGGCAGGAAGGCAGCCGCACTCGAGCCTTGGGTTCGGGATGCCGGCCTGACGGCACACGCGGGGGGCCATTTCCGGGGTCGCGCGCAGGATGAGCGCGCGACCCCGTCCGCAGAAGACTCCATGCAGCCCGATCGCAGCGAACTCCTCCGCACTCTCGCCGCGCGCCGCATCCTGATCCTGGACGGCGCCATGGGCACGATGATCCAGCGCCACGCGCTCGGCGAGGCCGACTACCGCGGGGAGCGTTTCGCGTCCTCGGCCCACCCCCTCAAGGGCAACAACGACGTCCTCAACCTGACCCGTCCGGGGCTCGTCCGCGAAATCCATGCGGCGTATCTGGAAGCCGATGCCGACATCATCGAGACCAACACTTTCAACTCGAACGCGGTCTCGCAGGCCGATTACGGACTCGGCTCGGCTGCGCGCGAGCTCAATTTCGCCGGCGCGCGCATCGCTCGCGAGCTGGCGGACGAGTGGAGCGCGCGCGACCCCGGCAAGCCACGCTTCGTCGCCGGAGTTCTCGGCCCGACCTCCCGCACCTGTTCGCTCTCCCCCGACGTATCCGATCCCGGATTCCGCAACGTCGATTTCGATACGCTGCGCGCAGCCTACGCAGAGGCCCTCGAGGGTCTGATCGAGGGCGGCGCCGATTCTCTGCTGGTCGAGACGGTGTTCGACACGCTCAACGCCAAGGCCGCCCTCTTCGCCATCGAGGAAGCCTTCGAGCGGCGCGGCCGGCGGCTGCCGGTGATGATCTCCGGCACCATCACCGACGCCTCCGGGCGCACGCTCTCCGGCCAGACCGCGGAAGCGTTCTGGATCTCGCTCGCCCATGCCCGGCCGTTCTCCTTCGGGCTGAATTGCGCGCTCGGCGCGCGTGAGCTGCGCGCCCATGTGGCCGAGCTTGCCCGACTGTGCGACTGCCTCGTTTCCGCGCATCCCAACGCCGGGCTGCCGAACGCCTTCGGCGGCTACGACGACAGCCCGCAGAGCATGGCCGCACAGATGCGCGAATGGGGCGAGGCCGGGATCCTCAACATCGCCGGCGGCTGCTGCGGCACCACCCCCGAGCACATCCGCGCGATCCGCGATGCCTTGCAGGGGGTCGCGCCCCGTGCGGTTCCGGTGGTCGAGCAGCGGCTGCGGCTGGCGGGGCTGGAGCCGCTTTCGATCGGCGACGACACCCTCTTCGTCAATGTCGGCGAGCGCACCAACGTCACCGGCTCGCGCGCCTTCGCCCGCATGATCCTGGAGGGCCGCTTCGAGGAGGCGGTCCAGGTCGCGCGCAAACAGGTCGAGAACGGCGCCCAGATGATCGACGTGAACATGGACGAAGCGATGCTCGACTCGAAGGCGGCGATGGTGCGCTTCCTCAACCTGGTGGCCGTGGAGCCCGAGATCGCGCGCGTGCCGGTGATGATCGACTCCTCGAAGTGGGAGGTGATCGAGGCGGGGCTCAAATGCGTGCAGGGCAAGGCGGTGGTCAACTCCATCTCGCTCAAGGAGGGCGAGGAGGAGTTCCTGCGCCGCGCGCGGCTGGTGCGGCGCTACGGGGCCGCGGCGATCGTGATGGCCTTCGACGAGCGCGGCCAGGCCGACTCGCTGGAGCGCCGCAAGGCCGTCTGCGAGCGCGCCTACGATTTCCTCACCGCGGCGGGCTTCCCGCCCGAGGACATCATCTTCGATCCGAACGTCTTCGCCATCGCGACCGGGATCGCGGCGCACGACCACTATGCCGTGGACTTCATCGAGGCGACGCGCTGGATCCGCGAACACCTGCCGCATGCGCGCGTCTCCGGCGGCATCTCGAACGTGTCCTTCAGCTTCCGCGGCAACGATGCCATGCGCGAGGCGATCCACACCGTGTTCCTCTACCACGCGGTGAGGGTCGGTCTGACCATGGGCATCGTCAATGCCGGGCAGCTCGGCGTGTATGAGGATCTGCCCGCGCAGTTGCGCGAGGCGGTCGAGGACGTGGTGCTCGACCGCAGGAGGGACGCTGGCGAGCGGCTGGTGGATCTCGCGCAGACCGTGAAGGGCCGCGCGCGAGAGCAGGCCCAGGATCTCGCCTGGCGCGAATGGCCGGTCGAGCGGCGCATCGAGCATGCACTGGTGCATGGCATCAGCGAATTCATCGTCGAGGATACCGAGCAGGCGCGCTCCGCCGCCACCGATGCGGTGGAGGTCATCGAAGGGCCGCTGATGGCCGGAATGAACGTGGTGGGCGAGCTGTTCGGCCAGGGCAAGATGTTCCTGCCCCAGGTGGTGAAGAGCGCGCGCGTGATGAAGCAGGCGGTCGCGCACCTCACCCCGTTCATCGAGGCCGGCAAGGCGTCCGGCGCGCGCGAGCGCGGCACCATCGTGCTCGCGACCGTGAAGGGCGATGTCCATGACATCGGCAAGAACATCGTCGGGGTCGTGCTCGGCTGCAACAACTACAAGGTGATCGATCTCGGCGTGATGGTCCCGTGCGAGAAGATCCTTGCGGCCGCGCGCGAGGCGGGCGCCGATGCGATCGGGCTCTCCGGGCTGATCACGCCCTCGCTGGAGGAGATGGCGCACGTGGCCGGCGAGATGCAGCGCCAGGGGTTCGCGCTGCCGCTGCTCATCGGGGGTGCGACCACCTCGCGGGTGCACACCGCGGTGAAAATCGCACCGAACTACGCCGGGCCGGTGGTCTACGTGCCGGATGCCTCGCGCGCAGTCGGCGTGGCCTCGAGCCTGTTCTCGCCGGAGCGTGGCGCCGCATATGCCGGCGGGGTGGCCGAGGACTATGCCCGCGTGCGCGAGCAGCACGCGGGAAAGAAGGGTGTGACGCTGGTGCCGCTGTCACGGGCGCGCGAGCGGCGCTTCGGCTGCGGGTGGGGGACGCACTACGTGCCGAGCGCCCCGCGATCGACCGGCGTGACGGTGCTCGCCGATTACGATCTTGCGCGGCTCGTGCCCTTCATCGACTGGGCGCCGTTCTTCCAGACCTGGGATCTCGCCGGAGCGTGGCCGCAGATCCTCGACGATCCCAAGGTCGGCGAGACCGCTCGCGGCGTACTGCGCGACGGCGAGGCGATGCTCGCGCGCATCATCGAGGGCAGGTGGCTCACGGCCTCGGCCGTGTTCGGCCTGTTCCCGGCGAACGCCGTGGGCGACGACGTCGAGCTTTACGCGGACCCGCAGCGTTCGCGGGTGCTCGCGACCTGGCACAACCTGCGCCAGCAGCACAGCCGCCCTCCCGGCAAGCCGTACTACTGCCTGTCCGATTTCGTCGCGCCGCGCGTGAGCGGGGTGGCGGACTGGATCGGTGCCTTCGTCGTCACCGCGGGCATCGGCATCGAGCGCAAGCTCGCCGAATGCGCGGCCGCCCATGACGACTATTCGGCGATTCTGCTCAAGTCGCTCGCCGACCGCCTTGCCGAGGCCTTCGCCGAGCACCTGCACCAGCGGGTGCGGCGCGAATACTGGGGTTATGCGCCGGAGGAATCGCTCGATTGCGCCGCGCTGGTCGCGGAGAAGTATCGCGGCATCCGCCCCGCGCCCGGCTACCCGGCGTGTCCCGACCACACCGAGAAGGGGATGCTCTTCGATCTGCTCGACGCGCCGGGACGCGTCGGCGTGACGCTGACCGAGAGCTACGCCATGCATCCCGCGGCCTCGGTGTCCGGCTTCTACCTGGCGCATCCCGAGGCCCGCTACTTCGCGGTGCCGCGCATCGGCGAGGATCAGCTCGCCGACTACGCCGCCCGCAAGGGGATCAGCCCCGACGAAGCACGCCGCCGGCTTGCGCCGGTTCTCTAAAAGATTGGGGTCAGTTCTTTAGTTTATAGTCTGGGTGACGTCTGCATGTGCCGAACAGCGTCGGGCTATAAAGTAAAGAACTGACCCCGTTCCCCTTGGTCAGATGCCCCACACCACCGGCACTTCTTCGCTGCGCGCGTGCTCGAGCAGGGCGATGAGCGGCAGCGCGCGCTGGGTGAGGCTCACGAAGCGCTCGGGCGCATCTTCGCCGGCGTCCAGCGCTGGCTCCCGCGGCCCCAGGGGTCTGGGCGCGATCCGATCGCCGGCGACCGCGGCGCGCAGGCGGGCGAGCGCCTCCGGGAGCTGCTCCACGGTGATCACGCCGCGTGCCGACGCCTCATTGCCCATCGCTTCCATCAGCGCCTGCGCCACCTCGCCGAACATCAGGACGTCGGCCGCCCCTTCCGCCTTGAATGTCACCAGCATGGCATCTTCCTCCGGCTGTGCGTGTCGTCGCGCGCCGCCGCAGGCGGCTGGATCGCGAGACATGCAATGATGCACCCTGTGGATGAAGCCTGAAGCCCCGCCTGCGATCGCGCGCGGGCAAAGCGGGATCAACCCGTGGGCGCGGATCTTCCTGCCCTTCGCGCTCGGCTACTACCTGTCCTACGGGCTGCGCACGGTCAATGCCGTGATCGCCCCCGACCTGAGCCGGGAGTTCGCGCTCACCGCCTCGGATCTGGGTCTGCTCACGAGCGCGTATTTCCTGACCTTCGGCGCGTTCCAGATTCCGCTCGGCATCCTGCTGGACCGCTATGGGGCGCGCCGGGTGGAAGCGGCGCTGCTCGCCCTGTGTGCCGCGGGGACCGCGCTGTTCGCGCTCGCCAGCGGTTTCACCGCGCTGATCCTCGGACGTGCGCTGATCGGGCTGGGCGTGTCGGCCTGCTTCATGGCGAGCCTGAAGGCCTTCCAGCAATGGTTCGAGCCTGCGCGCCAGCCCTCGCTGGTGGGCGCCATCATGGTCGCCGGCACGCTCGGTGCACTGACCGTCAGCACACCGCTGGAGCTGGCGCTGCCCGCGGCTGGCTGGCGCGGCGTGTTCTGGGGGCTCACCGCGGCAGCGGCTGCGGCGGCGGCGTGGATGCTGACCGTCCCCGAGCACCGCGCGGGCATCGCGCTTCAGCCGCTCGCCATGCAGTTGCGCGGGGTGGCGCAGATCTTCGCCGCCCCGCGGTTCTGGCGCTTCGCTCCCCAGACCTGTTTCGTGGTGGGCGGCTTCCTCGCGCTCCAGGGGCTGTGGGCGGTGCCGTGGCTGATGGCCGTCGCCGGGCTCGATCGTTCGGCCGCCGCCGGGCACCTTGCGTTGCTGAATCTCGCGCTCCTTCTCGGCTATCTGGGCGTGGCACTGCTCTCCGGGCGGCTGGCGAGGATGGGACTGTCGCCGACGCGCCTGCTCACCCTGGGCAGCGGCGTCTCGGTCGGGATGCTGTTTCTCGCTGCGCTCAATGCAGGACCGGCCTGGCTTCCCTGGTCGGCGCTGGGACTTGCGATGTCGACCGGGAATCTCGCCTATCCGTTGCTCAGCGCGGGCTTCCCGCGCGAGATGGCCGGGCGGGCCAACACCGCACTCAACCTGGCCGCCTTCACCGGCGCCTTCGGCATCCAGTGGGGATTCGGCGTGCTGGTGGAAGCCTTCGGCGCCGGGGGCGCGAGCCAGGCGGAGAGTTTCCGCCTTGCGCTCGCCGCGCTCGCGGCCGGCCAGCTCGCCGCATTCCTCTGGTTTCGCGCGGGAACGAAGCGGTCCTGATCCGGCATCAGAACTCGATCGGATCGACATCGAGGTGCCAGCGCAGCTCGGCCGGATGGCGCAGCGCGTACAGGCCCGGAACCCAGCGGTCGAGGAATTGCTGAAGCGAGGGCCGGCGCGCCGATTCGACCAGCAGTTGCGCGCGTTCCCAGCCCGCCTTGCGCGCGAGCCGCATCGGCACCGGGTCGTACAGGGCGACCTCGTAGGCGAAGGGCGCCGCAGCGCGGGCCGCGGTTGCGAGGAACTCGATCGCCTGATCGAGGACACGCGAGCGCGCCCGCAGCAGCGCCTGGAAGCGCCAGGGCGGGAAGCCTGCCTGCCGGCGTTCTTCGAGCTGGCTGCGCGCGAAGCGCTGGTAGTCGTGCGCCTCCAGCGCGCAAAACAGCGGATGGTCGGGGAACTCGGTCTGGACCAGCACTTCGCCCGGCAGCGCCGCCCGGCCGCTACGTCCGGCGACCTGCATGAGTTGCGCGAACAGCCGCTCGGGCGCACGGAAGTCGGCGGCGAACAGCGAGGCGTCCGCATTGACCACTCCGACCAGCGTGAGCTTCGGGAAGTCGTGCCCCTTCGCGAGCATCTGCGTGCCGACCAGCAGCTCGGTCTGCCCGGAGCGGATGTCCGCGAGCAGCTTCCGCCATTGCCGGATCGAGCGGACGCTGTCGCGGTCGGCGCGCGCGATGCGGGCACCGGGAAATCGCGCCGCGAGCGCTTCCTCCAGGCGCTGCGTTCCGCGCCCGATGGCGCGCAGATCCTGGTTGCCGCACTCGGGGCAGGCGCGCGGCAGTGCCTCGCCGTGGCCGCAATGGTGGCAGCGCAGCGCGCGTTCGGCGAGATGAACGACGAGGTTGGCCGAGCAATCCCGGCACCGGCTCACCCAGCCGCAGGCCGGACAGCTCAGCACCGGCGCATAGCCGCGCCGGTTGAGGAACACCAGGCTCTGCTCGCCGCGCGCGAGCCGCCCGGCGATGGCCTCGACGAGCGGCGCGCTCAGCCCGTCCTCGAGGCTCATGCGGCGCGTATCCACGCAGCGCACGATCGGCAGGGCCGACTCCCGCGCCCGCCGTTCGAGCCGCAGCAGCCGGTAACGGCCGCTCGTCGCATTGTGGAAGCTTTCGAGCGAGGGGGTCGCCGAGCCGAGCACGATCGGCACCCCGCGTTGCCGCGCCCGCATGATCGCCAGGTCCCGGGCCGAATAGCGCACCCCCTCCTGCTGCTTGAACGAGGGGTCGTGCTCCTCATCGACGATGATCAGGCCGAGCCGTTCGATCGGCGTGAACACCGCCAGCCGCGTGCCGAGCACGATGTCGGCCTCGCCGGAGAGCGCGCGCAAATGGGCGCGCAGTCGTTCGCCCTCCGGCAGCGCGCTGTTCAGGCTGACCAGCGCGGCGCCGGGGAAGCGCGCAGCGATGCGTTCCAGAAGCTGGGGCGTGAGGCCGATTTCCGGCACCAGCACGAGGCTCTGGCGGCGCGCCTCGAGCGCTCTGCGGATGAGCTCCAGATAGACTTCGGTTTTGCCGCTTCCGGTCACGCCGAAGAGCAGGAAAGGGGCGAAGCGGCCGAATGCACCCTCGACCGCTGTGACCGCTTCGTGCTGCTCGGCGTTGAGGCGGACTCCCAGCGCCTGCGCTCCAGCAGGGCGCGGCAGCGGCGCCGGCTCGATCGCGCCCTCGGCCTCGAGTGCCGCGAGCGCCTGCGCGGCACGGCTCACCAGGCCTGCGAGGGCGGCGCGCGCGGCTACCCCCGGCGCGAGCGCCTCCAGCAGTCGCCTTCGCCGGCTGTGGCGAGGGGCCGATTCGATGGCGTGGCGACCGGCTTCGGTGATCCGGTAGGCCCGCACGGCCTGCGGGGACGGCGTACGGGAGGCGGACTTGAGGGCGGGGGGCAGGGCGAGCGCCACCACCTCGCCGATCGGGTGATGGTAATAACCGCTGCAGAAGCGGGCGAGCCGAAGCACTTCGGCCGGCACTCGCGGCTCGTCGCGAAGGATCGCCTCCGCGCACCGCAGGCGCTCCGCCGGAATGTCGCTGTGCGCATCGACCGCGAGGATCACGCCCAGGCGACGACCGCGGCCGAAAGGCACGAGCACGCGCAGGCCGACGTCCGTGCTCTGCGCGTCCTCGGCCAGGTAGTCGAAGAGCTGCGGGAGCGAGAGGTCGAGAGCGACTTTCAGGATCGTCATGGCGCTTCCATCGCCGAATCAGTGCGATGCGCCCGAGTCCTCATTTCGATTGCGATCGTTGGCGTCCAATTGCCCGCATTCTCGATTGAATGGGCTTGTCCACATTTTCTGTGGATAACTTTGTGGGTAAGCGGCGTCGCACGACGCCAAGTGCGCCCGGCAAAAGGGCTTTCTCCGCTCTGCACAGCAAATGGGCTGAAAAACATTGCTGATGATTCAATGCCTTGCAATCAAGGCTGGGCGCGGGGCCCGGCGGAGGCCCGATTCGCGGCCTGGAGCACTGAACTGTGTATAAGTCAACCTCTGTTGCAATTTCGGAGGGCTTCCGAAAGTGCAGTAACGGCGCGGCTTTTCACGGCATGCCGCGGTACCGGAAAGCGGGCGGCGGGCTTCCGCGGGTTCGCCCGCGCAAGCCGCATCGGCGCTGGATGGCGCGCCGGTCAGCCCCCACCCGAGCGCTGCGCACGGCTGTATTCGTGCACCGTGCGCACCAGCACACCGACGTTTTCCGGGGGGGTGTGCTGGATGACACCGTGACCAAGATTGAACACATGGCCGGGGCCGGCGCCGAAGGAATCGAGCACGCGGCGCGACTCGCGCTGAATCGCTTCGGGCGAGGCGAGCAGCACCATCGGATCGAGATTTCCCTGGAGGGCGACGCGATCTCCGATGCGGCCGCGGGCAGCGCCGAGATCGACGCACCAGTCCAGCCCGACTGCGTCGCATCCGGACCCGGCGATCTCCTCGAGCCAGTTGCCGCCGCCCTTGGTGAATACGATGGCGGGAATCCGATGCCCCTCCCGGCTGCGCAGCAGTCCGGACAGGATCTGGCTGAGATAGCGCAGCGAGAACTCCCGGTAGGCGCCGCAGGCGAGCGCACCGCCCCAGGTATCGAAGATCATCACGGCATTCACGCCGCTCTCGATCTGCGCGTTGAGGTAGGCGGTGACTGCGCGCGCGTTCACGTCGAGCACGTGGTGCAGCAGGTCTGGGCGGTCGTAGAGCATCGTCTTCACCCGCCGGAAATCCTCGGAGCTTCCGCCCTCGATCATGTAGCAGGCGAGCGTGAACGGGCTGCCGGAGAAGCCGATCAGCGGCACCGAGCCGTCGAGCGCACGGCGGATCTCGGCGACCGCGTCCATCACGTAGCGCAGGCTGACGTAGGGGTCGGGCACCTCCAGATCGCGGATCTCCCATTCTTCGCGCAACGGGCGCTCGAAGCGCGGCCCTTCGCCTTCGGCGAAATACAGCCCGAGCCCCATCGCATCGGGCACGACCAGGATGTCGGAGAACAGGATCGCGGCGTCCAGTTCATAGCGGGCGAGCGGCTGCATCGTCACCTCGGTGGCGAAGGCCGGGCTGCGGCACAGCTCGAGGAAGCTGCCGGCGCGCGCGCGCGTCTCGTTGTATTCGGGCAGGTAGCGCCCCGCCTGGCGCATCAGCCAGACCGGGGTGTACTCGGTGGCCTCGCGCAGCAGGGCGCGCAGGAAGGTGTCGTTTCGAGGGCGTGGCATGCCCGGCAGTTTACCAGCACCGCCTCCGGGCGCGCGCCGCCTATTTACGCCAGAACGCGGGGGTGAGCACCACCAGCAGGGTGAAGATCTCGAGCCGGCCGACGAGCATCCCGAGCGTGCACACCCAGGTCTGGAAATCGCTCAGCGACGCGTAGGTCGTGGCTGGACCGACCCGGTTCAATCCTGGTCCCACGTTGTTGATGCTCGCCACCGCCGCCGAGAATGCGGTGACGATGTCCAGCCCGCTCGCCGAGAGCGCGAGCGTGAGCGAGACGATGCTCACCATGTACATGAACCCGAAGGCGAGCACCGCGAAGCTGATCGCGTTGGGGACCGTTTCCCCGCCGAGCTTCAGCGGCGTCACGGCGGCCGGGTGCATCGCGCGCAGCAGCTCGCGGAACACCTGCTTGTAGAGTAGGAACGCGCGCACCATCTTGATGCCCCCGCCGGTCGAGCCCGAACAGGTCGCGAAACTCGAAAGGAACAGCATCCACAAGGGGGCGAACATCGGCCACAGGTTGTAGTCGGTGTTCGTGTAGCCGGTAGTGGTGGCGATCGAAACGACGTTGAACGCAGCGTAACGCAGCGCCTCCGCCAGATCGGGATAGGTGCCCTTCTGCCAAAGATAGAGGGCGACGCCCAGCACGCTGCCGAATGTCACCAGCAGGTAGCCCTTCACCTCGGGATCGATCGCATAAGGTTTCAAGCTGCGTCGATGCAGCACCAGGAAATGGGTCGCGAAGTTCATTCCCGCCAGCGTCATGAACAGGATCGCCACCGCCTCGATCCTGGGCGAATTCCAGAATCCGAAACTCGCGTCGTGGCTCGAGAAGCCGCCCAGTCCCATGGTGGTGAAGGTGTGGATCAGCGCGTCGTTCCAGCTCATCCCGGCCCAGGAATAGCCCGCGAAGCAGGCGGCCGAGATGGCGCCATAGACGAGCCACAGTCCCTTGGCCGTTTCCGCCATCCGCGGTGTGAGCTTGGCCTCCTTCATCGGGCCGGGCGCCTCGGCCTTGAAGATCTGCCGCCCGCCCACGCCCAGCAGCGGGAGAATGGCGACCGCGAGCACGATGAGCCCCATGCCGCCGAGCCAGACCATCTCCGCGCGCCACAGGTTGATCGAGAACGGAAGCTTGTCGAGGCCCTCGACCACCGTGGCGCCGCTTGCCGTCAGTCCGGAAACCGTCTCGAAGTAGGCGTCGGTGAAGCTCATCGCCGGGAAGTACAGCAGCAGCGGCAGAGTGGCGACGGCGGGCAGTCCCATCCAGACCAGCACCACCAGCAGGAAGCCGTCGCGCACCTTCAGCTCTTCAGTATGGCGCCGGGTCGCCAGCCACAGCAGCGCGCCGGCCGCGAGCGTGACCGCGAGCGACTCCCGATAGACGCGCTCGGCACCGTCGTGCAGCCACCACGACACCGCCAGCGGAAGCGTCATCGTGGCGCTGAAGATCAGCGCGATCAGACCGAAGATGCGCAGGACCGCCGGGGCGTTGCTCATGGCGCCCGGTCAGAAGAAGCCAAAGCCGACCTGGAAGAGCTTCTCCACCTTGGGCACCAGCCGCTTGCTCACCGCGAAGACGATCACATGGTCATCAGGGGCGACGAGCGTCTCGTGGTGGGTGATGATCACCCGGTGGCCGGGCACCCAGCCGAGCGCTCCCGATGCCGCGGCTTCCGGCTGCGTTTCCGTTCGCACCAGCGCGGCCAGCGTCACGCCCTTGGGCAGCTTGATCTCGCCCACGCGCCGGCCCACGATCTGGGAGCTCTTCGCGTCGCCGTGGGCGACGATCTCGAGCGCCTCGGCCGCGCCGCGCCGCAGGCTGTGCACCGCGGCCACGTCGCCCCGGCGCACGTGCGCGAGGAGCGTGCCGATCGAGGTCTGCGCGGGCGAGATCGCGATGTCGATCTCGCCCGCCTGCACCAGATCGACGTAGGCGCGCCGGTTGATGAGCGCGAGCACGCGCGCCGCCCCCATGCGCTTGGCGAGCAGCGCCGACATGATGTTGTTCTCGTCGTCGTTGGTCAGCGCGAGGAACATGTCCATGCCGTCGATGTTCTCGGCTTCGAGCAGGCGCTCGTCGGTGGCGTCGCCGTTGAGCACCAGGGTGTCGTTCAGATGGCGGGCGAGCCAGCCGGCGCGCCGCTTGTCGCGCTCGATCACCTTGACCTGGCAGCGCTCTTCCACCGCGCGCGAGAGGCGGAAGCCGATGTTGCCGCCCCCGGCGATCATGATCCGCTTGACCGGCCGGTCGCCGCGCCGCAGCTCGCGCATCACGCGGCGGATGTTCTCGGTCGCCGCGAGGCAGAACACTTCGTCTCCGGGCTCGATGATGGTGTCGCCTTCAGGAATGATCGGCGTGTCGCGCCGGTAGATGGCCGCGACGCGTGCGTCGACCTGAGGAATGTGGGTGCGGATCTCCTGAAGCGGATGGCCGACCAGCGGACCGCCCTCGAAGGCGCGTACCGCCACCAGCGTCACCTTGCCCTGGGCGAACTCCAGCACCTGCAGGGCCTCCGGGAACTCGACCAGCTTGACGATGTAGTCGGTGACGATCTGCTCCGGACAGAGCGAGAAATCGACCGCGAAGTTCTGCTCGTCGAGCAGTTCCGGATGCTGCACGAAGTCGGTCGAGCGCACCCGCGCGATGCGGGTCGGAAGGTTGAACAGCGTCTTGGCGATCCGGCAGGCGCACAGGTTGGTCTGGTCGCTCTGGGTGACGGCGATCAGCAGGTCGGCATCCGCCGCGCCGGCCTCGGCGAGCACGGAGGGGCTGGCCGCGTTGCCGGCCACGGTGCGCAGGTCGAGGGTGTCCTGCAAGTGAGACAGGCGCTCCGGCTCCTGGTCGATCACGGTGATGTCGTTGGCTTCGGAGACCAGGCTCTCGGCCACCGAAGTGCCGACCTGTCCGGCACCGAGGATGATGATCTTCATCGTTGAGCGTCCCGCGCGGGCCGCAGCGATTCTACGCCGGGCGGCAGCGCACCGCTCATGGCTCGCTGCGCCGGCCGGGCTGCAGCCCGAGCTGGCGCAGCTTGCGGTACAGGTGGGTGCGTTCCAGGCCGGTGCGCTCGGCCAGCCGGGTCATGTTGCCGTTGTCATGGCGCAGGTGGAACTCGAAATAGATGCGCTCGAACGCCTCGCGCGCCTCGCGCAGCGGCTGGTCGAGCGAGGGCAGCGCGGCCACAGGAGCGGGGGGGGCGCCGATGAGCCTCACCATTTCCTCTGCACCGATCTCTTCCTCGGCCGCCGCCAGCGCCGCCGAGCGCACCGCCGCCTTCAGTTCCGACCAGCCGCCCGGCCAGGCGTGGTTGCGCATGGCGTTGAGCGCGCCGCTGGACAGCCGCCGCAGCGGCACGTCGCCGGCCTCGAACAGCCGCGTCAGCACCCGGCTCGCGATTTCCGGGATGTCGTCGCGCAGCTCGGCCAGCGCAGGCAGTGCCACCCAGGCCTCGAAGAGCCGCGCAGCCAGGGCCTCGTCGAAACCCGCCCGCAGCAGGTTCTCGACCGGCTCGTGCGTGGCGAGCACGAGACGCAGGTTGTAGCGCTCCGCGCGCTCGGCCGCGAAGCCGAGGTTCTTCTGCTGCATTCTCGCCAGCCGGGCGAGCTCCGGCACGAACAGCACCCCGCCTGCGGCGGCCTCGAGCGCAGGGAGATCGAGCGGATTTCCGGAGACGGACAGATCGATGAAGGCGCGCCCCGGCTGCTGGAGGGTACGCGCGGCGAGCTCCACGACGCCGCCCGCGGGTGTCTTGAGCAGCACGAATCGGCTCTTCGCCGCGACCTGCTCGATCCTGCGCTTCAACTCGCGCAGCGCGTTCGAGCGCGGGAACGCCGCCAGGCTCAGCTCCGGGCAGGCCGGGGCGTGTGCGCGCTGGAGCGCGTTCTTGACGGTCGCGAGCAGCTTCTGCAGCGCGATCGGCTTTTCGAGGAAGTCCTGGGCGCCGATCCGGGTGGCTTCGACCGCCGTGTCGATCGTGCCGTGTCCCGACATCATGATCACCGGCATGTTGAGCTGACCGAGCGCCGACCACTCCTTGAGCAGCGTGATGCCGTCGGTATCGGGCATCCAGATGTCGAGCAGCACGAGGTCCGGGCGCTGTGCGAGACGTGCGCTGCGCGCGGCGGCCGCGTTCGCGGCGAGCTTCACGTCGTAGCCCTCGTCGCGCAGGATCTCCGAGAGCAGTTCGCGGATTCCGATCTCGTCGTCGACTACCAGTATCTGTGCCATGGCGTTCGGATTGGTGGATGCGGATTATCGCCCTTGCGCGAGCGGCAGGCGGATCTGCACTTCGGCGCCTCGCGGGCTGCGGTTCGCGAGCCGGATCTCGCCGCGGTGCTCCTCGACGATCTTGCGCACGATCGCCAGCCCCAGCCCGGTGCCGCGCGGCTTGGTCGTCACGTAGGGCTCGAAGGCGCGCGCAAGCACCTCGGGGGCGAAGCCGGGGCCGTTGTCGCACACCGTGAGGACCGCCAGGGCGGCTTCGCGCGCGGTCGCGATTCCGATACGCGGCGCCGCCTCCTTTTCGAGGGCGTCCTCACTGTTGCGCAACAGGTTGTGGATCACCTGGCGCAACTGCGCCGCGTCGCCCGCGATCGGCGGCAGTTGCGCATCGGCTTCGAAACCGACCGGGATGCGCGAGCCTTCGTAGAGCCCGAGCACTTCGCGCACCAGCGCGTTGAGGTCGAGCGCGGCGAGCCGCGGCGCCGGCATGCGTGCGTAGTCGCGGAAATCGTTCACCATGTTCTTCATCGCCTCGACCTGATTGACGATGGTCGCGGTTGCGCGCTCCAGGATGCCGCGGCCCTCGGCGTCCAGCTTGTCCGCGAGCTTGAGCTGGAGCCGTTCCGCGGACAGCCGGATCGGCGTGAGCGGATTCTTGATCTCGTGCGCGAGCCGGCGTGCGACCTCGCCCCAGGCCGCGGCGCGCTGGGCCGCGATGAGCCGGGTGATGTCGTCGAACACGACCACGTAGCCGCCGTCCGCCCCCGGCAGCCTGGAGCCGTGCACCAGCAGGGTCTGCGGCATGCTCCCGTCCGCGCCGATCTCCACCTGCGCGTTCCACTCGCCCTCGTGGCTCGCAAAGTTCCCGCGAATCGGCGCGGCCAGCGCGGCGAGCCGCGGCCATCGCTCGATTCTCGCTTCCAGCAGGCCCGCGAAGTCGTCGCCGAGGATGGCCATCGCGCCGCGATTCGCCGAATGCAGGGTGAAATCGGGCCCGAACGCGAGCACGCCCGCGGACAGGTTGGCCAGCACGCTCTCGATGTGCGCGCGTGCCGCCTCGACCTCGGCGCGACGGCGCTCGGCCAGCTCGCGTGCCTCCTCGAGCTGGCGCGTCATCCGGTTGAAGGACTGCGTGAGCACGCCCAGTTCGTCGCGCGCGGGCAGCGCCCGGCGCGGACTGAAGTCGCCCGAGGCGACCGCCGCGGTGCCCTCGGCGAGGATCGAAAGCGGCGCGGAGAGCCTGCGCGATAGCACGAACGAGAAGGCGATCGCGCCCAGCAGCCCGAGCAGCAGGGTGAGCGTCAGGGTCATGGCGTAGATGCGCTTGAGCCCCTGGCGCGCGAGCGAGAGCTCCTGGTAGTCGCGATAGACCGCCTGCACGCTCTCGGCGTTGCGCACGAGATGTCCCGGAACCGGCTGGACGAGCATCAGCATCTGCTCCTCGCCACCGAGCCGGTTCGGCGCGATGGGCACGATCACGCGCAGCGCGAGGCCGCTCGCGGCATCGCCTTCGACCGCCCGGTAGCCGCGCGCCGCGCGCGCCTGGCGCAGGACTGCCGCCGTCGGCCGCTCGGGGACCAGGCGGGTGAGGTCGCGCAAACTGCTGACCACGATCTGTCCGTTCGCCCCGACGAGGCTGGCCGATTCGATGCCCGCCTGCTCGCGCAGGCGCTCCAGCACGGCCGGTGCCGGGCCGCGCTCGGAGACTTCGGCGGCGATCGCCTCGCCCTTGGCGTTCAGGTCGGCGAGCAGATTGTCCAGCACGCTGCGGCCGAGATTGATGCCGGCATCGAGCGCCGCATCCACGCGCACGTCGAACCACGACTCGATGCTGCGCATGACGAACTGCACCGAGACCGCGTAGACCAGCGTGCCCGGCAGCACGGCGATCAGCGCGAACATGAGCAGCAGCCGGTACTTGAGCCGCGAGCCAAAGGCCCGCGCGCGGTATTCCCGCCACAGACCGCGAAGCTGGTAGAGCACCAGAGCGAGCAGGCCGATCACCACGGCGCCGTTGAGCGCGATCAGCAGGGGGAAGTGACGGGCGAACAGCGGCGAGTTCGCCGATGCCGAGGTCAGCAGGAAGAGCAGGATCGCGGCGGCCGCCGCGACGACTGCGATGAGCGCCTTCATTTCGCGGCGCGCTCCATGGGAAACGGCCAGCGCAGCCATTCCGAGCCGAGGGACCACTCGGGAGCGCCGATCGCGCCCACCTGGATCGGCTTGGGCAATCGCGCGGAATCGAGCCGCAGGCGCAGGCCCGCCGTGTACGTGGTGCCGGAGGCGAGCGCCGCCCGCTCCGCGACCGGCCAGTCACGCAGCCGCGACATCACCGCGACGGCCTCGTCGAGCGTGGCGAAGCTCTGGTGCAGGGCGCCGGTCGAGAGCCGGTACTGTCGCGTGAGCGCATGGTAGGACAGGCGGTAGGTGAGGGTGCGCGCCGCAACCGTCTCGTCGAACCAGTACCAGCGCGGCCGGGTGAGCTCGAATTCGAGCACGAAGTACAGTGGCACCCCGCGCGCGACGGCCTCCTCCAGCGCCGCGGGAACCTCGATGGCGATCTCCGCCGAGAGCGTGACGGCGTCCTCGGTAGCGGCGAGCTCCGCGTTGCGGATCGCGGTGCCGGCCAGTGCGCCGGCGGCCAGCGCGAGCGCGAGCAGGAGGCTAAGCGCCGCGCTTCTCAAGGACCGCGTAGAAGAATCCGTCATGCTCGGCGCAGGGCAGGAGCTGACAGGCGCTCGCACCCTCGATCTGGATCCGCCGGCAATTCTGCGCTGCGGCGGCGAACGCCGCGACCCGCTCCTCGTTTTCCTCGGCGAACACGGAACAGGTCGCATACAGCAATTTACCACCCGCCGCGAGCGCCGGCCAAAGCGCATCCAGCATCTGTGCCTGAGCGCGCGCGAAACGAGCGATGTCGCCGGGCCGCCGCAGCCATTTCGCATCGGGGTGGCGGCGCACGACGCCCGAGGCGGAGCAGGGCGCATCGAGCAGGATGCGCTCGAAGGGCCGGCCGTCCCACCAGGCTGCGCGGTCGTGGCAGTCCGCCTCCAGCACCCGGGCGACGAGCCCAAGGCGCGCGAGATTCTCGCGGATGCGCCCGCAGCGCTCCGGCTGCGCGTCCAGGGCGAGCAGCTCGACCCCGGCGCACTCCAGCAGATGCGCGCTCTTTCCGCCCGGCGCCGCGCAGGCGTCGAGCACGCGCATGCCGTCGCGGGCATCGAGCAAGGCCTGCGCACGCTGCGCACCCGCGTCCTGCACCGAGACCAGCCCCTCCGCGAAACCCGGCAGCAGCGCGACCGGCAGTGGAACCTCGAGCAGCACGCCCGCTTCGCCGAGCGGGCGGCCGGCGAAGTCCGCGGCCGCGAGTCGCGCGAGATACGCCGCACGGGTGATGCGCCTGGCATTGACCCGCAGCGTCATCGGCGGATGGCTGTTACCCTGCGCCGCGATCGATCGCCAGCGCTGCGGATGATCGCGGCGCAGCCGCGCGAGCCACCACTGCGGGTGCCGATGGCGGGCGACGTCATCCCTTTCGGCAGCGGCGAGGAGTTCCTCGCGCCTGCGAAGGAAGTTTCGCAGCACCGCGTTGACGAGCGCACGAAGCTGGTCCGCACCGAGAGCCGCGGCGGCATCGACCGCCTGATCCACCGTGGTGTGCGCCGCTTCGGGGCGGGTCTCGAGGCGCCAGAGCGCG
The DNA here is from genome assembly GCA_001872285.1 of Betaproteobacteria bacterium CG2_30_68_42. Taxonomy (GTDB): domain Bacteria; phylum Pseudomonadota; class Gammaproteobacteria; order Burkholderiales; family Rhodocyclaceae; genus CG2-30-68-42. The sequence goes on from MNXU01000017.1 coordinate 26,264, forward strand.
GCCAGCAGCAGGGCATGCACGGGGGGCTGCGCGAGCGGCGTGCGCAGCAGACGCGCGAGGAAGAAGTCGCCGCGCCCGTAGTCGCGCAGCGTCCCGTAGGCGAAGTCCTGGATCGCCCCGCGCGCGCCCGCGCCGAGGCCGGGTCGTTCCCTCCACAACTTCGCCAGCGCCTCGTTCAGGCTGCGCCCGCCGCGCACCGCCGCGACCAGCCGGGCCGCCTCACTCAGCGTGGAGGCCAGGGGCTGCGTGCCGCGCGCGGCTGCCGGTGTCGGATCGTTCGCTATCACGGGAAGGGTGCAAGGCTACCCGCCGTCCGGGGCGAGGACAAGCCTGCTTTGGGCTTCGGCAGGCATTGCGTTGTCTGAAGGAAGTGCTATAAAGGCACATAAGGAAGAGGGATATTCTTCCCAGGCCTTCGAAGAAGGGTCGTTCCCGCCAGCCCGGCGCGAGCTGCGCCGCGGGTCAAGGGAGGTCAGAAATGCATGAAGTCCGCGTTTGCGCGTCCATCGTCGCGATGGGACAGTCGCGGTGCGTTCTCCTGCCGCCGACCGGCCGCTTCCCGCCGTTCGCTGCCGAAGCCCGCGCCCGCGGGGTATCGATCGGCTCTCGCGCATTTTCCGTCGCAGGCGCGACGAAGGCACGCCCGCCGCCCCACCCCCGCCGCGCGGGCGCTGCACGCACTGCAACCCCTTTCTTTCCCTTTGGAGACTCCCCATGAACAACCCGATCCACCGCCTCCCCGCCCCCGGGCCATCGGCTGCAAACGGTCCGCCGCCTGCCGCTCCTTCTGCTCCTGCTCCCCCTCTTCTCCGCCGCCCCCGCCAGGGCTTCGAATTTGAACTGGGTGGGCGGGAGCGGTTGGTGGGATACCCCCGCCAACTGGAACCCGGCCGGCCCACCCGCCGCGGGTGATGACGCCTACCTCACCCAGGGCGACGCCACGAACCGGACCGTCGACTACCGAAGTGTCCTCAACCCCTTGCTCTCGTCGCTCATCCTCGACGCCACCGGCAGCGGGACCATCACCCTCTCCCAGACCCAAGATGGCCTCGCGGCGAACTCCGAGGCCGTCGGCTGGAACGGCACCGGCGCCTTCACCCAGACGGGTGGGACGAACACGGTGACGAGCACCCTCTACCTCGGCACTTGGGCCGGCGCCAGCGGCACCTACGCCCTCTCCGGCGGCGACCTCGCGGCGGGCTCCGAGTTCGTCGGCTACGACGGCACCGGCGCCTTCACCCAGACCGGCGGGACGAACACGGTGGCGACCACCTTGACCCTTGCCGTGAATGCGGGCGCCAGCGGCACCTATAACCTCGGCGGTGGCACGCTGACCGTGGGCAGCCTGGCCAAGGGTGGGGGCACGGGGACGTTCAATTTCA
>MNXU01000017.1:27654-28986 GCA_001872285.1 Betaproteobacteria bacterium CG2_30_68_42
TTCAATGCCGGCACGCTGAACTTCGCCGGTGATCTGTTGCTGGATGCCACCAGCCTGCTGGACGGCAACCTGGTGCTGACGGGGGTCAAGACCCTGGGCGTGGGCGGCACCACCACCCTGGGCGGCGCCAACACCTTGACCCTCGACGGCGGCACCTTCTCCACCGGTTCGTTGGCGAACAACGGCGGCTTTGCCTTCAACAAGGGGACGTTCAATCTCACCAATGACAACCTGGTCGTTGGCGCCGGCGGCCTGTTCGGCGGTTCCGTGCAGTTCGGCGGCAATCAGACCGTGAACGTCACCCACACCACCACCATCGACAGCGGTTCGGTGCTGGCGCTGAACGACAGTGCATTCAGTTCCGGTACCACCAACAACAACGGCCAGGTGGCGCTCGGTGGCGTGAACACCAACCTTGGCGGCGGCACCGTGAACAATGCTGGCAAGATCACCGGCAGCGGGCAGGTCAGCGCCACCCTGAACAACATGGGCAGCGGCGAGGTGCGCGCGAATGCGGGCGACGCCCTGGTCTTTAGCGGTACGGGCAACACCAGTGATGGCCGCATCACCCTGCTCGGCGGTTCGGTGGATTCGCCACAAGGGCTGACCAATACCGGCATCATTTCCGGCCGCGGTGTCGTGGCCACCGGGACGACGGGCGCTACCGGCCTGACCAACCAGGGCAATGTCGCCGTGAGCGGCACGACCGACTTCATCGGCGACGTGAGCAACACCGGCGCCGGCAAGATCGTGGTTTCCGGTGGTGCCACCGCCACCTTCCACGACGATGTCACGCACAACGGCGCTGAAATCCGTGTCAGCGCCGGCAGCCAGGCGGTCTTCTTCGGTGCCGTCTCCGGCGCCGGCGCCTACACCGGCACTGGCACGGTCTTCTTCGAAGGCGATCTGCGTCCCGGCAACAGCCCGGCGCTGGTCACGGTCGAAGGCGACATGTCGCTCGGATTGCTGAGCCTCACCACCATGGAGCTGGGCGGCCTGCTTCGCGGCGCCGAATACGATGCCTTCGACGTCGGCGGCACCCTGTCGCTGGGCGGTACGCTGGATGTGGTTCTGTTCGATCTAGGCGGCGGTTTGTTCGCGCCGAGTGCGGGTGACTCCTTCGACCTCCTCACCGCTACCACGATCAGCGGCACCTTTGACTCCCTGGCCTTCCCCGCCCTGGGCGGCGGCCTCGCCTTCAACCTCGCCTACCTCCTCGATCCCAACGGGATCGACATCGCGCGCCTCACCGTCCAGGCGGTCCCCGAGCCCGCCTCGATGGCCCTGGTGGCCAGCGCCCTCTGCGGCGTGATCGGCCTGGCCCGCCGGCGG
>MNXU01000023.1 GCA_001872285.1 Betaproteobacteria bacterium CG2_30_68_42
ACGGTCCGGATTTCCTCTTCTCGACGGACATCAACTCGGCCGTGAGAGGGACCATTCCCGAGCCGGGCACGCTGGCTCTGGCGGGTCTGGCGCTCGCGGCGATCGGCGGGCTGGCTCGCCGCCGGAAGTTCTTCTGAGAGGCGCGGTCATCCTGGAGAAGGGGGCGTAAGCCCCCTTCTTTCATTCCTGCCCGGCGCGTGCGCCGGCTGTCCCGAGCCGCCGCGCGGGCACTCCGCCCCAGACCTCGCCGGGGCCGATCCTGGTGCCTTTGGGCACGACCGCGCCGGTGGCGATGATCGCGCCATTGCCGATCTCGACATCCGAGAGCACCGAGGCGTGGGCGCCGACGGTGACATGGTCGCCGATGCGGATGGGGTAGTGCGCGAGCTTCGATCCCTCGATCACGTGGGGGATCAGGATCGCGTACTGGCCGACCACCGAGTGCGCACCGATGGTGACGAAGGGGGGATCGTGGAGGATCCCCTGGCTGTAGGTGTTCTCGCCCAGGCGCGTGCCCAGGGCGAGATAGAACAGCCGCATGAAGGGTGCCGGCACGAATCCGCTGCGCATGACCGGGTAGAAGAGCATCAGGTAGAACAGGATATAGACGTGATAGATGAACTCCTGGCGCGAGCCGGGTGCGATCTCTCCAGGCAGCAGCGGGAAGCCCGCGAGGAACAGCCGGTAGAGCGCGATCGCGAAGGCGTACAGGAAGACCAGCCAGGCCAGCGCGAGCGCCACGCCGCGCAGGTCGCCCAGCGGAAGCCGGCCGACGGTGAGCGCGGCCGCGGCCACCGCGAGACAGACCGCGAGGCCGGACAGGGCGGAGAATACGGCGATCTGACTCGGCGTGATCTTCCTCATGACGGGCCTCCCTTGGTGTGCCGGGTGGGCAGGTTGTTCATGATCTCCCGAAAGTTCCGCCGCGCGTCGTGCGCCTCGCAGGCTCCGCGCAGCCGCCGCGCCGACTCGGTCGCGCGCGGGCTTCGCAGCAGCGCCATCGCCGCCTCGCGCAACCGCGCCGCGGCGAAGCGGTCCGCGCGTAGCGTGAGCCCGGCGCCGGCCGCCTCGATCGCGGCCATGTTGAGAAACTGGTCGAGATTGGTCGCGATGCCGATCACCGGAACCCCGGCGGCGAGTGCCTGCTGGCTGGTGGGGCTGCCGCCGTTGCAGATGACCAGCCGGCTGCGCCGGGCCGCCTCCTCGCCGGGGAGGTAGTCGGCGACCAGCGCATTGGCGGGCACGGGGCCGGCGAGTCCATGTCCCGCCGTGGCGACCAGCACGGTGACCGGAAGCGAAGCGAGCGCGGCGAGCAGCCCGGGCAGCAAGTCCGCCACGCCCGAGCTGCCCAGCGTGACGTAGACGATGGGCTTCTCGTCGCCGGCCGAGTCCCACCAGGCCGGCGGCGTCAGCGGGGGCGACCAGACGATCGGGCCGAGGAAGCGATGTTCGGGAGGGGCATCGCGGAGCGGGAACAACTCCGGCAGATCGGCGTAAAGCACCTGGTCGCCGTCGCAATACACGCGGCGAAGGTCGAAGCCCAGCGAAGGCAAGCCGTGCCGGCGCCTCACGCGCTCGAGCGGCAGGCAGTGATAGGCGAATGCCGCCGGGCGGGCGAGATTGAACAGCGCGTCGGCCACGGCGATCGGCAGCAAGCGCGTCAGCGGCAGGCTGGGCACCCGGTAGCGCACCCTCGCCCAGGGGCTCCAGTAAGCGTTCGCGATTGCGAGGTAGGGCACTTTCGCGAGCCTTGCGCTCACCGAAAGCGACAGCCTGAAGTCGCCCACGACGAGATCCGGTTGCGCCCGTTCGATCGTCGCGAGGTCATCCCGGACATAGCCCTCGAGGGTGGCCGTGTCGTAGAGCGGGCGACCCTTCGCCAGCGCCTCGATGAAACGCTCGGAGGACTGCGAGGGCAGGGGCAGCGTCTCGAAGGGATACTTGCCGGTCAGCCAGCGGGTGCGGGGGTCGCATGCCAGCAGCACCCGGTGGCGCGCCGAATCGAGGCAGCCGGCGAGAAAGAGCGGCCGGGCGACGTGGGCGAGCGTGGCCGCCTCTGCCATGAACAGCACGGTCGACATCTGCGGTCAGGCGTCTCCGGGCTCGGGGGGCTCGGCCGCGGGCGAATTGCGTAACGGCGCCCGGTCACGCGGAGCGCGGGCCAGTTTCTGCGGAACAAGGATGGGATTCATCGGGATTCGGCCAGAGGCGGCATCCAGACAACATACACCCGGATTGCGCGAGAGGAAATGGGGTCAGACACGATAACCGCCGGCAAACTCCGGCTTCACCGCAGGCGCACAGGGCACGCGGCGGCTCGTCGGGTTAGCGCAGCGTAACCCGACGTCGCGGCGGTGAACGCGGCCCGTCGTGTGGTGCCGTGCGACGCGGTTCAGGTTCGCCCCGGATCGGCGGGCGTAGAATCGCACCGCGGTGCGCATGTCTGCGTGGCGCTCGGTGACGGAGGCAGCGATGGCGAGGAAGGTCGTTTCCACTTCGGGGGCGCCGGCGGCGATCGGCACCTATTCGCAGGCCGTAAGGGCCGGCGACACGGTCTGGCTGTCCGGCCAGATCGGGCTGGACCCGGCGAGCGGGCGACTCGCGGAAGGCATCGACGCCCAGGTGGCGCGCGTGTTCGACAACCTCGCCGCGGTCGCCGCGGCGGCGGGAGGAAGCCTCGACGACGCGGTGCGGCTCACCATCTACCTGACCGATCTCGCGCACTTCGCGCAGGTGAACGAGGCGATGGCGAAGCGCTTCGCCCAGCCCTATCCGGCGCGCGCGACGGTGCAGGTCGCGGGGCTGCCCAAGGGTGCGCTGGTCGAGGTCGGTGCCGTGCTGGTGCTCGCAGACGGAGCGAACCGAAACGGCTGAAGCGGCTGCCTCGCCGCAGGCTGCGCGAGTGAATCCGGGGGGCGCTCCGCAGGACGGGCGCGAGGGCGAGCGCCCGTTCCCCGCGGGGCTCGCACGCAAGCTGGCGAAGCTGGGCATCGAGCGGCGCTTCGATCTGCTCCTGCACCTGCCGCTGCGCTACGAGGACGAGACCCGCATCACCCCGATCCGCGACTGCCGGCCCGGCGAGTCCTGCCAGGTCGAGGCGCGCGTGGTCTCGGCCGCGGTCGAGCAGCGCCCGCGCCGCGAGCTCCTCGCACGGCTGCGCGACGGCAGCGGGGAGCTGTGCCTGCGCCTGCTGCACTTCTATCCGGCCCAGCGCGCGCAGTTGAAGCCGGGCACCTGGCTGCGCCTGTTCGGCGAGCCGCGCGCGGGCTTCCGCGGCCTCGAGATGGTCCATCCGCGGCTGCGGGTCGTGACCCCCGGCGAGCCGCTCCCGGCCGGCCTCACCCCCGTGTATCCGGCCACCGCGGGCCTGTCGCAGGGGATGCTCGCGCGGCTGATCGGGCGCGCGCTCGAAGAGCTGCCGATGGGCGACACGCTGCCGGAGGTGCTGCTTGCGCGCCTGGGCCTACCCGGATTCGCCGAGAGCCTGCGCGCGCTGCACGCGCCAGCGCCGGGTTCCGGGGCCGCGCAGATGGGCGATGCGTGGCGGCGGATGAAGTTCGACGAGCTGCTCGCGCAGTGCCTCTCGCTTCGCCGCGCGTGGGCCGCGCGCCGCGCCCGCAGCGCTCCCGCGCTCGTTCCCGGAGCGCTGACGGCGAGGCTGATCGAGATGCTGCCGTTTCGCCTCACCGCGGCGCAGCAGCGCGTCTGGGAAGAGATCGCCCGCGAGCTCGCGATTCCGCATCCCATGCAGCGCCTGCTGCAGGGCGACGTGGGCTCGGGGAAGACGGTGATCGCGGCGGCGGCGATGCTGCGCGCCGCCGAGAATGGCTGGCAGGCGGCGCTGATGGCGCCGACCGAGCTGCTCGCCGAGCAGCACTACCGCAGCCTCGCCGGCTGGGTGGAACCGCTGGGCCTCGCCATCGCGTGGCTGTCGGGCGGGCGCGGGCGCAGGCAGCGCAGGGCGCCGCTCGAAGAGCTCGCCTCCGGGCGCTGTCTGCTGGCGGTGGGCACACACGCGCTGATCGAGGATGCGGTGACGTTCCGCCGTCTGGGGCTGGCGATCGTCGACGAGCAGCATCGATTCGGCGTGCGCCAGCGCCTGGCGCTGCGGGGAAAGGGCGAGAGCCCGCACCTGCTGATGATGTCGGCGACCCCCATCCCGCGCACGCTGGCGATGAGCCATTACGCCGATCTCGACGTCTCCGTCATCGACGAGCTGCCGCCCGGCCGCAGCCCGGTGCTCACCAAGCTGGTGTCGGAGGCGCGCCGCAGCGAGGTGATCGATGCGATCCGCACAGCCTGCCGCGCGGGCGGGCAGGCGTACTGGGTGTGCCCGCTCGTCGAGGAGTCGGAGGCGCTCGACGTGCAGGCGGCGATCGAGTCGCATGCGCGGCTCGCCCTGGAGCTCGGCGATCTGCGGATCGGCCTGGTGCACGGGCGGATGAACGCCGCGGACAAGTCCGCCGTCATGAGCGCGTTCGCCGCCGGCGAAGTCGACATCCTGGTCGCGACCACGGTGATCGAGGTCGGTGTCGACGTGCCCAATGCTTCCGTGATGGTGATCGAGCACGCCGAGCGCTTCGGGCTCGCCCAGCTTCATCAGTTGCGCGGCCGGATCGGGCGCGGCACGCAGCGCTCGGTGTGCGTGCTGCTCTACCGTGCGCCGCTCTCGGAGGCCGCGCGCAGCCGGCTCAAGGCGATCTACGAGACCGGCGACGGATTCGAGATCGCCGCACGCGATCTGGAACTGCGCGGCCCCGGCGAAGTCATCGGCGCGCGCCAGAGCGGGGTGCCGGTGCTGCGCTTCGCCGATCTCGCGGCCGACGGCGATCTGGTCGAAGCCGCGCGCGCGGCCGCAGAGGAGCTGCTGGCGCACGAGCCCGCGGCCGCGCAGGCGCATCTCGACCGCTGGCTGGGCGGCCGTGCGCAGTGGTTGTCGACGTGAAACGGCGGCGGAAATGGCGGAAATGGGGTCGGAGGGAAATGGGGTCAGACACGATATCCGCACGGGGAAATGGGGTCAGACACGATATCCGCACGGGAACCGCAGAGTCCACATCCTTCGTTGGAGGCGGATATCGTGTCTGACCCCATTTCCCGAGTCCATTTCCCATTTCCCGAGGCGGATATCGTGTCTGACCCCATTTCCCTACGCACCGGCGATTTGAGATAATCGCGCGGTGACCACCCTGACCGAAAGACTGACGCTGTACGAACGGCTGGCGCGGCTGGACCGGCCGATCGGCATCCTGCTGCTGCTGTGGCCGACGCTGTGGGCGGTGTGGATCGCGGCCGATGGGCGGCCGAGTCCGTGGATCGTCGCGATCTTCGTGCTCGGCACCGTGCTGATGCGCTCGGCCGGCTGCGTGGTCAATGACTATGCCGACCGCAACTTCGACGGCCGCGTGGAGCGCACGCGCGCGCGACCGCTGGCGACCGGCGCGGTGTCGGTGAGGGAGGCCTGGGCGCTGGCCGGCTTCCTGGTGCTGCTCGCCTTCCTGCTGATCCTGCCGCTCGGGGCGCTCGTGTGGGTGCTCGCGGTGGTGGCGCTGTTCCTCGCGTGGAGCTATCCGTTCACCAAGCGCTTCCTCGCCATCCCGCAGGCCTACCTGGGCGTGGCGTTCGGCTTCGGGATACCGATGGCATTCGCGGCGCAGCAGGGCACGCTGCCCCCACTCGCCTGGACGCTGCTCGCCGCGAACATGTTCTGGGCGATCGCCTACGACACCGAGTATGCGATGGTCGATCGCGAGGACGACCTGAAGATCGGGCTGCGCAGCTCGGCCATCACCTTCGGGCGCTTCGACGTCGCTGCCGTCGCGTGCTGCTATTGCGCCTTCCTGACGATCCTCGCTGCCGTGGGCTGGCAGCTCGGGCGCGGCGGCTTCTACTACGCCGGGCTCGCGCTCGCCGCGGGGCTGGCCGCCTGGCACGTCGGGCTGATCCGCACGCGCGAGCGCATGCGCTGCTTCCGGGCCTTCCTGCACAACAACTGGGTCGGAGCCGCGATCTTCGCCGGGATCGCGCTGGACTACCTGTAGCCGCGGCGCCTGCGCAGAAGGGCGGTGCAGCCGAGGAAGGCGAGTCCCGCGAGCAGCGTGACCCGGACCGCGGGCTCCGGTACCGGGGTGATGGCGGCATCGATCCAGCGCGAATAGAAGGCGACGCGGGTGTCGCCGCCCAGCTCCCCGAAGTTCCCATTGACGAAATTGTCGCGGATGTCGATCGGCGGGCCGACGGTGGCGCCGAAGGAATGCACGCCGGCGAGGAGCGTACCCGCGAAGCTCGGTCCGCCCGAATCGCCCGGAGCGGTGAGCACCTCGTCATTGCCGAATCCGAGATCCTGAAGCAGTCCGTCGGTGATTTGTCCGATGGCATCCTGGGCGGTCAGGCCGTTGTCGAAATCGTAGGCGAAAGGGCTGCCCGGAATGAAGTCATACACCGTGTCGAGGCGGTTGAGCCCGCTGCGGAGGGTGCCGAAGCCATAGGAGGCCGAATTGCTGCCGGTGTTTCCGTTCCCCGAGATCCCATAGCCCGCGAGGGTGGCGGTGGCGATGGTCTCGATGTCTGCGTCGCGCAGGAGGTCGTAGCGGGTCACCGAAGCCGGCGCCGTGGCGGCGAGCCGGATGAGGCCGAGATCGCCGCCGTTCTCGAGGTCGCCATTCCAGGACGAGTGCACGAGGAAGGACGCCGCGGAAAGGATGGGCGCGCCGCTCGCCTGTGCGAAGCTGACGGTGGCCGAGGTGGCGCCGGCGAGGCAGTGCGCGGCGGTGAGCACCCAGTCGCCCGCGCCGATCAGCGTGCCCGAGCAGCCGAAGGTGCCGTTGGCGCGAGTGATGGTGAGCTTCGCCACGCCGTCGAGCCAGCTCGGCGCGCTCACCACGTGAGCGGCGGGAATGTCGGCGACGACGATCAGCGGTACCACCGCCGCATCGAGCGTGGAGATCGCGGCGCCGGCCGGGCCGGCGAGCGCGGCGAGCGCCGCGGCAGCGGAGAGTGCGCGGAAGCGGTTCATGGTTCGATCCCTTTGCATGAACGTGCCTGGCCGGCTTATAGCACGAAACATGGTTTTCGCGCCGTGCGCTTTCCGGCAGGGCGCACCGCCGCGGGCGCGGCTTTCGCGGAATGTGCGGATGTGCAATGATTGCGAATCGCCGGATTTCCAAAGGGAGAACCCAAATGAGCTACAGGACGATACTCGTGCAGGTCGATACGAGCCGGCGCTGCCCGGCGCGGCTGGAAGTGGCGGTCGGGCTGGCGCGCCGCTACGAGGCGCACCTCATCGGGCTCTCCGTGTTCAGCACCTTTGAGCCGCGCGGCTACGTCGCGGTGGAGATCGGCGCTTCGGTGCTGGAGATCCAGCGCCGCATGGCCGCCGAGCACCTCGCGCACTGCGAGGACATCTTCAAGCGCGCGATGGCGGCGGCCGGCATGACCAACATCGAATGGCGCTCTGCCTCCGCCGATCCGGTGGGCGCGACGGTGCTCAACGCGCGCTATGCCGATCTGCTCGTGCTCGGCCAGGACGATCCTTCCGATCCGGCCGCCCTCGATTCCGGTTTCGCGCAGCAGGTGGTGCTCGCGGCCGGGCGGCCGGTGCTGGTCGTCCCTTATGCGGTCAGCATCGAGAGCGTCGGAAGGCGCGTGCTGGTCGCCTGGAATGCGAGCGCGGAGGCCACCCGCGCGCTCACCGATGCGATTCCTCTGCTGCGCGACGCCGACGAGGTCCACCTGGTCAGTTTCAACCCCAAGGCGATGGAGCACGGCGACGTTCCGGGCGCGGACATCGGGCTGTATCTGGCCAGGCACCGGGTACGGGTGTCGGTGAAGATCGACCGTGCCGCGGGCATCGACGTCGGCAACGAGCTGCTGTCGCGCGCGGCGGACCTCGGCGTCGATCTCATCGTGATGGGCGCCTATGGCCACACCCGCCTGCGCGAGATGGTGCTGGGAGGCGCCACCCGGACGCTGCTCGAATCGATGACGGTGCCGGTGTTCCTGTCGCACTGAGACCGTCGAAAGCCGGCCGGCATGTCCCGGCCGCGCGTCGGAAAATGGGAGGAATCATGTCGGACCTGCTCACTCCGGTGAGGCTCGGGGCGCTCGAGCTCGCCAATCGCATCGTCATGGCGCCGCTCACCCGCTGCCGGGCTCCCGCCCCGGACTACGTTCCGAACGAGCTGATGGCGCGTTACTACGCCCAGCGCGCGGGGGCCGGACTGATCGTGTCCGAGGGCACGATCGTCTCGCCCCAGGGCCGCGGCTATCCCGACACGCCCGGCATCTGGTCGCAAGCGCAGGTCGAGGGCTGGCGGCGGGTGACCGATGCGGTGCATGCGGCCGGCGGGCGCATCGTCTGCCAGCTCTGGCATTGCGGGCGATTGTCGCTGCCCGATTATCACGGCGGCGAGGCGCCGGTCGCACCCTCGGCGATCGATCCGCGCTGGAAGATGCTCTCGCCCGCCGGGCCGAAGCCGACCGTCACGCCGCGGGCGCTCAGCGGCGAGGAGATCGCGGGAATCGTCGCCGACTTCGCGCGGGCCGGACGCAACGCGATGGCGGCGGGCTTCGACGGCGTGGAGGTCCATGCCTCCAACGGCTATCTGTTCCACCAGTTCTTCGCGCGCTGCTCGAACACGCGCACCGATGCCTATGGGGGCTCGCACGAGAACCGCGCGCGGTTGCTGTTCGAGGTGCTCGATGCGCTGGGACGCGTGCTGCCGTCCGACCGGATCGGCGTGCGGATCAACCCGATGATGAACCGCTACCACGGCATCGCGGTGGATGCAGACACCGTGCCGATGTTCGAGTACATCGTCGATCGCCTGAACGGCCACGGCCTTGCCTACCTGCACCTCACCGAGCCGTTCCAGCCCGGCCAGCTCGACGGCGTGGCGGATGCGCTGCACGAGGTCGCGCCCCATTTCCGGTCGCGCTGCAAGGCGCCGATCGTCTCCAACGGCGGCTTCGATCCGGCGCGCGCGCAGGATTGGATCGCAAGGGGGCTGTGCGATGCGGTGGCCTTCGGCCGGGCGTTCATCGCCAATCCCGACCTGCCCAGCCGCATCCGCCACGGCGCAGCCCTCGCGCAGCCCGACACGAAGACCTTCTACCAGGGCGGCGAGAAGGGCTACACCGATTATCCCGCGCTCGATGTCTGCGCCGCCTGACGGGTCGTGCGCCGCTCGGGTGGCGGGGAATCTTTTGAAGCCTCAACTGTCTGCCGTCCTGCACGGGGCTTTCCGTGCGGTTCCAGCCACGACGGGAGATCGGAAATGAAGAAACGGATGCTGCTGGTCGCCACGCTGCTGGCGAGTGGTACCGCGCTCGCCTTCCACTGCCCTGCCGACATGAAGAAGATCGACGCGGCGATGAGCAAGGCTCCCGCGCTCTCGGGCGATAAGATGGCCGAGGTGAAGAAGCTGCGCGCCGAGGGCGAGACGTTGCACAAGGCGGGCAAGCACCAGGAGTCGATCGAAACGCTCGGGAAGGCGATGAAGATTCTCGGCATCTGAGGGACGTCCGGCCGGCGTGGCCGCGGGGCTCGTCTATAATCGACGCGCCCCGTCCCTGCCCGGCCATCCGCTTGAAATTCGCCGACCTGCGAGAATTCCTCCGCGCGCTCGAAAGCCGAGGCGAACTCAGGCGCATCGGCGCGCCGCTCGACCCGCGCCTGGAAATCACCGAGGTCTGCGACCGCGTGCTGCGCGCGGGCGGTCCGGCGCTGCTGTTCGAGAAGCCCGGGGGCCACTCGATCCCGGTGCTTGGCAACCTGTTCGGCACGGTGGAGCGGGTGGCGCTCGCCCTCGGGGCCGAATCGGCCGAAACCCTGCGCGAGGTGGGCGAGCTGCTCGCGTGGCTGAAGGAACCTGAGCCGCCCAAGGGGTTCAGGGACGCCTGGGACAAGCTGCCGGTGCTCAGGCAGGTGCTGCACATGGCGCCGAAGCAGGTCGGCTCGGCGCCCTGCCAGGAAGTGGTCTGGGAGGGCAGGGAGGTCGATCTGTCGCGCCTGCCGATCCAGACCTGCTGGCCGGAGGACGCCGGCCCGCTGATCACCTGGGGCCTGACGGTGACCCGCGGCCCGCACAAGGAACGACAGAACCTGGGCATCTACCGGCAGCAGGTGATCGGGCCGAACCGCGTCATCCTGCGCTGGCTGGCGCAGCGCGGCGGCGCGCTGGATTTCCGCGAGCACTGCGCGGAGCGTCCGGGCGAGCCATTTCCGGTGGCGACCGCGATCGGCGCCGATCCGGCGACCCTGCTCGCCGCGGTCACCCCGATTCCGGACACGCTCTCCGAGTATCAGTTCGCGGGGCTGCTGCGGGGCGCGAAGACCGAGGTGGTGCGCTGCATCGGCTCGCAGCTCCAGGTGCCCGCATCGGCGGAGATCGTGCTGGAGGGCGCGATCCGGCCCGGCGATACGGCGCGCGAAGGGCCGTTCGGGGATCACACCGGCTACTACAACGAGGTCGCCGAGTTCCCGGTCTTCACCATCGAGCGCGTCACGCTGCGCCGCGACCCGATCTATCACTCGACGTATACCGGCAGGCCGCCCGACGAGCCGGCGATGCTCGGTGTGGCGCTCGCCGAGGTCTTCGTGCCGCTGCTGCGCAAGCAGTTTCCGGAGATCGTGGACTTCTACCTGCCGCCCGAGGGCTGTTCCTACCGGCTCGCCTGCGTGTCGATCCGCAAGCAGTATCCGGGCCATGCCAGGCGCGTGATGTTCGGCATCTGGTCGTTCCTGCGCCAGTTCATGTACACGAAATTCATCATCGTGACCGACGACGACGTCGATGTCCGCGACTGGAAGGCAGTGGTGTGGGCATTGACCACGCGGGTGGATGCCGCGCGCGACACCCTGATCGCGGAGAACACGCCGATCGACTCCCTCGATTTCGCCAGCCCGGTCGCGGGCCTCGGGGCGAAGATGGGCATCGATGCCACCGGCAAGTGGCCAGGCGAGACCGCGCGCACCTGGGGCCGGGTCATCGTTCGCGACGCCGCGGTGAAGGCGCGCATCGACGCACTCTGGGACTCGCTCGGAGTGTGACGCAGTGAGCGCGGCCGAAGCCCGCTTCACCTTGTACACGGCCGGCCAGCTCGAGGCCGTGCTCGACCGCATGGCGCACCAGGCCGCCGGGCTGGTCGATCGCTGCGTGCTCCGGCTCCCGGTGCGTGCCGACATCGCCGGCATCCGCCTGCAGCTCGCCCCCGGCGACGTCGTCGAGTGCCAGGTCCCGCCCTACGAACCGCGATTCGCGATCGATCTCGTGCGGCACTGAACGCGTTTCAGGTTCCACGTTCTCGGCTCGCCGCGACCGCCGCCGACTCGGAACTGGAAACCTGGAACCTGAAACCGCAGTCATTCGTCGGTCGAGAGGCATTTGGGATTCTTCCTGCCGAAGATCGACAAATACCGCCACCAGAGCGCGGCGGCGAGCGGCAGACAGCCGAGCAGCAGCGCGTCGGTCCACCCGATGTGCGCGAGTTCGCCTTTCCACCAGGCGAGGGCGGTGCGCAGCCCCTCGATGCCTGCGACCATCGCGGCGAAGGCGGCGATGAGGATGCCGATTCGCCTCACTGCCGCTGCACCCATTCGATCAGCGCGTCCTGTGCGGCGCGTGCGGCCGGCCCGTCCGCGTGACGGATGAAGAAGACGACGATCCAGCGCCTGCCGGAGCGGCCCAAGACGTAGCCGGCGACAGTCTTGACACCGTCGAGGGTTCCGGTCTTGACATGGGCTCGGCCCGCGCTGTCCTTGAGCCGTTTGCGCATGGTGCCGTCCACCGCCGTCAGCGGAAGCGAGGCGACGAACTCCGGCATCAGCGCTCCGCTCCATGCTACCTGCATCAGCCGCGCGGTGCTGGCCGCGCTCAGGCGCGCGCGGCGGGAGAGCCCGGCTCCGTTCTCGATGGCGAGTTCGGGGAAGTCCAGGTTCCTGCGCGCGAGCCAGGCGCGGAGAGCGGCTTCGGCGTCGGCCTCGCGCGCCGGGCGCGCGCCCGCCTGCGCACCGAGCGTGAGGTAGAGCTGGCGCGCCATCACGTTGTTCGACCACTTGTTGATGTCGCGGATGATCTGCGCGAGCGGCGGCGATTCGGTCTCGGCGAGCAGTCTCGCGCCTTCGGGCACCGGCGCCTCGCGCAGGCGGCCTGCGAAGCTGCCGCCGAGCTCGCGCCAGAGGCTGCGGAAGATCCCGAACACGAGCTGCGGGGAATCCAGCACGGCGAGATTCCAGGTCTTCTCGCCGCAGGCTGCGGGATAGGTGCCGGAGAGCACGACTTCGTTCGTGCCGGCCGCCGACTCTCCGCGCTCGATCCGGACGCCATCCTTCCATTCCCCGCACGGGGCCTGCGAGAGGCTCAGCCGGTTGCTCAGCGCGAAATCCTCAGGCTGGGGTTCGAAGCGCACGCCGACGGTGTCGCGTGCGGGCGCGAAGTCGAACCGCAGCGTGCCGAAATTCAGCAGCAGGGCATCTGGGGCCACGTTGTAGGCGCGCAGGCGGTTCTCGTCGAACGGCGCGCTGCCGCCGGGCGCGAACAGGCCGCGGTCGATCACGAGGTCGCCGCGGACCTTGGAGAGCCCGCCCGCGCGCAGGCTGCGCAGCAGCAGCCAGAAGCGCTCCAAGGTGAGCGCCGGGTCGCCGCCGCCCTGCAGGTGGAGATCGCCGTGCAGCACGCCGTCCTCGATCGGCGCGAGCGCGAAAAACCGGGTCTTCCACGTGTAGGCCGGCCCCAGCATCTCGATCGCCGCATAGGTGGTGAGCAGCTTCATCACCGAGGCCGGATTCGTCGGCGCGGCTGCGTTCAGACTGAGGCGCGGCCTGCGCGCGCCGACCTCCCCCACCCAGACCGCGACTCGGTCGCGCCCGATTCCGCCCTCGCGCAGCGCCCGCTCGACCGGGGAAGGCAGGGTCCCGGCAGTCGCTGCCGCAGCGGCCGCAAACGCCAGGAGCGCGCAACTCCACCCGAGAACTCCGAACGACCGGGAAGACGGTTTCAAGTTCCAGGGTTCAAGTTCGACGTTTCGCGTTTCGGGTTTCAAGTTCAGCTTTTCGAGTTTCGGGTTGCGGGTTCGGGAGAGCCGCGGTCGCGCGCCGGCGCGATCGAGCGGACCGCCCGGCTGCAACCGGGCTATTCCTTGCCCGCCGTTCCGGCAAGCACTTCCGCGATGTGCAGCACGCGGATGGTGGCGTCGCCCCGGCGCCGCAGGCGGCCCTCGATGTTGAGCAGGCAGCCGAGGTCGCCGCCGACGATGGCATCGGCACCGGCCGCGCAGATGTTCTCGCACTTGCGCTCGGCGATCGCGGCCGAGATGTCGCCGAACTTGACCGAGAACACGCCGCCGAAGCCGCAGCAGGCATCCGACTCCTCCATCTCCCTGAGGCTGAGCCCCGGTACCTTGGCGAGCAGGGCGCGCGGCTGCTCGAACACCCCGAGCTCGCGCAGGCCCGAGCACGAATCGTGGTAGGTCACGCTGCCGTCGAAGCGTCCGGGCACGGAATCGAGCTTCGCCACATTGACCAGGAAGTCGGTGAGCTCGTACGTGCGGCTCGCCAGCGCCTGCGCGCGGGCAGAATCCGCGGGCGAGTCCTTGAACAGCTCCGGGTAATGCGCGCGGATCATGCCGGCGCAGGAGCCGGAAGGCGTGACCACGTAGTCGAAGTCCGAGAACTCGTCGAGCAGCTTGCGCGCGACCGCCATCGCACCTGCGCGTTCGCCCGAGTTGTAGGCCGGCTGGCCGCAGCAGGTCTGTGTGGAAGGCACCACGACCTCGGCACCGCCGAGCTTGAGCAGCTTGATGGCGGCAAAGGCGACGCGCGGCCGCATCAGATCCGCCAGACAGGTCACGAAGAATCCGATTCGCATGGTCGCCTCGCTCTCGAAGCCGCCGCACCGTTCGCACGGGAAGGCGAATGATACGCCGCGGCGCGCGGCGCCGCGGTTTGCGGCCGCGCGGCGATGCCCATAGAATGGCCGCGGGACCCACGCAAGGGTTCCCGGCAGATTCGGCCGTAACGCGGACAACGGAGGATGTGATGGCGAAATCGAAGGCGGCGAGCAGCGACAGCATCTACAAGATCATCGAAGTGGTGGGCACCAGCAAGACTTCCTGGGAGGACGCGGCCCGCAACGCGGTGGAGGCAGCAGGCAAGAGTGTGCGCGACCTGCGCATCGCCGACATCGTCAAGCTCGACATGAGAGTCGAGGACGGCAAGGTGGTCGCGTACCGTGCAAGGGTGAGCCTTTCGTTCAAGTACGACGTTTGAGACTGCGCAGCGTTTTCATTCTCGCCGCCGTCATCGCGCTGGCGGCCGCCGCCCTCTGGTACGGCACGCGGCCCAAGCCGGTGGCGGCGGTCTTGTGGACGGTCGAGAAGGGCCGTGTCGAGGCCACCGTCGCCAACACGCGTGCCGCCAGCGTGAGCGCGTGCCGCCGCGCCAAACTCTCGCCCTCGCAGGGCGGGCGCATCGTTGCGCTGCCGGTGCGCGAGGGACAGCGCGTCGCGGCCGGCCAGGTGCTGCTGGAGATCTGGAACGAGGATCTCGGCGCGCAGCTCGCACTCGCCCGCGCCCAGGTCGAGTCGTCGCGCTCGCGCGCGGAGCAGTCGTGCCGGCTCGCCGAGGTCGCCGAGCACGAGGCGGCGCGCGCCCAAAGCCTCCATCTGCGCGGCTTCGTGAGCCTGGAACGCGCCGAGCGCTCCGCCTCGGAAGCGAAGGCGAGCCGCGCCGGCTGCGAGGCTGCGCGCGCGGAGGGCGAGCAGGCGCAGGCACGCGTGCGGGTCGCGCAGGCGGAGCTCTCGCGCAGCGTGCTGAAAGCCCCGTTCGCGGGGGTCGTGGCCAAGATCAACGGCGAGCTGGGCGAGCAGACCACACCCTCGCCGCCGGGCATTCCGACCCCGCCCGCGATCGACCTGATCGACGACCGCTGTCTGTATGTCAGCGCGCCGATCGACGAGATCGACCTGCCGGCGATCCGGATCGGCATGCAGGCCCGCATCAGCGTCGATTCCTTCCCCGGACGCCGCTTCGCGGGGCGCGTGCGGCGCATCGCACCCTATGTGCTGGACGTCGAGAAACAGGCACGCACCGCCGAGGTCGAGGTCGAGTTCGTGGAGCCGAAGGAAGCCGGCGCACTGCTCGTGGGCTACAGCGCGGACGCCGAGATCGTGCTCGGCGTCCATGAGGGCGTCGTGCGCGTGCCGAGCGCGGCGCTGCTCGAGGGAAAGCGCGTCCTGGTGGTTCGGGAGTCGGATACGGTTCTCGAAGAGCGCGCAGTCGAGACCGGACTGGCGAACTGGGAATTCACCGAAGTGACCCGCGGCCTGTCTGCGGGCAGCCGCATCGTCGTGTCGCTGGATCGCGCCGGGGTGAAGGCGGGCGCACGGATCGAACCCGAGGCCGCGGCGATGCCGGCTGCGAAATGATCGAGCTCGCGGGAATCGAGCGCATGTTCGTCGTCGGCGGGCAGCAGGTCCATGCCCTGCGGAATTTCGATCTGCGCATCGCGGACGGAGAATATGTCGCGGTCATGGGACCCTCGGGCTCCGGCAAGTCGACCCTGCTCAACCTCATCGGCCTGCTCGACCGGCCGAGCGCGGGGCAGTACCGCCTCGACGGGCGCGACGTCATCGGCCTGTCGGATGAGGAGCAGGCGCGCGTGCGCAGCCGCAAGATGGGTTTCGTCTTCCAGGTCTTCCACCTGGTGCCGCGGCTCACGGCAGCCGAGAACGTCGCCCTGCCGATGGTGCTGGCCGGCATCGCGCCGGCCGAGCGCAGGCAGCGGGTCGAGAAGGCGCTGGCAGCGTTCGGACTGACGGACCGTGCCGCGCACCGCCCCGATCAGCTCTCGGGCGGGCAGCGCCAGCGGGTCGCGATCGCGCGCGCCACCGTGATGGGCCCGGCCGTGATCCTCGCCGACGAGCCGACCGGCAACCTCGACCGCGCGACCGGCGAGGAGGTCATGGCCATCCTGGATCGCCTCAATGCACAGGGGGTCACCGTGATCCTGGTGACGCACGATGCGCAGATCGGGGCGCATGCGCGGCGCCAGTTGCGCATGCTCGACGGCGCGCTGGTGTCCGACACGGCGGCCGAGGCGATGACCGCCTGAGGATGCGGCGCATGAGGGCGGGCGACCTGCTCGGTTTCGCGGTGAACAGCCTGGCTGCGCATCGGGCACGCAGCGCGCTGATGGTGCTGGCGATGGCCATCGGGGTCGCCGCGGTCGTGGTCCTGACGGCGCTCGGGGAAGCCGCGCGAAGCTACGTCGTCAGCCAGTTCAGCGCGCTCGGCTCGCACCTGCTGATCGTCTTTCCGGGGCGCACCGAGACCAGCGGAACCTTCCCCGGCGCGCTCACTGGCGCGACCCCGCGCGAGCTCACGCTCGACGACGCGCTGGCGCTCTCGCGCCGCCCTGCCGTGCGCCGCGTGGCGCCGCTCACCATCGGTTCGGCGACGGTGTCGTGGGCCCGGCGCAGCCGGGAGGTGGCGGTGCTCGGCTCCACCAGCGAATTCGTGGAGATCCGGCGTTTCGTCATGGCGCAGGGTCGATTCCTGCCCTCGCTCGATCCGCGCCGGGCGCAGCCCGTCGTCGTGCTGGGGAGCCTGGTGCGCAACGAGCTGTTCGGAGCCGCGAACGCGGTGGGGGAATGGGTGCGGATCGGCGAGCGCCGCTATCGCGTGGTCGGCGTGCTCGCGTCCCAGGGACAATCGCTCGGCTTCAACACCGACGAGCTGGTGATTCTTCCGGTCGCTTCCGCACAGGCGCTGTTCAACCAGGCGGGCTTGCTGCGCATCCTCGTCGAGGCGCGCAGCCGGGAGGAGATCGCCGGCGCGAAGGCCGCGGTGATCGACGTGCTCAGGACGCGCCACGAGGGTGAACAGGACGTGACCGTGGTCACCCAGGACGCGCTGCTCGCGACCTTCGACCGGATCCTGCGCGCGCTCACCCTCGCCGTGGGCGGGATCGCCGCGATCAGCCTGGCGGTGGCCGGCATCCTGATCATGAACGTGATGCTGATCGCGGTCTCGCAGCGCACCCGCGAGATCGGGCTGCTCAAGGCGCTGGGAGCGGCGCCGGGCGGGATCCGCACCATCTTCCTGACCGAGGCGGTGCTGCTGTCCGCGACCGGCGCCGCCGCGGGGCTGGCGCTGGGCGAGGCCGGAACCGCCGTCCTCGGCAAACTGTACCCGGTGCTGAGCGTCGCCGCGCCGGCCTGGGCCAGCGTGGCCGCGCTCGCGACCGCGCTCACGACCGGCATCGTGTTCTCCGCGCTCCCGGCGCGCCGCGCCGCGAGGCTCGATCCGGTGGTCGCACTCTACCGGCGCTGAGATGCGCTTCGAGGATTTTCTCCGGTTCTCGCTGGGTACGTTCCGGTCGCACCGGCTGCGCACGGTTCTCACCGCGACCGGGATCGCGGTGGGGATCGCGGCGGTGATCCTGCTCACCTCGATCGGGGCCGGCATCCATCGCTTCGTGATCGCGGAATTCACCCAGTTCGGCACCCACCTGATCGAGATCAATCCCGGCAAGGCGAAGACTCACGGCGCGGCGGTGGGCATGTTCGGCATCGTGCGCCCGCTCACCATCGAGGATGCACGCGCGCTCGCCCGCGCGCCCGACGTCGAGGCCGTGGTGCCGGTCGTCCAGGGCAACGCCGAGGCGCGGGCGAATGCTCGCACGCGGCGCACTGCGGTGCTCGGGGTGGGGGAAGCCTTTCCCCGCGTGTTCCGCTACCGCGTGGCGATGGGGCAGTTCCTGCCCGCCGACGACGAGGCAACCGCTCGCCCGCTGGCGGTGCTCGGCTCCAAGCTGCGCACGGAGCTGTACGGCGACCGGAATCCGCTCGGCAGCCGCATCCGTGTCGGCAACGCCCGCTTCGTCGTGGTCGGGGTGATGGAGGCGAAGGGCCAGATGCTCGGCTTCGACCTCGACGATGTCGTGTATGTCCCCGCGGCGCGCTCGCTCGAGCTGTTCAACCGCGAATCGCTGATGGCGATCGACGTGTCCTACCGGGCCGAGGCGCCCCTGTCGCGCGTCGTCGCGGGCCTGGAAAGAATCCTGCGCCAGCGCCATGCCCGTGACGACTTCACGGTGACGCCGCAGCAGCAGATGCTGGAGACGCTCGGATCGGTGCTCGACGTGCTGACCTTCGCGGTCGGGGCGCTGGGCGGAATCTCGCTGCTGGTCGGCGGAGTCGGCATTCTCACCATCAGCACCATCGCGGTGTCCGAGCGCACGACCGAGGTCGGGCTCCTGCGTGCGCTCGGCGCCCGGCGCGCACAGGTCATGGCCCTGTTCCTCGGCGAGGCGATGCTGCTCGCCGCCCTCGGCGGGGCGGCCGGGCTCGCGCTCGGTGCGGGTCTCGGTCAGGCGCTGCGGCTGGCGCTGCCCGCGCTGCCTGTGCACACGCCCTGGAATTTCGTGGCGCTGGCCGAGGCGGCCGCGATCGGCATCGGTCTCGCGGCAGGGCTGATGCCGGCGCGCCGCGCCGCACTGCTCGATCCGGTCGAAGCCCTGCGTGCCGAGTGATTGGGGCGGCTCGGACGGCCCGCTGCCTTGCCGCACTTGAAAAACGGGCGGCCGGCCCGTATCATTGGCACTCGCCGGTGACGAGTGCTAACAACTGCCCTGGCAGCGAAGCATGGCCGCTCGTGCCCGGTTCGGTTCCGGCGGGCCTTACCCGCCGCGTTCAACACTGCTGAGGAGAACGTTTTATGAAAATCCGTCCGTTGCATGACCGCGTCATCGTCAAGCGCATCGAGGACGAGCGCAAGACCGCTTCCGGCATCGTCATTCCCGACACCGCCGCGGAGAAGCCCGACCAGGGGGAGATCGTCGGTGTGGGCACCGGCAAGATCCTGGACGATGGCAAGGTTCGCCCGCTGGCGGTGAAGGTCGGCGACCGGGTGCTGTTCGGCAAGTACTCCGGACAGACGGTCAAGGTGCACGGCGATGAACTGCTCGTCATGCGCGAGGAAGACATCATGGGCGTAATCGAGGCCTGATCAACGAATCACCGGATTGAGACACAAGGAGACACACAGATGCCTGCCAAGGAAGTACGTTTCAGCGACTCCGCCCGCCACCGCATGATGACCGGGGTGAATGTCCTGGCCGATGCGGTCAAGGTGACCCTCGGCCCGAAGGGCCGCAATGTCGTGCTCGATCGATCGTTCGGAGCGCCCACCGTGACCAAGGACGGAGTCTCGGTGGCGAAGGAGATCGAGCTCAAGGACAAGTTCGAGAACATGGGCGCCCAGATGCTCAAGGAAGTGGCCTCCAAGACCTCGGACGTGGCCGGCGACGGCACCACCACCGCCACCGTGCTGGCGCAGTCGATCGCGCGCGAGGGCATGAAATTCGTGACCGCCGGGATGAACCCGATGGATCTCAAGCGCGGAATCGACAAGGCGATCGTGGCCGTCGTCGAGCAGCTCAAGAATCTCTCCAAGCCCTGCTCCACGACCAAAGAGATCGCGCAGGTCGGCTCGATCTCCGCGAACGCCGATGAGGACATCGGAAAGATCATCGCCGACGCGATGGACAAGGTCGGCAAGGAAGGCGTGATCACCGTCGAAGACGGCAAGTCGATGAACAACGAGCTGGAACTGGTCGAGGGAATGCAGTTCGATCGCGGCTACCTCTCGCCGTATTTCCTCAACAACCCGGACAAGCAGATCTCGGTGCTGGAGAATCCGTTCATCCTGCTGCACGACAAGAAGATCTCCAACATCCGTGATCTCCTGCCGATCCTGGAACAGGTCGCGAAGGCCGGCCGGCCGCTGCTGATCGTGGCCGAGGACGTCGAGGGCGAGGCGCTCGCGACCCTGGTGGTCAACAACATTCGCGGCATCCTCAAGACCTGCGCGGTCAAGGCGCCCGGATTCGGCGACCGCCGCAAGGCCATGCTGGAGGATATCGCCATCCTCACCGGCGGCATCGTCATCTCGGAAGACACCGGCATGCAGCTCGAGAAGGCGAACCTCAAGGATCTCGGCCAGGCCAAGAAGGTCGAGATCGCCAAGGAGAACACCACCATCATCGATGGCGCTGGCGAGGTCTCGAAGATCGAGGCGCGGGTCAAACAGATCCGGGTGCAGATCGAGGACGCCACCTCGGATTATGACAAGGAGAAGCTGCAGGAGCGGGTGGCGAAGCTCGCCGGGGGCGTGGCCGTGATCAAGGTGGGTGCGGCGACCGAAGTGGAGATGAAGGAGAAGAAGGCTCGCGTCGAGGACGCGCTGCATGCCACCCGGGCGGCGGTCGAGGAGGGCATCGTGGCCGGCGGCGGCGTCGCCCTGCTGCGTGCCCGCCAGGCGATCGGTGGGCTCAAGGGCGACAACCATGACCAGGATGCCGGCATCAAGATCGTGCTGCGCGCCCTGGAACAGCCGATGCGCGAGATCGTCGCCAACGCCGGGGACGAGCCCAGCGTGGTGGTGAACAAGGTGCTGGAGGGCAAGGGCAACTTCGGCTTCAACGCCCAGACCGGCGAGTATGGGGACATGGTCGCGATGGGTGTGCTGGATCCGACCAAGGTCACGCGTACCGCGCTCCAGAACGCGGCCTCCGTTGCCGCGCTGATGCTGACCACCGACTGCATGGTGGCCGAGCTTGTCGAAGAGAAGTCCGGCAAGGGCGGTGGCATGGGCGGGATGGGCGGCATGGGCGGCATGGGCGGCATGGGCGACATGGAGATGTGATGTCGCTGCGGGTGGGCGCCGTGCGCGCACCCGCTCCGCAGTAAAGGGAAGACCCCGCGCGAGCGGGGTTTTCCGCCTCTGCGGCGGGGCTTTCGTTTGACACCCGGCGGGGCCATGAAATACAATCCGCCGCTTTCCGAATTTCCGCAGAAGAATCCCAGATGAAGACGTTCTCGGCCAAGCCGGATGAGGTGAAGCGCGACTGGTACGTCGTCGATGCGACCGACAAGGTGCTCGGCCGGCTCGCCGTCGAACTGGCGAAACGCCTGCGCGGCAAGCACAAGGCGGAATTCACTCCGCATGTGGATACCGGCGACTACCTGGTCGTGCTGAATGTCGCGAAGCTGCGCGTGACGGGAAACAAGGCGGAGGAAAAGAAATACTTCCGCCACAGCGGTTATCCTGGCGGCATCTACGAGACGCGGTTCTCCAAGCTGCAGAAGCGTTTCCCGGAGCGCGTCCTCGAAAAAGCGGTCAAGGGAATGCTGCCGAAGGGCCCGCTCGGCTACGCGATGATCAAGAAGCTGAAGCTCTATGCCGGTGCCGAGCATCCGCATCAGGCGCAGCAGCCCAAGGCGCTGGCGATCTGAGCGACGCGGGGCGGAAATTTGAACGAGGCATGACAACGATGGCGGCAACCAGTTACCATTGTGGCACCGGGCGGCGCAAGACAGCGGTCGCACGGGTATTCATGAAGCGGGGCGCAGGCAAGATCACCGTCAACGGCAAGCCCGTCGACGAATACTTCGCTCGCGAAACCGGGCGCATGATCGTGCGCCAGCCGCTCGAGCTGGTCGAGCGCTCGGGCGATTTCGACATCCTCGTGAATGTCAGCGGCGGGGGCGAGTCCGGGCAGGCGGGCGCCGTGCGCCATGGCATCACGCGCGCCCTGATCGAATACGATGAGACGCTGAGGCCGGCCTTGCGCAAGGGCGGTTTCGTCACCCGCGATGCGCGCGAGGTCGAGCGCAAGAAAGTCGGCCTGCACAAGGCCCGGCGGCGCAAACAGTTCTCCAAGCGCTGAGCGGCGCGGAGAGCGAAAGGGGCCGCCGGCGGGGCGGCCTTTTTCATGGTGCGTGGCCTGCCAGGTGGCCGCGTGCGGATGCGTCGGCCGGCGGTCCGGATGGCGTGTTTTTGGCTCACGAGAGGCAGACATGATCAAGGTCGGCGTTGTCGGAGGCACCGGCTACACGGGCGTGGAGCTGCTCCGCCTGCTGGCCCAGCATCCCGAGGTGGAGATCGAGGCGATCACCTCGAGGGGGGAGGCCGGAACCGTGGTATCCGACCTTTTTCCGAGCCTGCGCGGGCACATCGATCTCACCTTTTCCGATCCTGCACAGGCGCCGCTCGAACGCTGTGATCTGGTGTTCTTCGCCACGCCGAACGGGGTGGCGATGAAACAGGCCGGGCCGCTGCTCGATGCCGGGGTGAGAGTGATCGACCTGGCCGCCGACTTCCGCATCCGCGACGTCGCGGAGTGGGAGAGATGGTACGGGATGAAGCATGCATCGCCGGAGCTGGTCGCCGAGGCGGTCTATGGGCTGCCGGAAATCAATCGCGAGGCCATTCGTGGCGCCAGGCTGGTGGCCAATCCGGGTTGCTATCCGACCGCGGTGCAGCTCGCGGCTCTGCCACTGGTCGAGGCAGGCGTGGTCGATCTCGATCACCTGATCGCGGATGCCGCATCGGGCGTTTCGGGAGCGGGACGGAAGGCGGACGTCCATGGCCTCTTCGCCGAGGTCTCCGACAGTTTCAAGGCCTACGCGGTGCCCGGCCATCGCCACCTGCCGGAGATTCGCCAGGGACTTTCCGCCGCAGCGGGCCGCAGCGTCGGGCTGACCTTCGTGCCCCATCTGGCCCCGATGATACGGGGCATCCACGCGACGATCTACGCGCGGCTCGTAGCACAGGCCGACGTCCGCAGGATCTACGAGGAGCGCTACCGGGGCGAGCCTTTCGTCGACCTGATGCCGGAAGGCAGCCACCCCGACACGCGTTCCGTGCGGGCCTCGAACCTGTGCCGGATCGCGCTGCACCGACCGCAGGGAGGCGACACCCTGGTCGTGCTCTCGGTGATCGACAACCTGGTCAAGGGAGCGGCGGGCCAGGCGGTACAGAACATGAATCTCATGTTGGGGTTCGGCGAGTCAGAAGGAATCGCGCAGGTTCCGGTGCTGCCGTGATCCTGTCATGACAGGCTTGCGTGCTATGATTCGGCTGCCTGCGTCTGCCGGGGCCGAGGAACTCCGGGCCGGGGGCACGGGTCACAGGTGACAGCGCGAGCCGCAGACCGGGCATGAGCCCGGAACATCCACCAGCGTTCAGATACCGAGGAGCAGCAGATGAATACCGCCACCGACATGCCGACCCCGTTGAATTTCACCGACGCAGCGGCGAGCAAGGTCAGACAGTTGATCGAAGAGGAGGGCAACGCCAGCCTCAAGCTGCGGGTGTTCGTGACCGGCGGCGGCTGCTCGGGGTTCCAGTACGGCTTCACCTTCGAGGAAGTCAGCAACGACGACGACACCGTGATGGAGAAGAACGGCGTCACGCTGCTGGTGGATCCGATGAGCTATCAGTACCTGGTCGGCGCCGAGATCGATTACCAGGAGGGCCTGGAAGGCGCGCAGTTCGTGATCAAGAATCCGAACGCGACCAGCACCTGCGGCTGCGGCTCTTCCTTCTCCGCCTGAGTTCCTGCCGCGGCGGCGCTCGCCGGCCGCCTCAGGCAGGATGGATCGCGCCCAGCACGCGGGGCGCGCGCGCGCCAGTCGCTTCGGCAAGATTCCCCGGCAATCCCCGCAGCGTGCGCATCGCCAGCCAGGCGAACGCACACGCTTCGACCTGCTCCGCGCCGATTCCAACGTCATCGGTCGTGCGTACTCGAACGCCCGGCAGGAGCGCGGCGAGGCGCCGCATCAGTGCCCGGTTGCGAGCACCTCCACCGCACACCAGGAGATCGTCCGGCTTGTCGCACCAGCGGCCGATCGCCTGCACCGCCGCGGTCGCGGTGAATTCCAGCAGCGTCGCCTGAACGTCCTCGGGACGCTCGGTTCCGTCGAGCAGTGATTTCACCCAGTCCAGGTTGAATTGCTCCTGGCCACAGCTCTTGGGGGGCGCGAGCGCCAGGAACGGATGGTGTGCCATTGCGGCCAGGAGCCCCGCGATCGGCCAGCCGCCGGCAGCGAACTCCCCGCCCTCGTCGTAGCGGCGGCCGAGCGTCGATTCGGCCCACGCGTCCATCAGCGTATTGCCCGGCCCGCAGTCGAAACCGCGCGTGGCGCGGCCGGGGGCGAGATCGGTGAGGTTGGCGATTCCGCCGAGATTCAGGATCACCCGGTGCCGGTCGGACACACGGAACGCGGCGTCATGGAAGGCCGGCACCAGCGGTGCGCCCTGACCTCCGGCGGCGATGTCGCGCGCGCGGAAATCGGCGACGACCGTGATTCCGGTGAGCTCTGCGAGGAGCGCCGCGTTGTTGAGCTGGATCGAATAGCCGCGCTCTGGGCGGTGGCGCACGGTCTGCCCGTGGCAGCCGAGCGCGGCGATGCGCGAGGCTGGAATCCGCGCCGCCGTGAGCAGACCGCCCACGCATTCGGCATACAGTCTCGCCAGCGCGGCGGACGCCTCGGCTGCCCGGTGCAGCTCGTTTTCGCCAGGTTCGCGCAGACCCTGCAGCGCGCGGCGCAGGTGCTCCGGGTAGTCGATGTGGTGCGAGGCGAGCACGCGCGCAGCCTGCGTCCCGAAATCGCACAGCACGGCATCCACGCCGTCCATGCTGGTGCCCGACATCAGCCCGACGTGAAGCTCAGGCCGCGCAGCCACGAATCAGTCGAGCAGGGCGAGGCTGCCCGAACGGATCAGGTTCAGGCGCGAAAGGAGGGGCTCGACCTGCTCGCGGTAAGCCGCGATCTCGGGTGCCGCGAGCGGGGCGGCATTCGGAAGCGCCATCGCCAGGGGATTCCGGTACTGGCCATCGACCCGAAACTCGTAGTGCAGGTGGGGACCGGTCACGAGCCCGGTCGCGCCGACATATCCGATCACATCCCCCTGAGCGACGCGCGCTCCCCTGCGGGCTGCGGGGGAAAATCCGTTCAGGTGTGCATACAGCGTCGAATAGCGCCCCGCATGCTTCACCACGACGACATTGCCGTAGCCGTTCTTGCGCCCGGCGAACTCGACCACTCCGTCGGCCGTCGTCCGGACGCGGGTGCCGATCGAGGCTCCATAGTCGATGCCGTTGTGAGCGCGCCACTTCCGGAGAACGGGGTGGAAACGCATCGCGAAACCGGAAGTGACGCGGGAAAATTCCAGCGGCGAACGCAGGAACGCCTTGCGGATGCTCTTGCCGTCCTCGCCGTAGTAGCTCTCCTGGCCGGTCGAGGCGCGGTAGCGGAAGGCACGATGCACCCTGCTCTGATTGACGAACTCGGCGGCGAGGATGCGCCCCGCGCGCACCGGGCTGCCGTCCGCGTAATCCATCTCATAGACGAGGGCGAAACGGTCGCCGCGGCGCAGGTCGCGGTGGAAATCGATGTCTCCACTGAACAGATCGGCGAGCTGCGTCGTCACCGAATCGGGAAGGCCGATTGCGTCGGTGGCCGCGAACAGGGAACTCCTGATCTCGCCGCTCGCCATCAACACGCGCGCTTCGAGCGCGATGTCCCGCTCGCTGACGCCGAGCGCGCCTGCCTCGCCCTGTCGCTCGATGATCAAGGCCGCGACCTTCGCGTTCAGCGGGAAGTCGAGCCTGAGCAACCTCCCCTCGGCGCTCGTGCGCACGCTCACCGTCTTTCCCGGACGCAGTTGTCTGGAAAGCGCCGCAACCTCGGGGCGGGTGCGGATGAACTCGAACGCCTGATCGTCATCGACCCCGAGGCGTTCGAGCAGGCGTGCGACGGTGTCACCGCGTTCGATGCGTTCCTCGCGAACGAACGCCGGGGATTCCGCTTCGGACCCGATCGATGGCGAGAGCGCGATGGACTCGATGAGCGCGACCTGATCGATCGCCGGAGCCTGCCTTTCCGCCACCGTCGCGAAAGCCCCGACGACGCTCAGCGCGGACACCGCCAGCGCAACCGCGGCGGCCCGGAACTGACCCGGAGCGCTTTCGCGGGCTGCGTACAGTTGCGCTAGAATTCGCCTTCGTTTCATCGGCGCGCTGGGCAAAAAACGCGCGCAGTGTACCAGAAAATTCCGACCGCCGATCAGGCCCCGTGGACAGCGAAGAAGCGTTGCAGCGCATCAAGCGTGGCTGCGAGGAGATCCTGCTCGAGTCCGAACTCGTCGAGCGGCTCGCCGAGGGGCGAGTGCTGCGAATCAAGGCGGGTTTCGATCCGACTGCCCCCGATCTCCACCTCGGCCATACGGTACTGATCAACAAGCTGCGGCACTTCCAGGAACTCGGCCATCACGCGATGTTCCTGATCGGGGACTTCACCGGGATGATCGGCGACCCGACCGGGAAGAACGCGACCCGCCCCGCCCTCACGCGCGAGCAGATCCTGGCCAACGCGCAGACCTACCGGGAGCAGGTGTTCAAGATCCTGGACCCGGACAAGACGGAGATCTGCTTCAATTCGGTGTGGACGGAACCGCTGGGCGCGGCCGGGATGATCCGGCTCGCAGCCCGGCACACCGTCGCGCGCATGCTGGAGCGCGATGACTTCGCGAAGCGCTATGCGGCAGGGCAGGCCATCGCCATCCACGAGTTCCTGTACCCATTGTGTCAGGGCTGGGACTCGGTCGCGATGCGTGCCGATGTCGAGCTCGGGGGCACGGATCAGAAGTTCAATCTGCTTGTGGGTCGCGAGCTGCAGAAGCACCACCACCAGCGCCCGCAGGTGATCATGACGATGCCGCTGCTGGAGGGCACCGACGGCGTCAACAAGATGTCGAAGTCGCTGGGCAACTACATCGGGATCAGCGAGCCTGCGGCGGAGATCTTCGGCAAGATCATGTCGATCTCCGACGAGCTGATGTGGCGATACCATGAACTGCTCTCGTTCCGTTCCGCTGCGGAAATCGCAGCGCTGCGCGGCGAGGTCGCCCAGGGCCGCAATCCGCGCGAGGTGAAGGTACTGCTGGCGCGTGAAATCGTGGCCCGTTTCCACGGTCTGGCGGCGGCCGAGAGCGCGTCGGCCGATTTCGAGATGCGCTTCCGTGCCCACGGGATCCCGGATGCGATGCCGGAGGTCGTGATCGCTGCCGGCGATGGCGGGATGCCCATTGCGAACGTCCTCAGGCAGGCAGGGCTGACTGCGAGCACCTCGGAGGCGTTGAGGATGATCGCCCAGGGTGGCGTTCGGATCGATGGCGAGAAGATCGAGAGCCGGGAGGTGTCCCTGAAGGCCGGCGACCGAAAAGTGCTTCAGGTCGGCAGGCGCCGGTTTGCACGGGTGGTTCTGAGGTAGGAAGGCGGCTCGATCGGTTTTTTCTAGTGGGGCGGATATTATTTCTTGACCGCCCGGTTTTCGCGGCTATAATGGCCGACTCTTCTCGCCACGGCGGGAACGCTCTTTAACAATTTGGCAGCCGATAGGTGTGGGTGCTTGTGGGGGCTCACACGAAGAGAAGTGGGTCATGCGTGCTGGTCTTGGGGTGCTGGGCGTTGGGGGTTTGCGGGGGGGC
>MNXU01000034.1 GCA_001872285.1 Betaproteobacteria bacterium CG2_30_68_42
GTTCTGGTGGAAGCGGCGCGCGATTTTTGCGTAGGCCGGATCCATGCGCATCGCCATATCGGCATCGGTCATGATGATCGGCGCCTTCTTCGATGCATCGTGCGCGGCCGGCGCCGTGTTGCTTTCGGTCGCCTGGTTGGGCGTCCACTGATGCGCGCCCGCCGGGCTCTTGGACAACACCCACTCGTTGCCGAACAGCATGTCGAGATAACTCATATCCCATTTCGTCGGCGTCGGCGTCCACGAGCCTTCCAGGCCGCTGCCGATCTGATCGCCGCCCTTGCCGCTGCCGAAACTGCTTTTCCAGCCCAGGCCCATCTGCTCGATGGGGGCGGCTTCGGGTTCCGGCCCCACGTGCGTGGCCGAGCCGGCGCCGTGACATTTACCGAAGGTGTGGCCACCACAGGTGAGTGCCACTGTCTCTTCGTCGTTCATCGCCATGCGCGCGAAGGTTTCGCGCACGTCGCGGCCGGATGCGAGCGTATCGGGTTGGCCGCCGGGGCCTTCCGGGTTCACATAAATCAGCCCCATCTGCACGGCGGCGAGCGGGTTTTCCAGGTCGCGTTCGCCGGAATAGCGGGCCTTGTCGTCCAGCCATTTCTTCTCGTTGCCCCAGTAGACGTCGATTTCCGGCGCCCAGATGTCCTCGCGCCCGCCGGCGAAACCGAAGGTCTTGAAGCCCATCGATTCGAGCGCGACGTTGCCCGCGAGGATGATGAGGTCGGCCCAGGAGATTTTCCGGCCGTACTTCTGCTTGACCGGCCACAGCAGCCGGCGCGCCTTGTCGAGGTTGACGTTGTCGGGCCAGCTGTTGATCGGCGCGAAACGCTGGTTGCCTTGCCCCGCGCCGCCGCGACCGTCGCCGGTGCGGTAGGTGCCCGCGCTATGCCAGGCCATGCGGATGAACAGCGGGCCGTAATGGCCATAATCCGCCGGCCACCAGTCCTGCGAATCGGTCATCAGGGCAGTGAGGTCCTTCTTAACAGCGGTCAGGTCGAGGCTCTTGAATTCTTCCGCGTAGTTGAAGTCTGCTCCCATCGGACTGGTCTGGGACATATGCTGGTGCAGAATTTCCAGCGGAAGCTGGTTCGGCCACCAGTCCCGGTTCGCCGTACCACTCCCAACTTTATGAACAAACGGGCATTTCGTTTCGGTTGACATGGTTTCTCCTTGCCGGTTGGATGGGATGTGCCGTGGGCACGCAGGCATTGAAGCGCAAGCGCCCGGCATGATCCAATACTCGTTTCCAAACTCCCCGATAGGCTCCGGCTATCCATGACCCTGACCGAACTGAGATACGTCCTTGCCCTCGCGCGAGAGAGGCACTTCGGGCGCGCCGCCGAAGCCTGCTTCGTCTCCCAGCCCTCGCTTTCCGCCGCGATCCGGAAGCTGGAGGGCGAGCTGGGCGTGGCGCTGTTCGAGCGTGGCGGCGGCGAACTGGGCATCACCCCGGCGGGCGAGCGCGTCGTCGAGCAGGCCGCGCACATCCAGGCGCTGGTGGATGGCATCAAGGAGCTGGCGGCGCAGGCGAAGGACGAACTCGACGGCCCGCTGCGGCTGGGTGCCATCTACACCGTCGCGCCCTATCTGCTGCCCGAGATGATCGCGGGGCTGCACGAGCGTGCGCCGCGGATGCCGCTGCTGCTCGAGGAGAACTACACCCGTGCCCTGACCGAGAAGCTCGGGAAGGGCACACTGGATGCCATCATCATCGCCACCCCGGTCGAGGACGCGGCGCTCGTCGCGCTGCCGGTGTATGAGGAGCCTTTCGTCGTCGCCCTTCCCGCGGGACACGAATGGCGCCGCAAGAAAACCATCTCCAACGCCGATCTGGAACGCGAGCGGCTCCTGCTGCTCACGAGCGGCCACTGCTTCCGCGACCAGGTCTTGCGGATCTACCCTTCACTCGAGCGCTCCGCGACCGGTGGCCTGCAGAAGACGCTGGAGAACACGTCGCTGGAAACGATCCGCCACATGGTCGCCTCGGGGATGGGGGTCACGGTGCTGCCCTGCACCGCCGCCCGCTCGCACGTGGCCTCGGACAGCCTCGTCGTCTATCGCCCCTTCGCCCGGCCCGCTCCCACCCGCCTGGTCAGCCTGGCGTGGCGCAAGAGCTTCCCGCGGCCGCGCGCGATCGAGGCCGTGCGCCAGGCGATCCTGGCCGCCAACCTTCCCTGCGTGGCCAAGATCCGCCCGCGTATTCGGGGTCCGTATTCGGGGTCAGGTCTAGCATCGTAGCATTCCCCGCCCGCCGCCACCACGCTCACGCCTTCTGCCGAACCGCCGATGTGCGGGAAGGGACATCGGGGCGGATGCGGGACGACCGGTGCAATGCGCTTCGCTTGCTGCAGGGGTCCTGAATCCGCCCGTCATGCTACACAACTAGACCTGACCCCGCTCGGCTGCTTCGCGCCTGTCCGCGGCAAGCCGGGTACGGCGCATGTCGCGAGGCCTGCACGAAACCGGGATGAGGCCGCAGAAAAAGCGGCCTCGAGATGGCTTCGGTGAATTGGTGGTGATGGGGGGACTTGAACCCTCGACCTACGGATTATGAATCCGTCGCTCTAACCGGCTGAGCTACATCACCCCGCGCTGGGCGGGCGATTATCCGCTGCCGTTTCCGGCGTTGTCAATTCGCTCCCGGTCCGGGCGGGCGGCGCTGATAGAATCCCGCCATGTCCATGCGATCCGTCGATGTCGCCGTCATCGGCGCCGGCCTGGCCGGTGCGTCGCTCGCCTGCGCTCTGCGGGCAAGCGAGCTGAGCGTCGCGCTGGTCGAAGGCCGCGAACCCGAAGCCCCGCCCGCGCAATGGGACGCACGTGTGTATGCGGTGAGCCCGGGAGCCGCCGCGTTCCTGGACGAGACCGGGGTCTGGCCGCGGCTCGACCGCGCGCGCATGACGCCGGTGCACCGGATGGAGATCTTCGGCGACGACGGCGGGCATCTCGAGTTCTCGGCCTATGCGTGCGGAGTGTGCGAGCTGGCGTGGATCGTCGAGTCCGGCCTGATGCATCGCGAGCTGTGGGAGAGCGCGAAGCGCCAGGCGAACCTGACCCTGCTGTGCCCGGCGGAGCCCGAGCAGCTTGTCGTGGATGCGCAAGGCGTGCGC
This sequence comes from Betaproteobacteria bacterium CG2_30_68_42, assembly GCA_001872285.1. Lineage (GTDB taxonomy): Bacteria > Pseudomonadota > Gammaproteobacteria > Burkholderiales > Rhodocyclaceae > CG2-30-68-42. The sequence goes on from MNXU01000034.1 coordinate 3,111, forward strand.
CTGCGGCTCGCCGGAGGTCAGGAGGTCGCGGCGCGGGTCGCCGTAGGCGCGGACGGCGCGAACTCGTGGGTGAGACGGCAGGCTGGCATCGGCGCACGGACGTTCGACTACGGGGAGATGGGGGTGGTCGCCAATCTCGCCTGCGAGCGCGCGCACGGGAACACCGCCTTCCAGTGGTTTCGCGGCGACGGGGTGCTCGCCTTCCTGCCGCTGCCCGGCAATCGCGTCTCCATCGTCTGGTCGACCCTGGAAGCCCACGCCGGGGAGCTGCTCGCACTCGATCCGGCGCTCTTCTGCGCCGCGGTGCGCGAGGCCTCCGGAGCGCGCCTGGGCGAGCTCGAGATCGTCACCGCGCCGCAGGCTTTTCCGCTGCGGCTGATGCGGGTCGAACACCCGATCGCGCCACGGCTCGCGCTGCTCGGCGACGCCGCCCACTGCATCCATCCGCTGTCCGGCCACGGCATCAACCTGGGCTTCGGGGATGCGGCCTCGCTCGCCGGGGTGCTCGCCGCCGCTGCCCCCGCAGACCCGGGCGAGGCGGCCGTGCTGCGCCGCTACGAGCGCGCGCGCGCCGAGCCGGTGCTCGCGTTCCAGGCGCTCACCGACGCGCTGCACCGGCTGTTCCACGCGCGCGCCGCGCCGCTCGTCCTGCTGCGCAATCTCGGACTGAACCTGACCGGCGCACTGCCGGTCGTACGCAATGTACTCGCGCGCCAGGCGATGCGCTGAGCCCCTTCGTCCTCCACCTCCACAGGAGATCCGATGTCGATCCAATGGACCGTACTCGCACTCGCCGGGCTCGTCGCCGCCGGCCCCGCCTTCGCCGACGAGGCGCAGCTCAGGAAGACGGTCGAGAGCCGGCTCGGCATTTCGGGCGTATCGATCGCGAAGACGCCCTACGCGGGCCTGTTCGAGGTCCGCACCGAGGGCCAGATCCTCTATACCGACGCCGAGGGGGCGTTCTTCTTCGATGGCGACATTATCGACACCAGGACGACCGAGAACCTGACGCAGAAGAAGGTCTACGCCACGCTGCCGTTCGAGCGCGCGATCAAGACCGTGCGCGGGAACGGCAAGCGCACGATGGCGACCTTCGAGGATCCGAACTGCGTCTATTGCAAGAAGCTGGCGAAGGAAATTCAGGGGCTGAGCGATATCACGATCTACACCTTCCTCTATCCCATCCTGTCCCAGGATTCCTACGACAAGGCGCGCTCGATCTGGTGTTCCCCCAACCGCGCCAAGGCGTGGGGCGACTGGATGGTCGGCGGGGTCGCGCCGAGCGCCAAGCCGACCTGCCAGACTCCGGTGGAACAGAACGTCCGGCTCGGCCAGACGCTGCGCATCCGCGGCACGCCGACGATCCTGATGCCAAACGGCGTGCGGCTGCCCGGCGCGGTGCCGCTTGCCGAAATCGAGAAGTCGCTGGCTCAGGCGAAATAGTCCGCGGCCGCCCCGCCTACCAGAGCGTCTCGCGCTCCGGCGAGGCGGAGATCCGGTGCAGCGACAGGTCGGCGCCGTTGAATTCCGACTCTGGATCCAGGCGCAGGCCCATCGTCGCCTTCAGCAGGCCATAGACCGCGAAACCTCCGGTCAGCGCGACTGCGATGCCCGCGCCGGTGCCAATCGCCTGGGACGCGAGACTCACCCCGCCCATGCCGCCGAGCGCCGCGCTCCCGAAGATACCAGCGGCGATCCCGCCCCACGCGCCGCACAGGCCGTGCAGCGGCCAGACCCCGAGCACGTCGTCGATCTTCCAGCGGTTCTGGGTGACGGTGAAGAGAACGACGAAGAGCCCGCCTGCGACCGCGCCAGTGGCGAGCGCCCCGACCGGATGCATCAGATCGGAGCCGGCGCAGATCGCGACCAGTCCGGCGAGCGGACCGTTGTGCACGAACCCCGGATCGTTTCGTCCCGCGACGAGCGCCGCGAGCGTGCCGCCGGCCATCGCCATCAGCGAGTTGAGCGCGACCAGGCCGCTCACCTTTTCCAGAGTCTGTGCCGACATGACATTGAATCCGAACCAGCCCACCGTCAGGATCCACGCGCCCAGGGCGAGGAAAGGGATCGAGGAGGGCGGATGCGCGGCGACCGCGCCGGTCTTCGAATAGCGCCCGCGCCGCGCGCCCAGCAGCAGCACCGCCGCGAGTCCGATCCAGCCGCCCACCGCATGCACGACGACCGAGCCGGCGAAGTCGTGGAACTTCGCGCCGAAGGCCGCTTCGAGCCAGGCCTGGAAGCCGTAGTGATCGTTCCACACGATGCCTTCGAAGAACGGATAGACCAGCGACACCAGCAGGAAGGTCGCCGCGAGCTGGGCATGGAAGCGGGCACGCTCCGCGATGCCCCCGGACACGATCGCCGGAATCGCCGCCGCGAACGTGAGCAGGAAGAAGAACTTCACCAGCTCGTAGCCGCTCTTGCCGGCGAGTTCGGTCGCCGGGGCGAAGAAATGGGCGCCGTAGGCGACGCCGTAGCCGATGAAGAAATAGGCGATCGTGGAGACCGCGAAGTCGGCGAGGATCTTCACCAGCGCATTGACCTGGTTCTTCCGGCGCACCGTGCCCAGCTCCAGGAAGGCGAACCCGGAATGCATGGCGAGCACCATGACGGCGCCCATGAGGATGAAGACGACATCGGACGAACTCTTCAACGGTTCCATGCGGGTGCTCCGGTTGGGCCGATCCGGTGCATGGAAGCAAGCCGCATACCAACGAGCGGCGCACCCGCCGTCGGGTGGGCACCGGGGAGGGGTCGAGTCGGCCGGGGCCGGGGGCGGCACCGGGTTGGTGCGCAGCCCGCTCCAATCGCCCCACGAGGGTGCAGTCCTGACGACCTGTCGGATATCGATAAATGGGGTCAGGATAAATGGGGTCAGACACGATTAATTAATCGTAATTAATCGTGTCTGACCCCATTTATCTGGGCAGCAACACCCAGAGGCGGCCGCTCTGGCGCATCGCGCCGGCGCGTGCCCCGGCCTCGTGGCCGAAGCCCCAGAAGAAATCGGCGCGCACCGGCCCGCGGATGGCACCGCCGGTGTCCTGTGCGACCATCAGCCGCCGCAGCGGCTCGGTCGAATTCGGCCAGGTGGCCGCGAGGAAAACGGGGCTGCCGAGGGGAATGACCGTGGCATCGACGGCGAGACTGCGTTCGGGCGTGAGCGCGACGCCCTGTGCCCCGATCGGCCCGGGCCCGCCCTCATCGAGTTCGCGGAAGAACACGTAGCTGGGATTGGAATCGAGCAGCTCGCCCAGGCGTTCCGGATGCGCGCGTGCCCAGGCCTTGATCCCTTCCATCGAAGCCTGCGCCGCGCTCAACTCGCCCCGCTCCACGAGGATGCGGCCGATGGAGCGATAAGGGTGGCCGTTCTGGTTTGCATAGCCCACGCGGATGCGGCTGCCGTCCGGCAGTTCGACGCGCCCCGATCCCTGGATGTGGAGGAAGAACAGCTCGACCGGGTCCGCGACCCAGGCGATCGCGCGCGATTCGAGCGCTGCCTCGCGCCGGGTGAGCTCCGCGCGCGGGTAGTAGGGCACCACCTTCCGGCCCTCCAGCCGGCCGCGCAGCCGCAGCGCCTTCAACTGCGGAAAGAGGTCGCCGAACTCGATCGTCAGCAGATCGTCCGGAACGCCGTGGATCGCATGCGGAAAGGCTGCACTGCGGCTGCGGGCCCCGCGCAGCAGCGGCTCGTAATAGCCGGTGATCAGGCCCTCGTCACCGCCGTCCGGATTGACCACCCGCCAGGGGTCGAAACGCGATTCGAAGAAGCGCTGCGCGGCGGCGTCCCCTGGGGCGAGCGCGCGCGCCTGCTCGCAGAGGGCCTGCCACTGCGCCTTGTGCTCCATCACGCGGCAGGACTCGATCAGCGCGGCAGCCGCGGCCGCGGGATGCTCTCCCGGCCAGCCGGGAAGCTCGCCCCAGGCTGCGCTCTGGAGGGGCTTCGCCGCAGGCGGTGCGGGGAGTGCGGCGGCAGGCGCGCCCGGACAGACCGGGCAGGCCGGGCATGGCACGCTCGCCGGGCACGCGACGGTACGCCCGGCGGGCGGGGTCGCGCAACCGCCTGCCAGCAGGAGCGCAGCGACGAGCGCGAGCCCGCGCGCGAGTGTCATCGTCATCGTGTTACAGTTTCGCCGCCACGCGGGCGAGTATAGCCGCGGCGACCGGACTCCCGGACGATCGATGAACGACGAACTGCTGCGCCACACCGTCAAGCTGCTCGAGCGCATCGCCGCCGCGCTGCCCGAGCCGCCGCAGCCGGCCGACTGGGATCGCGCGATCGCCTTCCGCTGGCGCCGGATGAACGGCCGCGGCAGGATCGAGGCCATCGCGCACCCGCATGGGATTCGGCTGTCGGACTTGCGCGGGATCGACGAGCAGAAGCGCCGCATCGACCAGAACACCCGCCAGTTCGTCGCCGGGCACGGGGCCAACAACGTCCTGCTCACCGGGGCACGCGGCACCGGAAAGTCCTCGCTCATCAAAGCGCTGCTCAACCAGTACGCCGGCAAGGGACTGCGGGTGATCGAGGTGGACAAGAACGACCTCATCGACTTGTCCGACATCGTCGAGATGGCCGCCGGGCGGCGCGAGCGCTTCATCCTGTTCTGCGACGACCTCTCGTTCGAGGCGGCCGAACCGGGCTACAAGGCGCTCAAGAGCGTGCTCGACGGCTCGCTCGCGTCGGTGCCCGAGAACGTCATTCTCTACGCGACCTCGAACCGCCGCCACCTGATGCCCGAGTTCTTCGCGGAGAACCTCGAAACCACGCATGTCGGCGAGGAGATCCATCCGGGCGAATCGGTGGAGGAGAAGATCTCGCTCTCGGAGCGTTTCGGGCTGTGGCTGTCGTTCTATCCATTCGACCAGGACGGCTACCTCGACATCGCTCGCCACTGGCTGAGGCGGTTCGGCCTCGACGCCACCGCGATCGCCGCCGCACGTGAGGAGGCGCTGCAATGGGCGCTCGAGCGCGGTTCGCGCAGCGGCCGCTCGGCCTGGCAGTTCGCGCGCGACTACGCCGGACGGCGCGAGCGGGGATAGCCCGGATCAGATCACCTTGCGGGCGCGCAACTGCCCGATCTCGTCGGCAGTGTAGCCGAGCGAGGCCAGCACCTCGCTGGTGTGCTCGCCCAGTGCGGGCCCCGGCCAGCCGATGTCGCCTGGAGTACCGGTGAGCTTCGGCACGACGCCGGGCACCTTGAGGGAAGTGCCGTCCGCGAGCTGCACGCTTTCGATCATGCCGCGTGCCGCGTACTGGGGGTCGGCGACGATGTCCGCGATGCTGTAGATGGGGCCGTTCGGCACCCCGGCCTCGTCGAGGCGGCGCTTGAGTTCCTGCGCATCGAGGCCCGCCGCCCAGGCGCCGATCGCCTCGTCGAGCTCGGCGGCGCGGCGCGCCCGTCCCTCGTTGCCGGCGAGTTTCGGATCTTCGGCCAGATCCCGGCGGCCCATCGCGTTCATCAGCCGCTTGAAGATCGAGTCCGCGTTCGCGGCGATCACGACATGCCTGCCGTCGCGCGACGGATAGGTGTTCGAGGGAACGATGCCGGTGAGGTTGGTCCCGGTGCGGTTGCGCACCACGCCGTAGCGGTCGTATTCGGGCAGCGTGCTCTCCATCATGTTGAACACCGCCTCGTAGAGCGCGACATCGACCACCTGTCCGCGACCGCCGCGCACCTCCCGCTGGCGCAGCGCCATCAGCGCGCCGATCACGCCGTGGAGCGCGGCCAGCGAGTCCCCGATCGAGAGGTTGAGCCGCACCGGCGGGCGGTCGGGGAAACCGGTCACGTAGCGCAGCCCGCCCATCGACTCGCCCACCGCGCCGAAGCCGGGTGCATCGCGATACGGGCCGCTCTGGCCGAAGCCGGACAGGCGCACCATCACGAGACCCGGGTTCGCCTCCGCAAGACTCTCGTAGCCGAGGTTCCATTTCTCCAGCGTGCCGGGGCGGAAGTTCTCGATCAGGATGTCGGCGCGCGAGGCCAGCCGCCGGGCGATCTCCTGTCCTTCGGCCGTGCGCAGATCCGCAGTGACCGATTTTTTCCCGCGCGCCTGCACGCTCCACCACAGCGAGGTGTCCCCGGCGAGCATGCGCCACTTGCGCAGCGGATCGCCCTGGCCGGGCGGCTCGATCTTGACGACCTCGGCGCCGAACTCGGCAAAGAACTTGCCGGTGAAGGGTCCTGCGATGAACTGGCCGAGCTCCAGCACCCGGACGCCGGCCAGCGGCTTTTCTGCCATCACAGCTTCTCCGTTTCGCCGGCGCGCGGCTGCCACAGCATGAAGCGCACCTCGAGGATCGTCACCGCCCAGTCGAGCACGAGCGCGAAGGCCGTCAGCAGCAGGATGCCGGCGAACACCGTGTTGATGTCGAACACGCCCTCGGCCTGGTGGATGAGGTAGCCCACGCCCTCGGCCGAGCCCAGATACTCGCCGACCACCGCGCCCACGAAGGCGAGCCCGATCGAGTTGTGCAGGCTGGCGAACACCCAGCTCATCGCGCTGGGCAGAAAGACGTGGCGCAGCAGCGCGCGCGGCGAAGCCCCGAGCATGCGCGCGTTGGCGAGGATGACCGGACTGACCTCGCGCACCCCCTGGAAGACGTTGAAGAACACGATGAAGAACACCAGCGTCACGCCGAGCGCGACCTTCGATGCCATGCCCAGCCCGAACCACACCATGAAGATCGGTGCGAGGATCACGCGCGGCATCGCGTTGGCGGCCTTGATGTACGGATCCAGCACCGCGGCGGCGAGCGGCGCGCGCGCGAGCCACAGTCCGAACCCGACCCCGCCCAGCGTGCCGATCGCGAAGGCGAGCAGCGTCTCAATCAGCGTCACCCAGAGGTGGCGGTAGATCTCGCCGCTCACGAACCAGTCCAGAAGCCGGGAGAAGACCTTGAGCGGCTCGCCGAAGAAGAACGCCGCCTTGTCGGCATCACCGAAATAGATCGGCGGCAGCAGCGTCGGGCTGGTCAGGACATGCCAGGCGAGGAACGCGCCGGCGAGCAGCGCGATCTGGATCGCCTTGAGCCGCAGCCTACTGCCGTTGCCGCGCATAGCCCTTGAGCACCTCGGATTTCATGGCGCGCCAGATGCGGCCGTGCAGCTCGATGAAGCGCGGCAGCAGGCGGATCTCCGATACGTCGCGCGGGCGCGGCAGGTCGATCGCGTATTCGCCGATCGGGTGGGTCTCCGGCCCGGCCGAGAGCACGACCACGCGGTCGGAGAGCGAAATCGCCTCCTCGAGATCATGGGTGACGAACACCACCGACTTGCGGTCGGCCGACCACAGATCGAGCAGCTCGTTCTCCATCAGCACGCGGGTCTGCACGTCGAGTGCGGAAAACGGCTCGTCCATCAGCAGGATCGCCGGGTCGAGCGCGAGCGTCTGGGCCAGCGCGACGCGCTTGCGCATGCCGCCGGAGAGCTGGTGGCCAAAACGGTCGCCGAAGCCTTCCAGCCCGACCCGGCGCAGCCACGCCCGCCCGGTCTCGAGCGCCTGCTCGCGGGCTGCACCGCGGAACACGAGACCCGCAACGACGTTCTCCAGAGCGCATTTCCACGGCATCAGCGCGTCGGCCTGGAACAGGTAGCCGGCATGCCGGTTCAGCCCGGCGAGCGGTTGGCCGAACACATGCACGCTGCCCGCGCTCGGCGCAAGCAGCCCGGCGGCGACATTGAGCAGGGTCGACTTGCCGCAGCCGGTCGGCCCCACGATCGAGACGAACTCGCCGTCTTCCACCACCAGCGTCGCCTCGCGCACTGCGGTGTAACCGGGCTCTCCCGCGGCGCCGGCGAAACTGCACGTGATGCCTTCGAGGGCGAGCGCGGCTGCGCCCCCCCTTTCCAGAACCGCCTTCACTTGTATTTCTGGTGTGCCTTCTTCACGAACTCGTTGGTATAGGTGAGCTCGAGCTTGATCTCGGAAGGAATGATCTTCGGATTGAACGTCGAGAGCGCCTTGAGCGCAGTCGTCGTTCCCTCGTCCGCGATGTAGCCATCGGTGGAGATCGCTTCCTTCACCTTGCCGTAGGAAAGCAGGTAGAGGTCTTTGTCGCCGAGCAGGTAGGCTTCGGGAACCGTCTTCAGGATGTCATTCGTCGAAGCGGTCTGCAGCCAGCGGTCGGCGCGCACGATGGCGTTGGTGAGCGCCTGGACGGTTTTCGGGTTCTTCTTCACGAACTCGATCGGCGCATAGAGCACCGCGGCCGGCATCGGGCCGCCGAACACCTCCTGCGTGACCTTGAGCGTGCGCGTGTCGGCGATGATCTTCACCGCGCCGTCGCGCTCGAGCATGGTCATCACCGGATCGACGTTGGACACCGCGTCGATCTGCCCGCTCTTCATGGCGGCGACCACCCCCGCGCCCGTGCCCACGCCGATGATCGAGAAGTCGGTGGACTTGAGACCCCCCTTGGCACCGATGAGGTTCACCAGCATGTTGGTCGAGGAACCGGGCGCCGACACGCCGATCTTCATCCCCTTCAGGTCGCTGAAGGACTTGAAGCTCGCCGCCTTCGCCGTGCTCACGCCGACCGCGATCTGGGGCGCACGGCCCATCTCGACGAAGGCCTGGAAGATCTGTTTCTTCGACTGGAGGTTGATGGTGTGCTCGTAGGCCCCCGAGACGACATCCGCGCTGCCCCCCACCACCGAGCGCAGCGCCGCCGATCCGCCGGCGAAGTCGGAGATCTTCACCTCGAGGCCCTCGTCGCGGAAATAGCCGAGCTGCTCGGCGATGGTGAGCGGCAAGTAGTAGAACGCCGCCTTGCCGCCGACCGCGATATGGACCTGGGGCTTCTCGATCTTGCCCTGCGCCCATGCCGAGCCCAGGACGCCCAGCATTGCGAGCGCAGCCACCACCAGTACCTTCGACATTCTCATCGCTTCCTCCTCGTCGTGGATTCGTAACCGGACTGCGGTGCGCATTCTAGCGCGCGCGGGAGCGATCGTCGTGCGGTATGCCCGCCGCGGCCCACTGCCGGCGCTTCGCGCGCACGCCGGCCTCGTAGCGCTCGATCGCGGCACGATGGCGCAAGGTGCTGTCGATCTCGTCGAGCCCCGAAAGCAGGTGCTCGCGGGCGGGCGCGTCGATTTCGAAGGCGAGTTCCCCGCCCAGCGGGTCCCGCACCCGGCAGCTTTGCAGGTCGATACGGAACGTGGCGCCTGGGTGGGCAGCCGCGATGGCCGCGAGCCGTTCCACCTCCGGCCGCGGCAGGACCAGGGGCAGGATCCCTTCGCGGATCGCGTTGCCCCGGAAGATGTCGGCGAAGCTCGGCGCGATCACCGCGCGGATGCCGAAGGCCGCGAGCGCCCAGACCGCGTGGCTGCGCGAGGAGCCGCAGCCGAAGTTCGCGCCGGCGACGAGGATGCGCGCGGCGCGGAAGCCCTCGCGATTGAGCACGAACTCTGGATTCTCGACCGAGCGCGCATCGAGGTAGCGCCAGTTGGCGAACAGCGCGGCGCCGTAGTCGGTGTCGAAGTCCATCACCCAGGCCGCCGGGAAGAGTGCATCGGTGTCGATGTCGTCGCGCAGCAGCGGCGCCGCCGGCGCTTCGAGGACGGTGAAGGCTTCCATGGATCCTCAAAGATCCCGCGGATCGGCGATGCAGCCGGCAGCCGCGCTGGCGGCCGCGGTCGCGGGGCTCGCCAGATGCGTGCGCGCGCCGGGACCCTGGCGGTGCTCGAAATTGCGGTTGGAGGTCGACACCGCGCGGCAGCCCGCGCCCACCGATTCGCCATTGACTGCCACGCAGCGCGAGCAGCCGGGCTCGCGCCACTCGAAGCCGGCGCCGACGAACGCTTCGTCCAGTCCCTCGGCCTCGGCGGCCCGCTTCACCGCCTGCGAGCCGGGCACGACCCAGGCGCGGACTCCCGGAGCGACCCTCCGGCCGCGGAGTACGGCCGCCGCCGCGCGCAGGTCCGCCAGTCGTCCGTTCGTGCACGAGCCGATGAAGACGTCGTCGACCGGCAGACCGGCGAGCGGCTCGCCCGGCGCAAGGCCCATGTATTCGATCGCGCGCCGCGCGGCTTCGGCCTCGCGTGCGGGAAGCTCTTCCGGGTCGGGCACGCGCCCATCGATCGCGACGACCTGGGCCGGGCTCGTGCCCCAGGTGATTCTCGGCGCCAACCCATCGATCCGGAAGCTGCGCTCGGCATCGAAGCGCGCCCCGCTGCGGCTGTCCTCGCACCACGGCAGGCTCGGCGGCCCGGCCTCGCCCGCAACTCCGGGCAGCGCGGCGAGCCACGCCGCGGTCGTCCGGTCGGGCCGAATCAGCGCGAAGCGTGCGCCGAACTCCACCGCCAGGTTGCACAGGGTGAACCGGCCCTCCATTCCGAGCGACCGGATCGCCCCTCCGGCGAACTCCACGGCATGGCCCGCCGCCCCCGCCGCTCCCATGCGGCCGATCAGGTACAGCGCGAGATCCTTGGCCGAGAGCGGCGCCTCGAAGCGACCCTCGCAGCGCACCCGCATCACCTGCGGGCGTCGCACGCGCAGGGTCTGGGTCGCGAGCACGTGCTCGATCTCGCTGGTGCCGATGCCGAAGGCGACCGCGCCCAGCGCGCCCAGGGTGCAGGTGTGGCTGTCACCGCATACCACCGTCATGCCCGGCAGGACGAGGCCGGCCTCGGCCGCGGCCACATGCACGATCCCCTGCCCCGGATCGTCGAGATCGAAGAGCGGGATTCCCGCCGCTGCCGCCGCCTCCCGCAGCGCATGCAGGTAGGGCTGCGCAGGCGGAAAGCTCGCCTGCGTGCGTCCGGGGACCGTCGCCACCATGTGGTCGGCGAAGGCGTGGGCGAGTTCGGGCCGGCGCACCGCCCGCCCCCGCTCCCGCAGCCGCCTGAAGGCGACCGGTGAGGTCAGCTCGTTGATGAGATGGCGGTCGATGTAGAGCAGGCTCTCGCCGCCCGGCAGTTCCTCGACGACATGCCGGCTCCAGATTTCCTCGAACAGCGTCTGCACCGCCCGTCCCCCGTTCCTCCGCCAAGCATACGCCGCCATGCCGGCCGCGCCGCACGGTAGAATCGCTGCGGGGCCGCCGCGCGCTCCGAGCCTACCTCAACTTGACCCAGCCCGCATTCATTGAAGTCGCTGCCGCGGTCCTGCTGCGGCCGGACGGCAGTTTCCTGCTCGGGCGGCGCGCCGCCGGCACCTTCTATCCCGGCTATTGGGAATTCCCGGGCGGAAAATGCGAACCGGGCGAGCCGCCTGCGCAGGCGCTCGCACGCGAACTCGACGAAGAGCTCGGCATCCGCGTGCGCGAGGCCGAGCCCTGGATCGTGCGCACGCACGAATATCCGCATGCCCATGTCCGCCTGCGCTTCTTTCGTGTCAGGGCCTGGAGCGGGACGATCGCCGCGCGCGTGCACGCTGCGCTCGCCTGGCAGCGGCCGGGCGCAGTCACGGTCGCTCCGCTGCTGCCCGCCAATGCCCCGGTGCTGCGTGCGCTGGAGCTGCCGGACTTCTATGCGATCACGCATGCGGGCGACATCGGCATCGCGGCCCAGCTCGCCGCCTTCGATGCGGCCATCGGCGCGGGGCTCAAGCTGGTACAGGTGCGCGAGCCGCTGCTGTGCGCGGAGGAGCGCCGCACTTTCGCGGCCGCGCTCGTCGCGCGTGCCCGCACGGCAGGCGTGCGCGTGCTGGTGAATTCGGATCCGCGGCTCGCCGAGCGCTGCGGCGCCGACGGCCTGCACCTGTCCTCGGCCGCGCTGATGGCCGAGCGCGAGCGGCCCACGCTCGCCTGGGTGGCGGCTTCCTGCCATGACGAACGCGACCTCGCGCAGGCCGCCATAATCGGGGCGGACTTCGCCGTCCTCGGCCCCGTGCGCGCGAGCGCGAGCCACTCCGCAGCCGCGCCGATGGGCTGGGAGCGCTTCGCGGCACTGGTGCGCGAGGCCCCGTTGCCGGTATACGCGCTGGGCGGCATGCGGCGCTCCGACATCGCCCGCGCACGCGCCCTCGGCGCGCAGGGCGTTGCAGCGATCCGTGCCGCCTGGGGCTGAGCGCCCGCGCTCAGTCGCCGGCGACCGGCGGTTCGGCGGGGTCGGGCCGTGCGCCCTGCTCCGCCACCCGGTAGCGTTCGGAGGCCCAGGCGCCGAGATCGACGATTCTGCAGCGCTCGCTGCAGAACGGCCGGAACGGGGATTGCGCGGACCACGTCACCGGCTTTCCGCACGCCGGACAGCTCACGACCCGCGGTGGCGTATCCACACTCATGCGCTCAGGGAGGCTCAGAGGTTGCACAGGGTGAGTTCGAAAGCGACTTCGGCGTCGGCCTGGCGCGGCCGCAGTCCGCCGTCCGGCGAGGTGAACCGGATGTTCAGCGCATACTTGTTGGCGCTGATCTCGGGGATGTAGGGCTCGCCGCGCCGCACCCGCAGCCGCAGCATCTGGCACTTGATCAGCCTGGGCTCGGCCGCGACGCTCAGGCTGAACGTGCCCGCCGGCGCCGACTGCTTGAGCGGCCGACCGCTCGCCCGCAGCAGCCGCAGCACGATCGCCAGCCCGTCGCGCAGCGGCAGCATGGGCTCGATCCATCCCTCGAGATCCACTCGGCGCGCGGCCGGCTCGCGGTTCAGCCAGTAGTGGTAGGAGGGCAGGTCGAACTCGCACACTCCGCCCGGGATGGCCGCCCGGTTCCTGATGCTCATCAGCCATTCGTTCTCGCGCAGGTAGTGGCCGACCTTGCCCGCCATCGCGAGCAGGTTCGTGCCCGCCTGCTCGATTTCGTAGAGCGCGCCCGAGAGCGCCTCCTCGGAGATGTCGGGGTTGCTGCGAAAGCCGAGCAGCACCTGGCGCTGGCGATCCAGTTCCTGCATCAGATCGACCTTGAGGTCGGCACGGCTCGCGACCTCCATGATCTCGAACATCGTCAGCAGCGCCACATGGTGTTCCATGGGGCCGTCGATGCGCAGGAAATGGGAGGACTTGTCGAACAGATCCTCGAGCCGCAACAGGGTTCGGATGCGCTCGTTCAGGGGATATTCGTAGGTGATCACCACGCCGACCCTGGTGGGACTGCGCGAATTCTGAACGATCCGGCTTCAAATGACAACCGAGGACGCGGCCCGCGCGCGCACCGCCCCGCCCGCCGCCGGCGCTCACGGCGGCTCAAGTCCGACAGGCTGCTAGAATGCTCACTGCAATGACTGCGATCCCCCTGATCATCAACGGCGAGCGGCGCGAGCTGCCGGCGGCGCTGTCGGTCGCCGAACTGCTCGCGCGCGAAGGGCTGGCTGAGAGGCGCGTCGCGGTGGAGCGCAACGGCGAGATCGTCCCGCGCAGCCGCCATGCTCAGACGGCGCTCGCCGCAGGCGACCGGATCGAGATCGTGGTTGCGGTCGGAGGGGGATAAGTTAACAACCGTTTCAAGTTCCAGGTTCCAAGTTGCGGCTCGCGACCCGTGTGGAACCCGAAACCTGAAACCTGGAACCTGAAACTCGCTTAATGAACGACGCGTTGATCATCGCCGGCAGACCGTATTCGTCCCGCCTGCTGGTGGGCACCGGCAAATACAGGGACTTCGCGCAGACCGCGGCGGCGCTGGAGGCGAGCGGTGCCGAGATCGTGACGGTGGCGATCCGGCGCACCAACATCGGCCAGGAACCGGGGCAGCCCAGCCTGCTCGATGCCCTGCCTGCCGGCCGCTACACGCTTCTGCCGAACACTGCCGGCTGCTTCACCGCCGAGGAGGCAGTGCGCACGCTGAGGCTCGCGCGCGAGCTGCTCGACGGGCACTGCCTGGTCAAGCTCGAGGTGCTGGGCGACAAGGACACGCTGTTCCCGAACATGCCGGAGACCGTGCGCGCGGCGGAGATCCTGGTGCGCGAAGGCTTCGAGGTGATGGTCTATTGCAGCGACGATCCGATCCAGGCGCGGCGGCTGGAAGAGATCGGCTGCGTCGCGGTGATGCCTCTGGCATCGCTGATCGGTTCCGGGATGGGCATCCTCAATCCGTGGAACCTGCGCCTGATCATCGAATCGGCCGCAGTGCCGGTCATCGTCGATGCCGGCGTGGGCACCGCCTCGGATGCGGCGATCGCCATGGAGCTGGGCTGCGACGGCGTGCTCATGAACAGCGCCATCGCACTGGCCCGCGATCCGCTGCTCATGGCCACGGCCATGCGCAAGGCGGTCGAAGCCGGGCGCCAGGCATGGCTCGCCGGGCGCATGCCGAAGAAGGCCTACGCGGCTTCGCCGAGTTCGCCCACCACCGGGCTGGTCGGAGGCTGAGGCAGCGCACTTGCGTCGAGGGCGGAGCAAACGCGTGCCGGTCTCGAGGATTTCTTCGCCGCCCTGAGGCGCTCTTCGAGTGCCGCCGCGGGCATCGGCCGCGCGAACAGGTAGCCCTGCATCGAATCGCAGCCCGCAGCGCGCAGGAAATCACGCTGCGCCTCGGTCTCGACGCCCTCCGCAACCACGGCAAGGCCCATCCCGTGGCCGAGCTGGATCACCGCGCGGGCGATCGCCGCGTCGTCGGTGCCGGCGGGGAGATCCTTCACGAAGGAACGGTCGATCTTCAGCGTGCTGACCGGGAAGCGCTTGAGCGCATGCAGGGAAGAGTAGCCGGTGCCGAAGTCGTCGATCGCCAGCTTGAGGCCCATCTCGCAGAGCTTGCCCATCAGCACGATCGCGTGTTCGACATTGACTGCGACCATGCTCTCGGTGATCTCGAGCTCGAGGCGCTCCGGCGGAAAACCGGTCTCGTCGAGGATGCGGCGCACCCGCTGCGCCAGGTCGGGCTGCTGGAACTGGCGCACCGAGAGATTGACCGCGATGTCGAGCGGCGGCAGGCCGCAGTCCGTCCATTGCCGGCCCTGCCGGCAGGCGGTCTCGATGACCCATTCGCCGACCTCGACGATGCGGCCGGTCTCCTCGAGCAGGGGAATGAACTTGTCCGGGGAGACCATGCCCAGCACCCGGCTGTTCCAGCGCAGCAGCGCCTCGGCTCCGGTGATGCGGCCGCTCTTCAGGTCGACCTTCGGCTGGTAGTGGAGCACGAACTCGTCGCGCTCCAGCGCACGGTGCAGGCTGGCATTGACTTCCAGCCAGACCGCTGCGGCGCGGTTCATGTCGGGATCGTAGTAGCGGTACTGGTTGCGGCCGGCCTGCTTGGCGCTGTACATCGCCTGGTCGGCATTCATCATCAGGGTCTGGGCCCGCTCGCCGTCGCGCGGGAAGAGCGCCAGTCCGATGCTGGCGGAGGGCACGATCTCCTGGGGGCCGATCATCACCGGAACCGAGAGCGCATCGAGCATCTTCTGGGCGACCCGGCCGGCATCCCCCGCCTTGGCCAGATCGGTCAGCAGGACCACGAATTCGTCCCCGCCCTGCCGGGCCACGGTGTCCCCGTTTCGCAGGCAGGCGACCAGCCGCCGCGCGACTTCCCGGAGCAGTTGATCGCCGGCGTCGTGGCCGAGCGTGTCGTTCACGTTCTTGAAGCGGTCGAGATCCACGAAGGCCAGCGCCAGCATGCGCTGCCCGCGGCCGGCGCGCGCCAGGCCCTGTTCGAGGCGGTCGTTGAGCAGATGCCGGTTGGGCAGGCCGGTGAGCGTGTCGTGGGTGGCGAGATCCTCCAGCCTCCGCTCGAAGTTCATCCGCTCCGAGATGTCCTGCAGCACGCCCACCACGCGGTTCGGCCCTTCGTCGTCGAACTCCACCTCGGCCACCATCTGCAGGTGGCGGACGCTGCTGCCGTCCGCGGAAAAGATGCGGAAAGTGGTGCGGGCGCTGTTCGCCTCGAACTCGCGCAGCCTCTCGAACAGCTCCGCGAGTTCGGGACGATCCTCACGATGCGCGCAGTTCACCAGAACCTCGGGGCTGGGTTCCACGTCCGTGATGTCGAGACCGAACAGCTCGAAGGTCTGATCGGACCAGAGCATCGCGCCGCTGCGCAGATCCCATTCCCAGCTTCCGAGGCCGGCGATTCTCTGGGCGCGCGCCAGGCTGGTCTCGCTGCGCCGCAGCGCGGCCTCGGTTTCTTCCCGGCTTGCCCGGCCGCGTAGCGCGGCGAGCGCATACGAGATGTCGCTCGCCAGCTCGGCAAGCAGGGCGCATTCCTCGTGTCCGAAGGCATCGGCCGTTCCCGCATAGATCGCGATCGCGCCTTCGATGCGGCCGCCGGGGGCGAGCGGGAATGCCGCCACCGAACGGTACCCGCGCTCCGCCGCCGGCCCGCGCCACGGGGAGAAGTTCGAGTCCAGGTCGGCGTCGCGAACGACGGTCGGCCGGCCGCTCCGGATGGTGGTGCCGACCGGGCCGCGGCCGGTCGGCTGCTCGTCCCAGGTCACCGTCACCTGGTCGAGATAGCCCGCATCGAAGCCGGCGTACGCGACCGGCCTTACCCGCCGTCCGGGATCGTTCTCGGCCCGCCCGATCCAGGCGAAGCGGAATCCGCCCACATCGACCACGATCGCGCACACCTGCGCGAGCAGATCGTCCTCGGAGCTCGCCGCACGCGCCGCACGGGCGACGGCGGTGATCAGGCGCAGCGAACGGTTGACCCGCCGGATCGTGGAGCGCCCGCAGTCGCCGCGCGCGGCAGCGCCACGGTCTGGCTGGGAAGCTGGGCCCTCGGCTGCGGATGCCAGGTTCATGTTCGGGTGTCTCGTTCGGCCGTCTCCCGGTTTACGGATAGAATCCCGTGGCCTTGAACCGCCGCCCCGGGATGAACGCAGAAGGCCACCGTCCGATCCGTTCCTTCGTCCTGCGCCAGGGTCGCCTGAGCGCGGCACAGGCACGCTCGCATGCGGCGCTGCTGCCGGTGTGGGGAATCCCCTACGCGCCGGCCCGGCTCGATCTCGACGCGGTGTTCGGCCGCCGCGCGCCGCGCATCCTGGAGATCGGATTCGGCATGGGCGAGGCAACCGCGGCGATCGCAGCCGTGAATCCGGACAAGGACTATGTCGGCGTCGAGGTCCACACGCCCGGCGTCGGCGCGCTCCTCAAGCGCATCGCAGCGCTCGGGCTGACCAACGTCCGCGTGATCCAGCACGACGCGGTGGAGGTGCTCGCGAACATGATCGGCGAAGCGGCGCTCGACGGCATCCACCTGTTCTTCCCCGACCCCTGGCCGAAGAAGCGCCACCACAAGCGCCGCCTGGTCCAGCCCGCCTTCGCGCGGCTGGCCGCCTCGCGCCTGAAGGCCGGCGGCACTCTCCGTCTCGCCACCGATTGGCCGGAATATGCCGAACAGATGCTTGCGGTGCTCGCCGCCGAGCCGCTTCTGGCAGGCGGCGATGCGCCGGCGCCCGCCAGCCGGCCGCAGACCCGGTTCGAGAGCCGCGGCCTGAAACTCGGCCATCCGGTACGGGATCTGGTCTTCGTCAGGCGGCCGCTGCGGGAAGAAAGAGCTGAAGAGTGTCGTTGAGGAAGCGCAGGCCGAGTGCGCTCGCGCTGATGCGTCCCGGCGCATCCTCGATCAGGCCGCGCGCGCGCGCCAGCTCCAGGACCGGCTCGATCTCCGCAAGCGCGAGGCCGGTGCGCGCGGCGAACAGTTCCGCCTCGACGCCACCCACCAGCCGCAACGCGTTCATCATGAATTCGAACGCCAGTCCGGCCCGCGACACGCGCTGGCGCCGCTGGACGAAGCCGTCGCGGCCGGCGCGCGCCAGGTAGTGGCGCGGATGCATCACCCGCAGCTCGCGCACGATGCCCCGCCGGGAGGACAGCTTGCCGTGCGCTCCGGCGCCGATGCCCAGGTAATCGCCGAAGCGCCAATAGTTGAGGTTGTGCCGGCATCGGCTGCCCTCGCGGGCGAACGCCGAGACCTCGTAGCGCGCGAGGCCGGCTGCGGCGAACCGGGACTCGGCCAGCGCCTGCATCGCGGCACACGCATCCTCGTCCGGAGTCGCGGGCGGCTCGCGCCCGAAGGCGGTGTTGGGCTCGATGCCGAGCTGGTAGGCGCTCACGTGCCCCACCCCGCAGGCGGCCGCGATCTCGAAGTCGCGCGCCGCCGCCTCCACGCTCTGGCCGGGGAGTCCGTACATGAGGTCGATATTGACCGCGTCGAAATGCGCAGCCGCCGCGTCGATCGCCTCCCGTGCCTCGCGCGCGTCGTGGATGCGCCCGATGCGGGCGAGGCTCTCGTCGTCGAAGCTCTGCACGCCGAGCGAGATGCGCGTGACCCCGGCCTCGCGGCAGGCGGCGAGATATCCCGGCGACACCGTTCCGGGATTGGCCTCCATCGTGATCTCTGCCTGCGGGGCGAGCGGCAGCCTGGAACGCAGCGCGCGCAGCAGCGTGTCGATCCCCGGCGCCGTGATCAGGCTGGGCGTTCCGCCGCCAAGGAAGACCGTCTCGACGGGGCGGCCGGCGATGGCGGGAAGGGAGCGATCGAGATCCTCCATCAGCGCATCGAGGTAGGCGGCCTCGGGGATTTCGCCCCGCGGCGCGTGGGAATTGAAGTCGCAGTACGGGCACTTGCGCACGCACCACGGAAAGTGGACGTAGAGCGAGAGCGGCGGAGCCGTCGCGAGGCCGGCTGGCTCCACTGCCCGTTCCCGGCGCACCGGGAGAGCGCCGGGCTCAGCCAATCCCGCGCAGCCGCCGCACCAGCGCGGAGACGGCGATCGCACGGTGGGAGAGCTCGTTCTTGCGCGCCGCGGGCAACTCCGCCGAGGTGCAGCCGGATTCGGGCAGCCAGAACAGGGGGTCGTAGCCGAAACCTCCGGCCCCGCGCGGCTCGCGCAGGATCTCGCCCGCCCATTCGCCCTCGGCGATGAGCGGCTGGGGATCGTCCGGCCCGCGCACCAGCACCAGCACGCAGTAGTAGTGGGCGCGGCGGTCCGCGCAGTGGACGAGCAGCTCGAGCAGCCGCCGGTTGTTGTCCGCATCGCTGGCATCCCCGCCTGCGAGCCGCGCCGAGCGAATCCCCGGCGCGCCCCCGAGCGCATCGACGCACAGGCCGGAGTCGTCGGCGAGCGCGGGCAGCCCGCTGCGGCTGCTCGCATGTCGCGCCTTGGCGAGCGCGTTTTCGATGAAGGTGAGGTGCGGCTCCTCGGCCTCGCCGATACCCAGAGCCGACTGCGCGAGCACCTCGATGCCCAGCGGCGCGAGCAGCGCCGAGAGTTCGCGCAGCTTGCCGGGATTGTTGCTGGCCAGTACGAGACGTGCGGGCCGGTGCATGGCGGTCTAGGGGATTTCGAGCGCGGACTTCTGGGCGGCGAGGATGCGAATGATCCCGGCCTGCGCCAGGTCGACCAGGCAATCGAGTTCGGCGCGGGAGAACGGCTTGCCTTCCGCCGTGCCCTGGATCTCCACCAGGCCCCCGGCTCCGGTCATGACGATGTTCATGTCGGTCTCGCAGGCCGAGTCCTCGGCGTAGTCCAGGTCGAGCACGGCAGCGCCCTCGAAGATCCCCACCGAGACGGCGGCCACCAGGTCGCCGAGCGCGCTCTCGGCGAGCTTGCCGGTCGCGAGCATCCGGTGGACCGCATCGTGCAGCGCGACGCACGCGCCGGTGATCGATGCGCAGCGCGTGCCCCCGTCGGCCTGGAGCACATCGCAATCGACGATCACCTGGCGCTCGCCGAGTCTCTCGAGATCGGTGATCGCGCGCAGGCTGCGCCCGATGAGCCGCTGGATCTCCTGCGTGCGTCCGGTCTGCCTGCCGCGCGCCGCCTCGCGCTGGGTGCGGGTGTGGGTCGAGCGCGGCAGCATTCCGTATTCCGCGGTCACCCAGCCGCGGCCCTTCCCGCGCAGGAAGCCCGGCACCGATTCCTCGACGCTCGCCGTGCACAGCACCCGGGTGTCGCCGAACTCCACCAGCACCGACCCTTCCGCATGCCGGGTGTAGTTGCGCGTGATGCGCAGCGCGCGCAGCTCGTCGTCCGCTCTTCCGCTCGGTCGCATCAGACTCACCCGGTGTGCTTCTGGATCGCGCTCTGGATTTCGGTGACGACGCGCTCGATGTCCTCTTCCGTGAGTTCGCTCGGGGGAGCATCGCCCGAGCCCGCGCGCGAACCGGCGAAGCTGTCCATGCGCGTGGCGAACTGGTCGACCGGCATGGTCTGGGTCGAAATCGTCGAGGCGCTGCCGGGGCCGCCCTCCTCCCAGGTCAGGGCGATGAGGCTCAGGTTGTCGCCCAGTCTTCCGCCGATTCTCTCGGCCTCGTCCATGAGCGGCGGCACGGCCTCCATCACATTGACCCCCGAAAGCCGGGTTGCGAGGCTCGCACCACTGACCGGCGTCCAGAAACCATCGGTGCACAGGACGATGACATCGCCCGCGCACAGCCTCGTCTGCGGCGAGAAATCGATCTGCGGCAGGTGAATGCCGCCCAGGCAACTGTAGATGCGGTTGCGGGCGGGGTGCTGTGCGGCCTGTTCCTCGTCGATCAGGCCCTGCTCGATCATCAGTTGCACGCGCGAGTGGTCGCGGGTCTGGCTCACCACCTCGCCCGCGCGCATCAGGTACAGGCGCGAATCGCCGGTATGCGCCCAGTAGGCCTTCCCGTCCTGGATCAGGCAGGCGACACAGGTCGTGCGCGGCGAGTCGTCGTTGAGCCGGTCGGTGGCGTAGTCGAGGATGGCGTGGTGGGCATTGACCAGCGCCTTGGACAGGAACATGTAGGGATCCGCGAGGCTCGGAGCCGCTTCGCGCTGGAAGCTGTCGGTGATGAACTTGACCGCGATCTCCGCGGCGATCTCGCCATGCAGGTGTCCGCCCATCCCGTCGGCCACCACCATCAGAAGCGCATCGCGGGAATAGCAATAGGCGACCCGGTCCTGGTTCGTCTTGCGCCCGCCGCGCCGGCTGTCGTGATAGATGGTGAATTTCATTTCGGCCTGAGATCGCGGATGTGGCGCACGATCGACGCAAACAGGTCCGCGCCCGGAGGCTCGGCCGCTCCGCTCGCCAGCACCTTCTGGAGCGCGAAGACGCTCTGCGGGCGATCGAGATGATCGAGCTTCATGCACCAGTCGATGAGTTCCAGGAGCTGGCGCGAGTACTTGCCGGCGAAGCGCTTTGCGGCACGCTGCACCTGATCGCGCTCGACACGCAGGTTCGCCGCCTGCGGCGCGGCCCCGGCCAGACAGGCATACATGCTGGCGCCGATCGAGTAGATGTCGCTCCACGGGCCGAGCAGCTCGCGGCTCTGGTACTGCTCGGGCGCGGCGAAACCCGGCGTGTACATCGGCTTGAGCATCTTGCCGCCGGAGGCGAGCGTCTGGCGCGCGGCGCCGAAATCGAGCAGCACGGGGTTGCCGTCCAGACGCAGGTAGATGTTGGAGGGCTTGATGTCGAGATGCAGGAGCTTGTGCGTGTGCACCTCGCGCAGCCCGTTGAGCAGGCGGGTGAACGCGCCCCGGATGAAGCGCTCGCTGATGTTGCCCTTGTGCTTGCGGATGAAATCCTGGAGCGTCGTGCCGCGCTCGTAGCCCATCACCATGTAGACGGTGTCGTTGGCGCGGAAGAAATTCAGCACGCGCACCACGTTCGGATGCCTGAGCCTGGAGAGGGCGCTGCCTTCCTCGAAAAAGCACTTCATGCCGTAGGTGAACATCGCCCGCTTCTCGGGCTTCACCGAAGGCAGGACATCGCCCTCCCGGCGTACCGCGAGCGAGGCGGGCAGATACTCCTTGATGACGACGGGATTATCCTCGGCGTCGGAAGCCAGATAGACGACGGAGAAGCCGCCCACGCTCAACTGGCGGTCGATGCGATAGACATCGAGCCGAGTGCCGCAGGGCAGAGGGTGGTTCGCCTGTGACGCCATTGGGTCGGAAGCTGTGATAACTTGTTCCCGGGCCCGCGAGGCGCGCGACGCATCGGTGCGTCGATGCGCGGGGGCGGGCGGCGAATTTTCGGGCTTTGCCGCGGGGAAGTAAAGGTCGCGGGTCGCGATCGACGGCGGTTCCCGTCCGGTGGCAGGGGGAGGAACTCTTGATTCTCAGCATGACCGGCTATGCCGCGGCTTCGAACGACAGCGAACGCGGGGTACTTTTTCTGGAGCTGCGCAGCGTCAATTCGCGCTACCTCGATCTGACGTTTCGCATCCCCGACGAGCTGCGCGCGACCGAGCCGCAGCTTCGTGAGCTTCTCGGCGCACGCATCGCACGCGGCAAGCTCGAATGCCGGGTGAACCTGTTGCCGGCCCCCGGCGCGCAGGCAGGCGAGACGCTCTGCGTCGAGAGGATCGAACTGCTTGCCCGCTGGCAGGACGAGGTGCTGCGGCTGCTGCCCGGGGCCGGCCGGCTCGCGGTCGCGGACGTACTGCGCTGGCCGGGGGTGGTGGGCGAGGAGCGCGCCATCGAGGGCCTGTCGGCGCAGTGCCTCGATCTCGCGGGACGGGCGCTGGAGGAACTGATCACCAGCCGCGCGCGCGAGGGAGCGAAGATGGCGGAGATGATTCTCGATCGGATCGCGCGGATGCGTGCGCTCATCGCCGGCGTGGTGCCCGAGCTGCCCGGACTGGTGAGCGAGTATCGCGACCGGCTCGCTGCGCGGCTGCGCGAAGTGCTCGCTGCGCAGGACGAGGAACGCATCCGCCAGGAGGTCGGCCTGTTCGCCGCCCGCATCGATGTCGCCGAGGAGATCTCCCGGCTCGGCGCGCATCTGCAGGAGGTGGAGCGGGTGATCGGCCGCGGCGGTGTCGCCGGCAAACGGCTCGACTTCCTCATGCAGGAACTGAACCGCGAGGCCAACACGCTCGGCTCCAAGTCGGTCTCCCGGGAGATCACCTCGGTGGCGGTCGAGCTCAAGCTGCTCGTCGAGCAGATGCGCGAGCAGGTCCAGAATATCGAGTAAAGAATCATGCCGTCACATGACGGCGCGGAAAACCCACAAAGCCCCTATCCACGGGGCTTTTTTCATTCCATACCGTTGTATGCCGGCGCAAGTAAGCGCACAATTCTTGTGCACCCAAACGTGCACCCAAGCCACAATCAGGCGGGAATCCTGGGTGCACACCGAAAGGACGGCGATCATGGGCAAATTGTCAGATATGCAAATCCGTGGATGGATCAGGGCGGGCGAGCGTTTCGAGCAACGCGGCGACGGTGAAGGGCTGTATCTGCGATACCGAAAAGAGGATGCAACCCCCCGCTGGCTGTTTCGTTACCGGCTGGCAGGACAGGCGCGCATTCTCAGCATGGGCAGCTATGGCACGTTGAGCCTGGCCGATGCCCGCAAGATGGCAAAGGAAATGCGCGCCCGTGTCGCCCTGGGTTTTGATCCGGCGGGCGAGAAGAGGGAACGCAAGCGGGATGCCGTTGCCAGGATCGAGGCCGCCCGGCTGGCCGTGACAATGGGCCAGCTTGCGGACGATTACTTCGCGGCGCGGATCGTCGGGCGCTGGAAGCACCCCAACATCGTGCGGGCGCGAATCGAGAACGACATCAAACCCAACATCGGCAGGCTTGCCGTTACTGACGTGAAGCCTCAGCACATAGACGCCATGCTGCAAACCATCGTCAAGCGCGGTGCGCCCACGATGGCGAATGACGTGCTGCGCTGGGTAAAGCGGATGTTTGACTACGCGATCAAGCGCCAGATGGTGACATCCAACCCGGCAACGGCTTTCAGCCTGATTGATGCAGGCGGCAAGGAAGAAAGCCGGGAACGGTGGCTGTCCCGCCCGGAGTTGGTCAAGCTCTTTGAAGCCATGCGGACGACGAAAGGCTGGAACATTGCAAACACCCATGCGGTAAAGCTGCTGCTCCTGCTGGCCGTCCGGCGCGAGGAATTGATAGCCGCGCCCCTGGCAGAGTTTGACCTTGACGGGGCCGTGTGGCACCTGCCTGGCGAGCGCACGAAAACCGGCAAGGCCATCGACATACCGCTACCCCGGCAGGCGGCGGCGATCCTGCGCGAACTGGAACGGCTGGGCGGTGGGTCAAGCTGGCTACTCCCTGCCCGCAAGATGCAAAGCCGGATGATTCCACATATCGACCTGAACACCGTGGGCGCGTCATTGGCGAAAAACATCCGCCCCATGCTCAAGGACGTTGCCCCTTTCACCGTGCATGACTTCCGGCGCACGGCGCGGACGCATCTTGCCGCGCTGGGTGTTGCGCCCCACGTTGGCGAACGTTGCCTGAATCACGCCGTCAAGGGCGTTGAGGGTATCTACATGCGGCATGACTTTTACGAGGAACGCAAGGAAGCCTTGCAGAAATGGGCCGACCTGCTTGACCAACTGGAACGCGGCGACCTGGGTGACAACGTGGTGCCACTGCCGGAACGACAAGATCACGGAATGGGGACTAAGGGGGGTGTGCGTACCTAAAAAAATCTGTATCTAATACGTAGCCATGCACCCTGCGTCATA